>JAEXCN010000187.1 GCA_023402175.1 Pseudomonadota bacterium | reverse complement strand
CCTCCATTCCCGGCCAGCCCGCAGCCGCGCACGACCACGGACCCCTCGTGCATGCGGACGACGAGGCCGGTCGACGACGGATCGTAGACGACGTCGAACTTCGTCCCGGTGACGCGTACCTCGAAGGGCCCCGCTTCGACCGTCCAGCGTGTCTCATGCGTGCGCGCGTGAACGACGGAGACGCGCACCGTCCCGCTCTCGACGAGGACGCGTGCGCCTTCACGTGCGACCTCGGCGACACGCACGCGCGCCGTCGGCGCGAGGCGAAGCTCGCTGCCGTCCGAGAACGTGATCGGCTTCTCGCCCGTCGCCGGCGCCGCGACGAACAGGCCCGCGGTCCCGCGCTCGTCGCCGACGACGAACGACAGCGGAGGCTCGGCCAGCGGAGCGGTTGCCATCTCCTGCCGTGGAGCGGTCGCCATCTCCTTCCACGGCCAGGCGAAGAACGCCGTGAGCGCGATCGCGGCGGCCATGGTCAGCGCCGCGACGAGCCCGAAGCGGACGTTCGACGACAGCCGCGAGCTCGGTCCTCGTCGGCGCCACTCCGTGCGCAGGCGTGGCACCTCACGAGCGACGATCTTCGCGCGGACGCGCGAGGCCGCGCTGCGCCTTGCGCGCGCTTCGTCGAGCGACGACGCGACCTCGGAGCCGAGCTCGGCGAGCCGCTTCATTCCTCGCCTCCTTCGCTCGGACGAGAGGTTCGCTCGAGCGTCCAGCGGCCGCCCTCCTCGAGCCAGGGAACGAGCGCTTCGTGGCGCCTCGCACGGGCGAGGAAACGCTTCTCGGCGTCCTTCAGCCGGCGCTTGGCGGTGGAGACGCTGACGTCGCAAGCGAGAGCCACCTCGGACAGCTCCATTCCCTCGATGAAGCGCAGACTGAAGAAGACGCGGTCATCGGCGGACATGCTCGAGAGGACGTCGTACGTGCAGCGCGTCGCCTCGTTGACCTCCTCGCTCGCCGCCGGAGTCGGAGCCTCCGGGAGCTCGTCGACGAAGCGGAGCCAACGCCGGCGCGTTCGGCGGCGGATCCATTCGCGTGCGGTATACACGGTGATCCCGGTGAGCCAGCTCTTCAGGCGGGAAGGGTCCTCGACGCCCTCGATCCCCTCGAGCGCCCGGACGAAGATCTCGTGCAGAACGTCCTCTGCCTCGGGCTCGGGACCGAGCAGGCTCCAGATCAGCCGCTCGACGTGGCGGACGTAGCGGTCGAAGAACATCCCGGCCGCAGCGGTCGATCCGTTCCGGATCTCCGCCACGAGCAGAGCATCTGTCGCCGTCGAGGTCCGACCCGCACCTCGCGGATGGAGCTCCCGCACGACCGATGTACGTGCCTCGGGCTTGGTCATGTGGATGGCGCTCACGCGGTCATCTCCCCCGTGTCCGGACCCCTCGAAAGCGGCTCGCAAATCGGAAGGTGGTCTGGAAAACGCACGCACACGACCCCTCAATGGCCGGCTCGGCCCGCATCTAGCAGCGGCCTCTGGCTGCGGCTACCCGGCGGCTGAGCCGAGCGCGCGTGCCGAACGGCGCATCGGCCCGAGGCGCCCGTTCGCAGGACCGAAAGCTCGCGGAACGAAAGCGTTCTTGCAGGCGAACGCCCGCCCCGCCCCATCTGCTACGTTTTCGACGTGGCGTTCTACCAGACCCCTCCTGAGCTCGGAAACACGTACCTCGGCGATGACGTCCTGCGTCGCTACCTGAGGAACACGCTGCCACCCGAGGTGCTCGCCCGCGTCGAGGCGGAGCTGTCCGACCTCGGCGAGCTGTCCGGCGGCGAGCTCTATCGCGAGGCGAACACGAACTACCGCGACGAGCCGCGGCTCGTGCAGTGGGATCCGTGGGGACATCGCGTCGATCAGATCGAGCTGTCGCCGCTCTGGAAGAAGGCGCAGCGCATCACGGCGGAGAAGGGCATCGTCGCGACCGCTTACGAGAAGAAGAGCGGAGCGTTCTCGCGCGTGCACCAGTTCTCGCTCCTCTACGTCGTCGATCCTTCGTGGCACGTGTACTCGTGCCCGCTCGCGATGACGGACGGCGCTGCAAAGACGCTCCTCGTCTCGAAGAACCAGAAGCTCGTCGAGCGCGCTCTCCCGCGTCTCACCAGCCGAAACCCCGATACGGCGTGGACGAGCGGCCAGTGGATGACCGAGCGCACCGGCGGAAGCGACGTCGCGATCAGCGAGACGATCGCGCGCCCGGTCGCGGGCGAGGACGGCGTCTTCACGCTGCACGGGACCAAGTGGTTCAGCTCCGCGACGACGTCGCAGATGGCGCTCACGCTCGGCCGCCCCCTAGGGAACCCGGCGGGCGGAAGCGGCCTCGCGCTCTTCTACGTCGAGGTCCGAAACCCCGACGGGACGATGAACGGGATCTCCGTCAATCGCCTCAAGGACAAGCTCGGTACGCGCATGGTGCCGACCGCGGAGCTGACGCTCGACGGCGCGCGCGCGAGCGCGGTCGTCGGGACGAAGGACGGCATCAAGAACATCACTCCGATGCTGACGATCACGCGGACGTGGAACGCGGTCTGCGCCGTCGCCGGCATGCGCCGTGGCATCGCGCTCGCGAAGGACTACGCACGACGCCGCGTCGCGTTCGGCGCGCCGCTCGCGGAGAAGCCGCTCCACGTCGACACGCTCGCGTCGCTCGAAGCCGAATACCAGGGCGCGCTCCACATCGCATTCCGCTCCGTCGAGCTGCTCGGGAAGGAAGAGTGCGGTGAGCTGAGCGAGCACGAGGCGGCGCTCCTCCGGCTCCTCACGCCGATCGTGAAGCTGCTGACCGCGAAGCAGGCCGTCTCCGTCGCGAGCGAGGTCCTCGAGGCCTTCGGCGGCGCGGGCTACATCGAGGACACCGGGCTTCCGCGGCTGCTCCGTGACGCGCAGGTCCTTCCGATCTGGGAGGGCACGACGAACGTGCTCTCGCTCGATCTGCTCCGCGCGCTGTCGAAGGGCGGAAGCCTCGAGCCGCTCGTCCGTGAGGTCCATGCGTGCGTCGAAGGCGCGGATCCTTCGCTGAAAGAGCCCGCTGAGGCGGCTCTCCGCGCGACGGAGCATGCGGGCGCGTGGCTCATGCGGACGCTCGAGGCCGGCGGCCCGTCTGCCGTCGAGGCTGGTGCGCGCCGGCTCGCGATCACGCTCGGCCGCGCGCTGGAGCTCGCGCTCCTCGTGCGCGAGGCGACGCGCTCGAAGAAGTTCGGTGACGACGCGAAGCCGGCCGCAGCAGCGCGCCGCTTCTGGCGCAACGGCGTCGACCTCGTCCAAGACGAGCCGCTCGACGCGGACGCGAAGACGCTCTTGGCGTAGCGGCCGCTGCTCTCGCGTCAGCCCTTCGCGACCATCAGGGCCGCGAGGAGCGCGAAGCCGAGGACCGCGACGAGGAGCGCGATCGCGAGGCCTCCGCCGGGCGGCTTCGCCGTCACGCGCGCGCGCTCGGCTTCGGGCTCGTCGAGATCCGCGAGCAGCATCACCGCGCGCGCCTCGCGTGAAGCCGCGGTGAGGAGCAGCACCTCCAGCACCGCCGCCGCGAAGAGGGAGAAGAGACCGATGAAGAGGCCGAGGCGATGGCGCGCGCGATTGTCTGCGCCTTGCGTCGCCATACCGTCGACCGCGAGCCAGCGCGGGAACCCGGTCGCCGGACGCTTCGCGAGCCACGGGCCTATGCTGCACGCTTGATCGGGGCGAACGCCCGGCGCTTCGCCGACGAGGAACGGCTTCGCGATCGCCGCGCCCGCGAGACGCTCGGCGCCGCGCGGCTCGCCAGAGACGACAATCCAGTGGAGGCCTGGCGCGAGCGGCGGCATTTGGAAACGAGCGCGCGGGACCGGATCGCCCGGCTCGACCGCGAGCGGCAGCGCGGCGGCGAACACGCGGCCACGCTCGTCGTCCACCTCGACGTAGACGACGTTGCGCGGATTGGGCGCGACGAGCACGACCGTCTCGGATTTCGCCTCGGGCACGTGGCGAGGTGCGCCGACGAAGAACGCGCCCGGCGCGACCGGCAGCGCGCCGAACCAGACGCCTTTCCTTCCTTCCGCGTCTTTTGCTTCGACCTGCAGTCCGACGACGTGTCCTTCGGCGACCGCGGGGATCTCTGCCCAGCCCTCGCATGCGAGTCGCGGGTCTTCTATCTCGAGGCGGAGCCCGGCTTCCGGCGTTGCGTGGAGCGCGACGCGTGAAGGATCGATCCCGCTTCCGAGGACATGCGCCCAGACCGGCGTCTCGAACCCGACGACGAGGCGCTCGCCTTCGACGAGGACGTCGATCGCGATCGCTCCTTCGCGCTTCGACGGCCTCGCAGCCGCGTGTTCCCCGCGTTCTTCCGGATCGCGCGCCCACGACGGGCTCTGCCACTCGGCAAGCCCGCGCGCGAGCGGCTGCGGTTCACCCGCAGCGAGGACCTCGATCTCGACGGGATCTCCGGCAGCGAGATCGGCGAACGCGAGCGAAGCCTCGGCGATCCCGTCGGCGTTGCTCGATCCCGTCCAGCGCGACTCCTTTCCTTTGCTCCGCGCGACGACGGTGAGATCGCGCATGCCGATCGTCTCGCGGACGCCGCGATCCTCGACATAGGTGAGCACCTGCCATGCGAGCGGCACCGGCGCGCCCGGCGCCGGCGCCTTGCCAGGTGGCGCGGCGAAGACGCTCGCAGCTTTCACCGCGTTCCCTGCGCCGACGCGCAGCCCGAGCATGAGCGTGGCGACCGCGATGATCGGAGCGAGCACGATGAGCGCCGTCCGCCGCCGGCCCTTGATGCGCGCGCTCGCGGGCGACGGCTTCACGGAGCCCATCGCACGCGGACCTTCGAGCCGGGCACGTCGATCGCGATGGGCGGCTCGCGCGCGTCCTTCGCGTCCGTTCCGAGCGCGTCCTTCGCGAGGACGATCTCGACGACGCCCTGCGCCGCGAGCACGTGGACGCCGTCTGCGCGGCGCTCGACATCGACGAAGGCATCCCCCGCGCCGGCGCGCACGATGCGGACGCCGTACGCCTCGGTATCGCTCGCGCGCACGCTGCGGAACGACACGCGTGACGGTCTCCGCGGCGCCGTCGCGGACGCTGCGCGATCGACGACGCGGCGGATGTACTTCACGACGAGCGGCCCCTCGTGGCCCATGCCCGGGACGCGTTCGAGCTCGACGGAGAAGCCGGCCTTCTTCATCGCGTCGTGGAGCATCGTGCTCTGCTTCATCGGCGACGTGCGGTCATCCTCGCCGTGGACGAGAAAGACGGGCAAATGCCGGGCGTTTTCGAGCACATCGAGGGCGTTCACGCGCCGAGCGCCCTCCTCGCTTCCGAGGATCGGCTTCACGTACGTGCCCATGTCGTAGCGGCTGTCGCCGAACCAGCTCGCGACGAAGGCGAAGCGATCGGGACGATGGAACGCGATCGTCGTCGCGCCGGCGCCGCCCATCGATGCGCCCCAGATCGACACCCGCTGCCGATCGACGGCGAGCTCGCTCGCCAGCGCGTCGATCGCGCGCATCACCTCGTCCTCGGCGTCTGCGGTGTAGAGCGAGTTGCCGAGGCCGCTCGGCATGAGGAGGACGACGTCTTTCTTTCCGGCCTCGTCGACGAGCTCCTTGTAAGCCGCATACGTCCACGGCCCGCCGTTCCATGGATGCGCACCGACGAGAACGGCAGCGGGACGCGTCCGATCGTGACCGCCGGGAACGAAGACGACGGCCTCGCCGCCGCCCTTTGCCGCGTGCGGGCTCGTGAAGCGAAGGAGCGAGAGGCCGTCGCTCGTTCGGACGATCGCGCCGGTCCGAGGCGGCTCCGTACAGGCGATCCGCTTCTCGTACGCGCTCGCCTTCACTTCGATCGTGACCTCGTGCGCGGGGCCGTCGTCGAGCCGCAGGACGAGCGGGCCTTTGCTCCCGGGATCCTTCACCGCGCCGTCGACGAGGACCCGCTCGCGCCCATTGCAGTGTGGGACGAGCACGGCTTGTCCCTGCGCCCGGAAACGGATCGCATGGAGGCCCGGCGTCTTCGGCGTCGAAAGCTCGTCCCATCTCACGTCCGAGATCCCGGACGGTCCCTTCAGCGCGACACGCTCGACGGCATTGCCCGAGACGGTCTCGTGCGCGAGATCGGCGCTGGCCGCCCTCGCGGAAAGCAGGAGCGCCAGCGCGAGCGCGCTCGCTGCGAAGGCCGATCGCGATCGATGTATCCATGTGCATCGATGTGCGCTCGATCGAGGCATCAGGCAAAAACGCTATCAGAGCGGAGACGCTCGGAAGCGCGCGGGCGCGATCCACAGTGAGCGCTTGACAACGTCTCCTTCGAGGCTCACTCTCTGCCCCGTTCCTCATCGAGGAGCCGCGCGGAATTTCGCCCACCTTGGGTGACGCGCGTTAGAAATATCACCCTAAGCCGTTGGGACGACCGAGCTGCTCCGCAAAGGAGCGCTGCGGTTGGTGGCCAAAGCTAGCGGTGGGCGAGAAAGGTCTCGCCCCGATGTCCACGTCTCCTCGTCCGTCCGAGTCCGCGTCTTCCGGCCGGCTCGCCACGCTCGCCGTTCGCGCGGGTCAACCTCGACAGGACGCGTTCGACGCCGTGACCACGCCGATCGCGTGCACGGCGACATACGCGTTTTCGTCGAGCGTCGAGCTTCGCGATCACTTCGAAGGCCGCGTCCAGCGCGACGAATACGGCCGGTACGGCAACCCGACCGTGCGCGCTGCGGAGCGGAAGCTCGCCGCGTTGGAGCATCCGCGCGCCGGGGGAGCCGCGACGGACGCCGTGCTCTTCGGCAGCGGCATGGCCGCGATCACGACGGCGCTCTTTGCCCTGCTCAAGAAGGGCGATCACGTCGTGCTCCCCGGTGAGGGCTACCGCCGAACGCGCGCGTTCGTCACGAGCCTGCTCGCACGTTATGGCGTCGAGTGCACGATCGTCCCTGCCGGCGATGCTGCTGCGCTCGCGGCCGCCATCGAGCCGCGCACGCGTGTGATCCTCACCGAGTCGCCGACGAACCCGTATCTCCGCGTCATCGACCTGCCGGCGCTCGCTGCGCTGAAGCGGCGCCACCCGCGCGTGAAGCTGATCATCGACGCGACGTTCGCGACCCCGGTGAACCAGCGCCCGCTCGAGCACGGCGCCGACCTCGTGATCCACTCGTGCACGAAGTACCTCGGAGGTCACAATGACCTCCTCGCGGGCGTCGTCTGCGGGGGCGAGGACCTCGTCTCCTTGATCCGCGAAGCGCGCGACGTCCTCGGTGGCGTGCTCGATCCGCATGCGGCCTACCTCCTCCTCCGCGGCCTGAAGACGTTGCCCCTGCGTGTCGAACGTCAGAACGCGACGGCCCTTGGGATCGCGCGGTGGCTCGAGACGCAGCCCGGCGTCGAGCGCGTGTTCTACCCGGGGCTCGCGAGTCATCCGGATCACGAGGTCGCAACGCGGCTGATGTCCGGTGCGGGCGGAGTCATCAGCTTCGTGCTCCGTGCCGATCTCGACACGACGGCGCGTGCGCTCGATGCGTGCAGGCTCGCGACGATCGCGCCTTCGCTCGGAGGTGTCGAGACGTTGATCGAGCAGGTCGCGATCATGTCGTATTACGGCCTCTCGAAGGAGGAGCGCGAGGCGATCGGCATCGCCGAAGGTCTCGTGCGCCTGTCGGTCGGCCTCGAAGACCCGATCGACATCCGCGACGATCTCGCGCGCGTCCTCGAGGTCGTCCGCACGGCTTCCCGCACGAAGCCTGCCGTGAAGGAGGTGCATGATGCCGTCTGAGCCCCGCATCCTGCTCGTCGGTACGGGCGTCGTGGGCAGCGCGCTGCTCGAGATCGTCCGCGGCCCTCTCGCTTCTCGGATCCGGATCGCCGGAGTAGCCAATTCTCGTGGCGTCGTCTTCGCTCCGCCCGGAGAGGTCGACGTCCGCGCGGACGACGTCGCCGCGCTGCTCGCGCGTCCACGAGGCGCGACGCCTGCGCGCATCGACGACGAGGTCCTCGAACGGCTCGCGGGTGAGTCGGGTGTCATCGTCGACGCGACGGCCGAGGACGGAATCACGGAGCTCTACGAGCGCGCGCTCGCACGCGGAATCCACGTCGTCACGGCGAACAAAAAGCCGATCGCGGGTGCGTGGTCCGCACGCGAGCGGCTCTTCGATCCTGCTCGTCGCGCAGGCAAAGCGCAGCTTCGGTACGAGGCAACCGTCGGCGCTGCGCTGCCGGTGATCTCGACGCTCGAGAACCTCGTCCGCACCGGCGATCGCGTGAAGCGGATCGACTGCGTGCTGTCGGGAACGCTCGCGTTCCTCTGCAACGCGATCGCGGACGGGAGCACGCTCTCGCAAGCGATCGCGGTTGCCCGCGACCGCGGTTACACCGAGCCGGACGCGCGCGAAGACCTCGGCGGAGCCGACGTCGCGCGCAAGGCGGTGATCCTCGCTCGTGAGCTCGGCGCTCGGCTCGAGACGAGCGACGTCGCCCTCGAGCCGTTCGTCCCGCGTGACGTCCTCGACGCGTCGTCCCCGGCGACGCTCGAGCGTGACGTCGCGAAGCTCGATGCCTCGTTCGCGCTGAACGCCGAGCGGCTGCGCCGGCGGAACGAGAAGCTCGTGTATCTTGCACGCATCGAGACGGACGCGGACGGGCGGGTGACGGCGTCGGCCGGCCCGGTCGCTGTCCCGGCAACGCATCCCGCGGCTCAGCTGCAAGGCTCGAGCGCGCTCGTGGCGTTCAGCACGGCGCGGCACACGCCCGAGCCGCTGGTCGTCCGTGGGTCCGGCGCAGGCGGCGCAGTCACGGCGTCTGCCCTCCTCGCGGACATCTTCTCCGCGACGGGCGGCGGCGGCCCGGGCGCGCCCTGAGCGTAGGCGGCTGAGCTCGGGACCACGCGCCTCGAGCCTCCGCGGGACGGGCGACGGGGCCGGGGCGGCCCGGGATCGGGCCCAGGATCTGGCCCAGGATCGGGCCCAGGATCGGGCCAGGATCGGGCCAGGATCGGGCCAGGATCGGGACAGAGATCGGGACAGAGATCGGTACGCCTCCACACGACAAAGCTTGTCAAACGCCGGGGCCGTCCCCTAAACGGGTTGACGGAATGTCTTCTGCCGCAAGCACCAGCCGCACCCCGATCGATGGCGCGTTCATCCGGTCCCGCCTGGGCTCGTTCCTCGCGGTCGTCCCGCTGAGCATCTGGACGATCAACCACCTCTGGGAGAACCTCGCGGCATTCAAGGGCGCCGAGGCCTGGCAGAAGGAAGTGACCGAGTACTCGAGCCCGGTCGCGTTCTTCGTGTCGTCGCTGGTCGCGCTCCTCCCGCTTGCGCTGCACACCATCTGGGGCATCGGCCGCCTCAGGACGGTGAAGCCGAACGTCGTTCGGTACCACTACTTCGCGAACGTCAAGTACATCGTCCAGCGGCTCTCGGCGATCGGCCTGCTGCTCTTCCTCGGCGCGCACCTCTGGCTCGCGTTCCTCCACCCGCGCATCACGACGGGGAATCCCGAGCCGTTCGCGGACATCGCCCACGAGATGCACCACCACCTGCCGACGCTGCTCGTCTATTCGCTCGGCGTGCTCGGCATCGCGTATCACCTTGCGAACGGTCTCCACACGTTCATGATGGGATGGGGCATCGTGACGAGCCGTCGCGCGCTGAAGCAGATGCAGGCGCTCGTGTGGGTCATCTTCGTCGCGCTCCTCGGCATGGGCTACGGAGCCGTGTACGCGCTCTGGGACGCTGGCGGAAAGATGCCCGCGACTGCAGCAGCAGCGCCCGCCGCCGCGACGACGACGCCTGTTTCGAACTGAGCGCCGCACCGACGTCCGCGTTTTCGTCGTCGTAGTCGTCCCCGTGCCCCGGGTGACGTCTCCGGAGGGGCATGTTATGGGCCGGCGCGATGCTGTCGCGGCGGGGGTTTTCGGTCGGCATCGCCGTCGTTGCGGTCTCGCAACTCGCCTGCGAGAAGGACGACCCGAACGAGATCAAGGTCGGCGCGTTTCTGTCGCTCTCCGGCGCGGATTCGACGTTCGGCACCGACACGCGTGAGGGCATCCAGCTCGCGGTCGAGGAGACGAACGCTGCCGGCGGCGTGATCGGCAAGCGTATCCGCGTCATCTACGAGGACGACAAGTCGACCACGTACGAGGCGGTGCAGAAGGTCCGCCAGCTCATCGACCGGAACAAGGTCGTTGCGCTCCTCGGCGAGGTCGCGTCGAGCCGCTCGCTCGCAGGTGGGCTCATCGCGAACACCAGTCACGTGCCGATGATCACGCCTTCGTCGACGGCCGTCGCCGTCACGAAGAAGCGGAGCTGGGTCTTTCGCACGTGCTTCACCGACGACCAGCAAGGCGCCATCGCTGCGCGGTTCATCAAGCAGCACTTGAAGAAGGATCGCGTCGGGATCTTCTTCGCCGCGCAGGACCCGTACTCGTCCGGGCTCGCCCGCGCGTTCCGCGAGGAGACGAAGCGACTTGCCGGCGTCATCGTCGTCGAGAAGGGCTACCAGAAAGGAGAGACGAACTTCCGGACCTACCTCTCGGAGCTCAGAGCAGCGAGCCCCGAAGCCATCTTCGTCCCGAACTACTACAACGAGATGGTCCTCATCGCGCGGCAGGCGAGCGAGCTCGGGATCCCGGGCGGCGTCTTCATCGGTGGTGACGGCTGGGACTCGTCGAACCTCGTCGACGGCGCAGGAGCCGAGCTCGACGGCGCGCACTTCACGAACCACTACGCGCCCGACGTCCCTTCGGAGAACGCGAGGAAGTTCTTCACCGCGTTCACCGCCAAGTACAAACACGATCCGACGAGCCTGAGCGCGCAGGGCTACGACGCGGCGATGCTCCTCTTCGACGCGATCCGACGCGCTGGCGACGCGAAGCCCGCTCTGATCCGCGATGCGCTCGCCGCCACGAAGGACTTCAAGGGCGCCACCGGCACGATGACGATGGACGAGGAGCACAACGCGAACAAGCCCATCGTCGTCGTCCAGGTGAAGGACAAGAAGATCCGATACGCGACGCAGCTCCTCGCGGACTGACGCTCGAACGACGCATGAAGATCCTCGAAGCCATCCTCACGGGCATCACGCAGGGCGCCATGATCGCCCTCGTCTCGCTCGGGTACACGATGGTGTACGGCGTGCTCAAGCTGATCAACTTCGCGCACAGCGAAGTGTTCATGATGGCCGCTTACTTCGGTCTGATCGTCGTCGCGCTCTTCGTCGGCGATGCGTCGTCGATCAACGGCATTCTCTCTCCCGGAGCTTCGGGCAGCGCACTGCATCCGGTGTTCGGCGCGCTCGCGGCGCACCCGCTCGCCGCGACGGCCGTGGCGACGGTGCTCGCCATGCTCGGCGCCGCCGCGCTCGGGATCGCCGTCGAGCGCGCCGCGTATCGACCGCTTCGTGGTCGCGCAAAAGGCGCCCTCGTCCGCGTCACGCCGCTCGTGACCGCGCTCGGGATGTCGGTCCTTCTCCAGAACCTCGCGCAGCTGGTGTTCAGCGCGCGCTTCCGTCCGTACCCGCAGGTGCTGAAGGGCGAGGTCCGCGTCCCGGGGCTCGGAACGCTGACGCTGACGCGTGCAGTGATCCTCGCCGCCGCCGTGCTCGTGATGATCTCCCTCGAGATCGTCGTGAAGCGGACCTGGTTCGGGAAGGCGATGCGCGCGCTCAGCGCGAACGAGGAGGCTGCACGCTTGATGGGCATTCGTACGTCGCGCGTCGTTTCGAAGACGTTTGCGCTCGGCTCGTCGCTCGCTGCGCTCGGCGCGGTGCTCTTCTGCCTGGATCAGTCGCAGGTCTACCCGACGATGGGCGTCGTCATCGGCACGCGCGCCTTCGTCGCCGCCGTGCTCGGCGGGATCGGAAGCATTACCGGCGCGATGCTCGGCGGACTCCTCATCGGGATCATCGGAGAGCTCGTGAAGCTCACCGACTACTCCGGCGGTGTCGACGTGCTCGTCTTCTTCGTGCTCATCCTGGTGCTCCTCGTGCGGCCCGCGGGACTGCTCGGCTCGGCGCGCATCGAGAAGGTCTGAGCGGCATCTCCCTCGGGCGTGCGTGTGCACCTGGAGAGCGTGGCGAAAGCGCCGTACGGGCGAGCTCCATCTCGAGGTGAACGCAAGAGCCCTCGATCGCGAAGTCGTTTCGGAACCTGCGAGTTTCCCCGCTCGCGCTCTGCAAGGGCATCGTCGTTGCAGGATGTCGCCGCGGAGGTAATGCTCATGACCAGTGTTCGTAGTGTGGTTTCGATCGCGTGCGTCGGGCTTGGGATCCTCAGCATCGCCGGCTGCCGCGATCGCGCCGAGCGCGAGCGCGCTGGTGAGCGGGGGACCGTCACCGGTGAGACTCGCCCGAGCGAGCGCCCCGGAACGGCGACTGTGACCGGCGCGAACGTCGTCAACAATCAATCTGCGATCGATCGCATCGTCGCGGCGCGCTGTGCTCGCGAGGCCACCTGCAAGAACGTCGGGGCCGACAAGCACTACAAGAGCTCGGCGGAATGCACGCAGAAGATCAAGGCGGACATGAAGGACGACTTGAACGTCAAGGAGTGCCCGCGCGGGATCGATGAGAAGGAGCTCAACGAGTGCCTCGACTCGATCCACAAGGAAGACTGCAACAACCCGGTCGACGTGCTCAGCCGTCTCGCGGCCTGCCGTACGAGCGACCTGTGTCTCTCGTCGGGAGCGCCGAATCGCTGATCCGGCGATCCCGCTCGTAGAGGCGAGGCTCATCGCCGCGGTGCTCTCTCCGGTGGAGAGGCCCGCGGCGTTGATCGTTTCTGGGTATGTGGTCGCGCGTGGGGAAGGTTCCGAGGCGACCGGCGTAGACAGCTCCGGGCGCGTGATTGGAGCGTGATGTCGTTCTCACGCGCGTCCGATCCCCACGATGAGCGCGCACGCGCTCGCTTGCTTGGAGCTCGTGATGAAGAAGACCCTCGCCCTCGCTGCGATCCTGGCGCTCGCAGCTCCCGCAGTTGCGTGTGCACCGAACGCCGATGAGAACGTCGAGAGCGCCGACAGCGCGCTCGACGGAGCGCAGATCCAGCAGCTCGGAACGATCGCCTACGCCGAAACGCGCACGGCGACGTATCACAACCCGCTTCGCTACCGCGCCTTCAAGATGAACGGAACGGCCGGCGATCAAGTGCGCATCGTCGTCAAGTCGACGACCGGTGGCGCTCCGATCGCATGGCTCCTCGGCCCTGGCTTCGGCGTCGTGCAGACCGACGACGGCAGCGGCGAGGGCACGAGCGTCTCGACCGTGAAGAAGACGCTCGTGACGACCGGGACGTACTACGTCGCGTTCCGCGAGATCGATCTCGCCGACACCACGTTCGAGGTCAGCGTTTACAACGATGTCCCACCGCCACCGCCACCGCCGCCACCTCCGCCTCCTCCTCCGACGCCGGACGGTGACGTGTTCGATCCCGCCTGGTGCTCGGGCGCGGATCTCTCGAAGGCGGATCTCGTCGCCCGTTTTCCGCTCGCCACGAGCCAGGTGACGCTCGGCGACATCCGACTGCGCGCGAAGACGCGCCTCTGTCAGGATCAGACCGGCTGCCAGGACTGGCAGAACGCGACCGAGGTTCCGTTCTACAACGTGACGTGGAACGGATCGCGATACGTCACGAGCGGGCCCACGAACATCGCGCTTCCCGCGACGGGCTCGGTGGACCTCTCGATCAACTCGAGCTCCACCGCGATCGCACTGAAGGTCGCGGGCCTCGAGCTCGGTAGCTCGTCGAGCCTCTCGAGCACCCCTTCGTTCAGCTTCGGAATGCCGATGCTGAACGGCAGCTCGGTGCAGGTCGGGAGCTGGCTCGCGAGCGGTGGGAGCTACCAGTCCTTCTATCAGAAGAAGATCACGAGCACGTGCATCCAGGCGCTCTCGACGGGCCGCGTCTACAGCCCGACGAACAACGGGCAGTACACCGAGATCGTCGCGTCGCTCTACGGCAAGTACAACGCACCGTCGTCGCCACCGCCGCCTCCGAATCCGACGAACACGGTCTTCGACCCGTCGTGGTGCAGCGGCAGCCCGATCTCGAAGAGCGAGGCGCTCGCGAAGTTCCAGCCCGCCGCGACCACGGCGACGCTCGGCACGGTGCAGCTCGACGGGCGACAGCGCGCTTGTCACGATCAGACGGGCTGTCAGGCATGGCAGCCGACCACCTCGCTCCCGTTCCACAAGGTGATCTGGAACGGTTCGCGCTACGTCACGAGCGAGGCCCGCGCGGTGACGACGCCGTCGACGGGCAAGGTGAACCTCACGGTGAATTCCAACACGATCGCGATCGACATCGGCCTGGAGGACTACCCGTCGCTTTCGCTCGGTAGCTCTTCGAGCCTCTCGAGCACGCCCTCTTGGAGCTTCGGGATGCCGATGCTCGACGGCGCGTCAGTGCAGGTCGGCAGCTGGCTCGCGAGCGGCGGCAGCTACCAGTCCTTCTACCAGAAGACGATCACGAACCACTGCTTGCAGGCGCTCTCGACGGGCCGCATCTACGCCACGTCGAACGACGGCCGCTACACCGAGTACACGGCATCGTTCAACGCGCAGTACTGAGCAACGAGCCCCATGTACTCATGGGGTCGGGACTAGGGCGCCGCCTTCGGTCGTGGAGGCGGCGCGCGCTCCGGGCGCACGATGACCTTCTCCTCGCGCGCGATGACAGCGCCCTCGCGCCTGCTATCCACTGCCTCGATTAAATCATCGGCATCGAGCTCTTGCAGCGGGTTTTTCTCCTCGTCCTCGAGGCGCATCGCTTCGAGGACGAGCGCGCCGACGGAGGCGCGCGGCGCCGGGAGCATCCCGCTCTCGCGTGGCTGGAACGAGAATCGTCCGGCGCGCCAAGACAGCACTTCGCGTAGCACCTCGAGCGCCGGTCGTGGAGCGCCGGCAACCTCGGTGCTCGCGAACAGCCCAGCAGTGAGCGTCAACGAAGCGCGCTTGCCGCTCGACGAGACGACCTCGACGAGCCCGCTTCGCCGCTCCATCTCGAACATCATCAATAGGCTCGCGAGCGGAAACGCCGAAAGGTCTCCGCGGATCGCGGCGGCGGCCGACATCGACGCGTCCGCCTCTTTTCCGTTGTGGCGGTGCGCCATCGCGACCAGCGCGGCGATTTGGGCGGCGATCTCGTCGTTCGAGATCGGCCGTGCGAGGAAGACGTCCGCACCCACGTTCAGCGTCTGCGTGCGGACGCCCCGGTCCGCGACGTCCCCGACGAACAAGATCGGCACCTTCGAGAGGGGCTCTGCCTCGGTGCGGATCTTCCGCGCGACCCATGCGCCGTCGATGTCCGGGAGCTCCGGGTTGAGGACGATGCACTCGGGGACGGGCAGCTCGCAGGCCTTACGGAAGCCCGCGACCGCTTCATTGCATGCGTCGACGTCCCAGCCCTTCTCTCGAAGAGCGCGCACGAGGACGTTCGACGTCCATTCGTCGCCGTCGATCACGAGCACGCGGCCCCGGATCACGGGGTGAAACTAGCATGTGCGTTCGCCAGTCGCGAAAACCCGGACAAAGGTCCGAGGCGCACGCTTCCGTCGCCGGCAGGCGGTTGCCCCATCCATGTAACAAACGCTGAGCGCGCGGCGCGGGTGGCCCGGCCGCGTTCGACCGGAGCGATGCCACACGTGGTTGTGGATGAGAAGGACCTCCCCCGCAACCGCCGGTAGCGGCAGGGCGTGTGCCTCGGCGCCGAGCTCGTCGAGCTTGTCCTTCGGGACCACGCCGCCGAGGGGCGTCGCGAGCCCGGCCTTGTGCGTCCCGGGCGCGACCTCGACGCAGCCCCCGCCGATCGGAGCCTCGTCGAACGCGGTCCAGACCTGCAAGGTCGGCTCCCGGTCGAGCCCCCAGAAATCGCCGCCGTCCTGGTGCCACGGCAGATCGGAGCCTCCGCCGGCATGTTTGTTCATGAGGAAGGCGCGATAAAGCGTCACGTCCGCGTCTGGGTACACACGCGCCGTGACGCGCCGGAAGACGTCGCTCGTGATCCACTCCCAGAAGAGAGGATCGAGCTCGAGCTTCTCCACCTTGCGGTACTCGAGCGACGGGCCTTTCCAGCCCTTGCCGTATTCGAGGTCCTCGTACCGCCCCGACGGCGAGTCGTGCTGGAAGAAGAGCCCGGGGTAGGTGACCTCACCGAGCATGATCGCGTCGACCCTCGCACGGAGCTGCGCGATCCTCGCGTCGTCGAGGAGCTTTCCGAGTCGCGCCCACCCGTGCTCGCGGTAGTGGGCAACGGCCTCGTCGATCTGTTCGTCCGTCAGCACGGCGTCTCGAGACATCAGCGAACGTACTTCGTGTCGGTGCCCATCCACGTCCGATGGAGCGCGTCGACGACGCCGCGCACCTCGGGAGAGAGCCCCCGGCGGCACGCGGTGACGCCTTCTTCGAGCTGCGAGACGCTCGCAGGACCGAGGAGGATCGAGTCGACTCCGGCGGCGCCGGCGAGCCACGCGTAAGACAGCTCGAGGACGCTCATTCCCTCCGCCTTCGCGAGATCGGCCAGCGCATCGACTCGATCGAACATCGCGTCGGTGAAGTAGCGGCCTTGATAGAGGCGGTTCCGGTCGAAGCGCGACCCCTTCTGCGTCGAGCCGTCGCGCGAATGCCGTCCGGAGAGGAGGCCGCCCGCGAGCGGGTTGTAGACCGTCGTGTGGAGCTTGTAGCGGCTCGCGAACGGGAAGTACTCCACGTCGAGCTGGCGAAGGAGGATGTTGTAGAGCTGCTGCGCGATCACCGGACGTGGGAGGCCGTGCTTCTTCAGCTTCTCCTCCTGCGTCAGGTGCATCATCTCGAGGATCTGCCAGGCGGCGTAGTTCGACACGCCCCAGGCGCGGATCTTCTTCTTCTCGATCAGCCCGGCGACGGCTTCGAGCGTCTCCTCGATCGGCGTGTCGCGATCGGGGACGTGCAGGTAATAGATGTCGACCCAGTCGGTGCCGAGGCGCGTCAGGCTCTCGTCGATCGCCGCCGTCAGGCGAGCGCGGCTCAGGCCTTCCGGCTTGCCTTCGACGCGCCCGAAGCCGCACTTCGTCGCGAGCACGACCTGATCGCGCCTGCCCTTCAGCGCCTCGCCGACGATGCGCTCCGACGTGCCGTCGCCGTAGGCGTTCGCCGTGTCGATGTGGCGGATTCCGAGCTCGAGCGCCCGCGCGATGATGCGCTTCGACTCGGCCTCGACGGTACGACGTCCGAAGTTCATCGCACCGAGGCAAGGCGCGGCCGTCGCTCCCGGAGCACGCAGCTCGAGCACTTGCTGCAGCAGCGTCGTTTCCACGTGGCTCGCTTAGCACCGCGCGCGCCTCGAGCGTAGTACCGCTCGCGCGCGCCCGAGGTCGGACGCGTCCGTGGCTGGAGCGTAACTCACGTTTGAGTCACTATGACGTCTCGCCGCAATGCACGGGCTCGCGAAGCCTGCCGGAGCCCTTGTACACTCGCGGCCTGCGTCCTCTTTTCGGAGACACATGACGAACGACAAGCTCGCGATCCTCGTCGGTGGGGGTCCTGCCCCCGGAATCAACAGCGTGATTGGAGCCGCCACCATCCGGGCGTGCCTCTCCGGTGTCGAGGTCCTCGGCATCCAGGACGGCTACCGGTGGCTCATGGAGGGGGACACCTCGCACGTGACGGCGCTCACGATCGCCGACACGAGCCGGATCCACTTCCGCGGCGGCTCCTGCCTCGGCATCTCCCGCGCGAACCCGACGAAGAGCCCGGAGCTCCTCGCTCGCTGCCTCGACACGCTCGATCGCCTCGGCGTCGGGATGCTCGTCTCGATCGGCGGTGACGACACCTGCTTCAGCGCTGCGAGCCTCGCGAAGGCCTCGAAGGGCCGGCTCCGGGTCGTCCACGTGCCGAAGACGATCGACAACGATCTCGACCTTCCGCAGGACGTCTACACATTCGGGTTCCAGACCGCGCGCCACATCGGTGTCGAGATCGTGAAGAACCTGATGGTCGACGCGAAGACGACCTCGCGCTGGTACTTCACGGTCGCGATGGGCCGGAAGGCCGGCCACCTCGCGCTCGGCATCGGCAAGGCCGCAGGCGCCACGCTCTCGCTCGTCCCTGAGGAGTTCCTGCCGCGTGCGGGCGCTCGTGGCGTCCGTCTTCGGGACATCGTCGACACGCTCGCAGGAGCGGTCATCAAGCGCCTCGCGCACGGCCGCCCCGACGGCGTCGCCGTGCTCGCGGAGGGTCTCGTCGAGGTGGTCGACACCGCCGACATCGAGGGCCTCGAAGGCGTCGAGCGCGATGCCCACGGTCACATCCGCATCGCGGAGGTCGACTTCGGCAACATCGTGAAGCAGGCCGTCCAGAAGCGGCTCGCCGAGATGAAGATCAAGACGACGATCGTCTCGAAGAACATCGGCTACGAGCTCCGCTGCGCCGACCCGATCCCGTTCGACATGGAGTACACGCGCGACCTCGGCTACTGCGCCGCGCGCTACGCCATCGAGGGCGGCGACCAGGCGCTCATCAGCATCCAGCGTGGGCGCTTCGTCCCGGTGCCGTTCGGCCAGATCATGGACCCGCAGACCGGCCGTATGCGCGTGCGCATGGTCGACATCGAGTCGGACCGGTACAAGATCGCGCGGAGCTACATGCTTCGCCTGCGCGCCGACGACTTCAAGGACAAGGTCGAGCTCGCGCGCCTGGCCCAGGCGGCGAACATGAAGCCGTCCGAGTTCGTCGAGCGCTTCAACTATCTCGTCGAAGGCGAGGCGCGCATGAGCCTGGCCCCGATGCGCGCCGCATCCCCGAGCGTCGCGGGCGAGTGAGCGAGGCGGCTATTTCTTGAACAGCTTTCCGAACAGGCCGCCCAGCGTTTCGGGCTGGGGCGGCTTGCTCGGGCGGCCGCTGCCCATGCCCGGCGGAGGCTTGCTCGCGCCGCCGCGCATGTTGTGAAGGCGGACCTCGCGCATCGCATCGAGGTTGCGCGGGTTCAGGTCGGCTGCCTTCTTGAAGTCCTTGAGCGCCTTGTTCGGCTCTTCCGCACGCTTGTAGAGCATGCCGCGATAGAAGTAGGCGCGCTCGCAGTTCGCGTTCTTCTGGATGCAGCGATCGAGGAAGACGATCTTCTCGAGCGTCTTCTCGCGGCCCAGCCACTCCGGCTTTTGCGCATCGAGCCAGGTGAGCGTCGCGAGGTAGTCGGCCTGCTCCGGATCGAGCGACACGCAGCGCTTTATGATCTCGTAGGCCTGCGGGTCGCTCATGCTCCGCTTCAGCAGGAACTCGGCCTTCTGGAACTCCGTCGCCGCCTCGAGAATCGCCTGGATCTTCGCCTGGTCCTGAGGAGTCGCGCCGCCGTCCTTGAGCAGCGTCATGTAGTCCTGACGCTTGCCCGCATCCATGAGCGTCGCGTGCGCCTCGGTGAGGTGCGTGAAGACCTTGCTGCACGCGTCCTTCACGTCGGCGAGCGCAGGCGGCAGTCGATCGGGGTGCCACACCTTCGCGAGGCCGATGAACGCCTTCTGCACCTGCTCCGGCGTCGCGTCGCGGGCGAGACCGAGCATCTGGAAGTAGTCCTGCGTCGTGATCTGTTCGGCGCGCTCGAGGATCTTCGCCTTCAGCGCGTTCTGCTCCGCCGTGAGCGGCGAGCTCGGCGGGCTCGGCGGCACCGACGCGGGCGGAGGATCGGACGCGGCGGAGATCTGCGGGACGCTCGCCGGCGCCGGCACACTCTGCGGCGGGACGCTCGGCATGGCCGGCGGGATGGCCGACTGCTGGATCGTCTGCGTGATCATCGACGCGATGTCCATGCCGCCCGCTGGAGGCGGAGCCGGCGCGCCGAGCACGGGCTCGACCACCGCCGCCGGCGCAGAAGCGGCCGGAGCGAACGCGCCCGTCGGTGGCCCGAAGGTGCTCGCCGGCATCGGTTGTTTGCCGAACGCGCTCGAGACCTGGATGCCCGGCGTCGACGCGCGCTCGTCGTGGGCGCCCGAAGGCGCGACGTGCTCTTCGACGACGAGCGGCGTCCGCGACGACGCCTGACGCTGGAGCTGCACCCGCGCGAAGGCCTGCCCGCTCGACGGCGGCGCCTGCACGTTCACCGCCACGTGGCGGCCCGTGCTCGCCGGGTTCGGTTGAGGCGGCTGCGGCTGCGGCGGGGGCGGCGCGCTCTGGGGCGCTTGCGTTTCGAGCAGGTCGACCTGCTTCATGATCAGCAGGAAGTAGACGAGGACCTGCCCGAGGCCTGGGCCGATGACGTTCGTGATGTCGACGATGCGCGTCGGTCGTTGCCGAATCAGCTCGACCGCCTGGACTTCTTGGGACGTGAACGCGAACCGCTCGAGCTGAGCCGTCGCGGAGATCCGGATGAGCGCCGGCCCGACACGCCGGAGCGTCGCGTCGACGTGCTCCCACGCGGGCGTCTCGCGCACGCCACGCCAGAGCACCGGGAAGGGGTCGATCGGCGTCGGCGGCCCGCCGTAGCGCTGGAGCAGATCGATGCCGTCGAAATACGAGAAGGTCGTCTCGGCCGAGAGCCCGAAGAGGTGCTCGACCTTGCGCTCGACCTGCGAGCGCAGGCCGGCGTCGAGCCGCGCCGGGTCGGTCGCGCCCAGCTCGATGAGGATCTGCCCCTGCAAACGAGGGCTCTCCTGCATCCGCGCGAGCGACGCCTCGAGCTGCTCCGGCGTGATCATCCCGAGCTCCATCATCACCGTCCCGAGGTAATGGATGGGCTCACTCGTCCGCACCTTCGCCGGGCATCCGTTGACGACGAGCATCGTCGCGGAAGAGCCGGCGGTGTTCGAAAGCTCGAACGTGCCAGTCAGTCGACGCTCGAGGGCGTAGACCAAGAGGTGCGGGAAGGGCGTCTTGGCGAACGACCCGGTTGCAGTCGGTGCCGGAAGCGGACTTTGCATCGCGGCTAGCCCTCTCAGTCTACACGCATCGCGAACCCCGAGCAGCAATCGTTCGCGAACCACCTTTGTTGGGCGTTCTCGCGTGGATAGGAGCGGCGAGACTATCCGGTCTTCCGGGCGATGCCGCGCACCGTCGGCCGGACGATCGGGAGCGACTTGCGCATGCTCTCGCGCTCGAGCGTCTCGAACATGAAGCCTGCCTTCGCGATCGACTTGTCCGTCTCGCGTGTGAGGTGGCAGCCGTCGGCGAGCTTCGACCAGAGCGGCTCGAGACGGCGCTGCCAGCGGCGGCGGCGCGAGGCCTCGTCGGCGGCGACGTGCTCGAGGAACACGAGCGCGCCGCCCGGCTTCAGCACGCGCCGGATCTCCGCGAGCGTGCGGTCGACATCGGGGACGGAGCAGAGGACGAGCGTCGAGACGACGGCATCGAAGGATTCGTCCGGAAACGGTAGGGCGTCGGAGCTGGCGCGCTCGATCTCGATCTCGCCGGTCTCCGGGCGCTTCCGGAGGTGCTCGAGCATGTGGGCGTCCGGCTCGGTGAGGACGAGCCGCTCGTCGGCGGTCTTGCCGCGCGCGCGGAGGAGACGACGAGGGTAGTGGCCCAGATTTGCGCCGGTACCGGCCCCGATCTCGAGGATCGAGCCTCCGAGGGGCGAGAGCAGCGCGTCGCGCCATTCCGCGAGGCACGCCTTCTCGGTCCGGCGCATGAACGGGTCGTAGACCGTCGCGAAGAACCAGCTCATTGCCGGGATCGTAGCGCGCGCCGCGCGATGGCCGGGAAACCTCGAGGCACACACGGCACGACCGATGTGCTCTGGAGACGCGTGACCGCCCGGTGGACCGCCCTCTGCTGTGGCACAATCGTCCGAAGGTCTGATGCCGACCAGCGCCGCGCCGACCCCGATCCAGATCGCACAATTCGAGATCGTGCGCCGTCTCGGATCGGGCGGGATGGCGGAGGTCTTCCTCGCGAAGAAGCGCGGCGCCGAAGGCACGTACAAGGTCGTCGTCGTCAAGCGCATCTTGCCGGACTACACGACCTCGCGCCGCTTCCGCTCGATGTTCATCGACGAGGCGCAGCTCGCGACGCGGCTCAATCATCCGAACGTCGTCCAGGTCTACGAGTTCTCGAACGAGGGCGACGAGGGCCACATCCTCGCGATGGAGTACGTCGAGGGCTGCGACCTCGGTCACCTCATGAGCGCGGCGAAGAGCACCGCGACGAGGATCCCGCCCTGGGTCGCGGCATGGATCATCGCCGAGGCGGCGAAGGGCCTGCACTACGCCCACGAGAAGCGCGACGAAGGCGGCGCGCCGCTCGACATCGTCCATCGCGACGTCTCTCCGCAGAACGTGCTCCTGTCGTACGAGGGCGTCGTCAAGATCGCCGACTTCGGCATCGCGAGCGCGCGCCTCGTCGACGAGGAGGCGGGCGTCCTCAAGGGCAAGTTCCGGTACATGTCGCCCGAGCAGGCGCGCGGCGAGAAGGTCGATCGGCGAAGCGACCTCTACTCGCTCGGCGTGATCCTCTGGGAGTGCCTCGCCGGACGACCGCTTCATGGCGGTCTCGGTGGCGAGGCGCTGCTCGACATGGTGCGCTCGGGCAAGATCGAGCCGCCGAGCACGTATCGGCGCGATCTACCCGAGGAGCTCGAGAGCATCGTCATGAAGCTCCTCGCGCCGAGCCGCGACGAGCGATTCGCCTCCGGTCGTGACGTCGCGGCCGCGATCGCGCGCGCGATGCTCGTCCGGCAGGTGCTCGTCGATGGCGTGTCGCTCGAGCAGACGATCGCCGAGCTCGTCCCGCGAGAAGGACCCGCGCTCCTGAGCAGCGAGGTGCCGCCGCCCTACGTGGCCGAGCACCATACGCAGGCCGCCGCGCCGGCCGCGCTCGCACAAGGTGACGTCTCGCGCGTCTCCGGCCAGTCGTCTCCTCCGGGCACGAGCAAGAGCAATCCGCCAGCTTCACCTTCGAGGCGACCGGATGCGCGGGAGGTACGTCACGTCGCGATCGTGACCTTGCGTCTCGTGCCCGGTGGTGAACAACGCGCGCTCGACGAGACGGAGAAGCGAGCGCTCGCGAGGGCGCTCGAGCGATCGCGCTCGATGCTCGGCGACATGGCCTACAAGCGCGGGATGCGCTGGGTGTGGACGGGCGACTTCGAGGCGCGCGCGATCGCGGGGCTCGGCGCGAAGCCGGCCAAGGCGGCATCGGACGCAGCTTGGCTCGCGGTCGAGACGCACGAAGCATTGCAGGGCATCGCGGACGACCTGCCGTCACCGGTCGGTGCATCGCTCTCGATCGTCCGCGGCATTGCGTCGGGAACGCGTGACCCCGAAGGCAACCTCGTACGCTACGTCCTGCATGATCCGGTGACGTACCTCGCCGACGTGCTCGCGCGCGCGACGCCGATCGGGACGACCTGGGTCGCCGGTGGTGTGTATCGCCAGGTCCGCCGCGACTTTCGTTGGCGAGATGCGCCGACGCTCGATCTTCATCGGTCCGATGCCGCGCCCGTGCAGAACCTTCCGCCGACGATGCGGATCTACACGCTGGAGCGGAGCCTCTCGCGTGAGGAGAAAGAAAAAGAGCAGGCGAACGCGCAGAACGATCTCATCGGACGCGACGCGGAGAAGGCCGAGCTCTACGCGGCGTACCACGCGGCGGTGAGCGGCCCGGGCGCGAGCGGCGTCGTCACCGCACGCGCCGTCGTCGGTGAGCTCGGGATCGGGAAGACCGCGCTGGTTGCGACGTTCCTCGACGAGCTGCCGCCGAACGCCCGCATCGTCCGCACCGAGTGCTCGCCCGTCCGGATGGAGGTCCCGTACAACACGCTCGCCGATCTGGTGCGCGATGCCATCGGCGCGAGCGGTGACGAGTCGTACGAGGACATGGCGCTCCTCATCGCTCGAGCGGGAGGCGGCGCCGCTCGTGGTGACGAGACGAGCCCGCTGGTCGCGCGGCTCGCGGAGATCGCCGCGAACCAGCAACAGCAGCAGCCGTCCGCGGGCGAAGACGAGGATGCGCACTACCGGAAGAAGCTGCTCGTCACCGGGGTCCGGCATCTCGTCGCCGCGATCGCGCTCGAGCAGCCGCTCGTCTTCGTCGTCGACGGTCTGCAATGGGCGGACAAGCCCACGCTCGACTTGCTCGCCGAGCTGCTGAAGCAGCAGGACCCGCTGCCGGTGCTCGCCGTGCTCGTCACGCGACCCGACGATCGCGTCGGGCACCTGCTCGAAGGCAAGGTGCGCATCGAGCTGCACGGCCTCACGAGCGAGGAGCAGATCCGCCTCGTCGAAGCGCGCCTCAACGTGCGCGAGGGAGTGCGTCAGGTCTGCGCGGAGCTCATGCCGCGCGTCGGCGGAAATCCCTTCTACCTGCTCGAGATGATCGACGCCCTGCTCGAGCGCGGCGTTCTCGAGATCCGCGAGGACGCGCTCGTGCGCGAGGGCGGAGGCGAGCTCGATGCGATGGGCCTGCCGTCGACGCTCGAGCAGCTCCTCGCCGATCGCATCCACGAGCTGCCCGGCTCCGAGCGCATCATCGCCGACTGGCTCGCGATCGCGGGCGGCCCGCTCGGGCTCGCGGACCTCGCGAAGCTCAACACGCGCTCGTCGCTGCGCGCGAGCGAGGACGCCATCATGAGGCTCTGCGCGCGCGGGCTCTGCGATCGCAAGGGAGACGTCCTCGATTTCCGCCATCCGCTGACGCGCGACGTGGCGTACGGCACGCTCGACTCGACGACGCGCTCGCGCATGCATCGCTCGCTCGGGCAGCACCTGGCGGAGACATCGCTCGCGCGCGGCCTCTCCGCTGCGATCGTCGCCCGGCACCTCGTGAAGGGCGACGCCGTCGAGCGCGCGGCTGGCTTCTACCTCGAGGCCGCGAACGCAGCGCGCAACGCGTACCAGACGCAGCTCGCGATCCGCTACTACCTCCGCGCGGCGCAATACCTGCCCGAAGGAGACATCCGGAAGCTCGGAGCGTACGAGGCGCTCGAGGCGCAGTTTCGTGTCCTCGGCCGCAAGGCAGAGCGTGTTCGCCATCTCGAGCACCTCCGGCGCACGGCACGGATCATCGCGACGCCGCGCGCCGCGTGCCTCGCGCTGCTCCGTACGGCGCGTTACGACCTCGACGAGGGACGTCTCGCGCACGGCCTTCCCGTCGCAAAGGGCGCTGCGAGCCTCGCGCACGCGTCGGCGTATCCGAGCTTCGAGATCGAGGCCGAGCTCCTCGTCAGCGAGCTCGCGCGTGAGCTCGGCGACGTCCAGGGTGCGCTCGCGGCGAGCGACCGCGCGCTTGCGGCCTGCAACCCGACGGTCAACCCGACGGTGCCCGTCCGCATGCGCGCCGACGTCCTCCGGACGCGCGGCGTCCTCCTCCGGCGCGTCGGTCGCGTGCGCGAAGCGGTCGACGCCTACGTCGAGGCCATCGCCGTGTTCCGCAAGGTCGGAGCGCGTCGTCAGGAGGCACGCGCGAAGAACGCGCTCGCGTACGGGATGTTCGTCCAGGGCCGTTACGAGGACGCGATCGCGCTCGCGCTCGAGTCGATCCGGATCGACCTCTCGATCGGCGGTCGTTTCCAGCTCGCGAAGACGCTCTCGAACATCGGTCAGTCGTACGCGCGCCTCGGCGACATGGCGCGCGCGCAAGCGTATCTCCGGCGCGCGCGCGACGCGCACGAGCGCTACGGCGATCAGGACGGCCGCGCAGACACGCTGCTCGTCTCCGCCGAGGTCATGCTGGAGCTCGGTGACGTCGAAGGTGCCGCGGCATACATCAAGGAGGCCTCGCAGCTCGCGCACGTCACCGGGAACGCCTACGACATCACGCACGCGGCGGTCGTCGGCGGGGCGCTGGCGCGCTATCGCCGCGACGCACCGACGGCGATCCACAACGCGCTCACCGCGCGCCGCTCGGCCGAGCAGCAGGCGCTCGTCGCGTATCACTTCTATGCGATGGCGGTCGAAGCCGCCGCGCGCGTCGATGCCGGCGAGGTGCACGCCGCGACGCTGCTCGCGACGACGGCCCTCGGAGCGGTCGAAGCGCTCCAAGGCTGCGAATACGGCCTCGAGATCCGCATCCTCTGCGCCGATGCGCTGAAGCGCGCGGCATCGCCGCAAGCGCCGCAGGCACGACAGAAAGCGGTCGACTACGCGGCCGCGCTCGTCGGCACGATCCGCGACCCGCGTCTGAAGCGGCGCTTCGCCGAGCGCCCGCTCGTCGCTACGCTCTTCGACAACACCCCGATGCCGGACCGATCGGCGCGGCCCGACGACTCGTCACCGTCGCTCGGCGGTCGGCCTTCGTCCGGGCGGGGACGCGTGGGGGACAGCTTCCGCTGAGCGGGTGGAGATCGTCAGAGCGGCGCGCCGCAGCGCGCGCACTCCACGCGGCCGCTCATTTCGAGGGCCTTGCAGAACCCGCAGCGTCGCTGCGCGTGGGCCGTGCCGTCGGGCAGACGGACCCTCGGCTCGACGGCCGACGCGCTGCGGAGCTCCGCGACCGGCGCGGGGCGCGCGCTCGGATCGAACGCGCGTGGCGTGAGACGCGCGAGGACGACCTCGCCGCGGATCACGCTGTCGGCGGGGACGAGGATCGCTTCGAGGATCCCGTCCTCCGGCGCCTCGACCTCGACATTGACCTTCTCCGCCTCGATCTCGGCGAGCGACTGGCCCTTGTGGACGTGGTCGCCGACGCGGCGGTACCAGCGCACGACGCGACCTTCGGCCGTGGACTCGCCGAGGGCGGGAGCACGAACGTCGATCAAACGCGCCGCCCCATTCTGTTTTCGTGCATCCGAACGAGCTTACCGCATGATTGAGCTTCCCTTCGAGGTGCTGCCTGCAACACCGCTTGCCCATCGATTGGCCCTACGGGCTAAACTGGTCACGGGGGAGACCACTCCGCTCAGGACAGAACATCGACGCCCCATTCATGACGACGACGGCCAAGAACAAGCCGAGTCGCCGCACGGCCATGATCCTCTCCGGAGGCGGGGCGCGCGGCGCGTACGAGGTGGGGGTCCTTTGGTACATCTTCGACGATCTCTCGCGGATGCGAGGGGCTCCGCCGAAGATCGACATCCTGTGCGGGACGAGCGTCGGCGCGATCAACGCCTGCTACCTCGCTGCGCATCTGACCGATCCGGTCCTCGGGATGCGACGCCTCGTCCACCTCTGGAGCGAGCTGCAGATCACGCGCGTGCTCGGCTTCGGACCGCGGCAGTTCGTCGGGATCCCCCGGCTCCTCCTCGGAGGCGGTGACGAGGGAACGGGCCTCTTCGACGTGCGCCCCATGGCTGAGCTCGTGCAGCGCGAGATCAGCTGGCGCGCGCTGGCGCGAGCGCTTCGCCGCAAGCAACTCCGCGCGCTCACCGTCTCGACGACGGAGGTGGCGACCGGTCGCACGGTCGTCTTCATGCAGACGGCGCCCGACGTCGACATCCCGCGGACGGCGCCGCCTCGCACGCTCTTCCGCTCGGACCACATCGGCCCGCACCACGCCCTCGCGAGCGCGGCCATTCCGCTGCTCTTCCCTCCGGTCCGGATCGACGACGAGCTCTACCTCGACGGCGGTCTCCGCCAGAACACGCCGATCGCGCCGGCGCTCCGCCTCGGGGCGACGCACATCTTCGCGATCGGCAGCTCACGCGAGTTCAAGGGCGTCCGCGCGCACGAAGGCCTCCCCGAGCTCAAAGCACCCGGCGCGGCGTTCCTGCTCGGAAAGGTCCTGAACGCGTTCCTGCTCGACCACGTCGACGTCGACCTCGAGCTCCTCACGCGCCTCAACAACGTTATTCGCGACGGGACCAACCACTACGGTCCGGACTTCCTCGACGCGATGTCGAAGCAGGCGCAGCAGCGCAACGCCCCGGCTTACCGCTACGTCGAGGCGTTCACGCTCCGCCCGACGGAGGACATGGGAAAGCTCGCGAGCGATCACGTCCGCCGCGGCAAGCTCATCGGGAATCCGTTCCTGACGAAGCGGCTGCTCAACGCGCTCGACATCGGCGTCGGCGACGAGGCCGATCTCGCCAGCTACCTCCTCTTCGACGGGCATTTCTGTCGCCAGCTCATCGAGATGGGCCGTGCGGACGCCCACGCGCATCGTGACGAGATCCTCGCGTTCTTCGGGGACGCGGACGACGACGGCGGCGCCGTGCTCGAGTCCGACGACTCCGGCGTCTGGGACAAGCCCTCGCTCACGCTCCCGATCGGCACGTGACCTGCGCCTTGAACAGTCCCAGCGGGAAGAAACAGCGCGGCCGCTCCGTTCTGGAACCATTCATGCGTCGGTCGCTGGTCGTGGGTCGTTGTCTCGTCGCTCTCGGGCTCGTCGTCGGCCTCGCGTCCCTGGTGGCGTGTGAGCGGAAGACGTCTCCCACCGGCGAGCCCGCCGAGGTCACGCCGACCACCAGCACCGGAGCTTCTCCTCAGGCCAAAGCGCCCGATGCAGGCGCTGCGGTCGCAGAAAAGGTGGAGGTCCCCGAGGTGCGCGTCCGCACGGACGCCGACACGACCGTCCGCGTCACGTGGATGACGCCGAGTGGCACGACCGTGAACGACGAGGCGCCCTTCCGCGTGCGGTGGAACCGAAGCGATGGCCTCGCCGAGGCTCCGAGCGACGTGAAGTCGACGGGAAGCGCGGTGAAGGACGGCTTCAAGGTGAAGGTCCGCCCGATGCCCGGCGCGCCGAACGCGACCCTCGGCGGCGAGATCAACATCGTGGTCTGCGACGACGTCACGCACAGCGTCTGCGTGCCGGTTCGTCGCTCCGTCGAGCTCGGGTTCATCGCCGCGAAGGACGCTTCCGAAGAGACGACCGTCGCGATCCCGCTCCCCGCAGCGAAGTGAGGATCGTCTAGGTCTCGTCCGACAGACGCTCGAGCAGGCGCTCGACGCGGAGGAGCCCGGCCATGTCCGAGGTTCGGTGCGCGTAGTCCATCGCGGCGAACAGGTGCGTCTGCTCGGCGACGATGCGCTCGGGCTGCCGCTCGAGCAGACGGACGTAGTGCTCGAACACGCGGCCGTGCATCGCCTTCGTTCGCTTCTGGACGGCGTAACGAACGACCGCGTGCAGGGTGTAGCGATCGGGCATCGCTTCCTGCACGAGATGCCAGCGCTGGAGCGACGCGATCGCCGCGTCCGTGTCATCCGCTGAAACGCGCGCGAGCTTCGCGAGCGACTCACGATCGACGTTGTCGCCTTCGATGTGGGCCAGCACGCCGAGCATCCGCTTGCTCTCCGGAGACAGCTGCTCCCACGCCCAATCGACGAGGAGCCCGACCTCGGGGAGATCGTCCTCGTGAGCGATCACGCGCACGGTGCCGATCCCGCGTTCGTCCAGGAATCGCGCGAGCGCCGTGACGCTCGTCGCTCCCGAGCCGACGAACGCATCGGCGATGTCGAGCGCGAGCGGGCTCCAGCGCAAGCGACGCGTGAGCGGCGCCACGCGCGGGAACGCCGTCCGGCCGGAGGTGACGAGCGGCGCGGTCACGGGAAACACGAGCACGCCTGCGAGAAGGCACCGACGTGCTGTGATCACGAACGTGGCCTTCGTTCCCGAGAGCGCCTCGAGCAGCCGAGCCATCGCGGCGTCGTCCTCGTGGTTGTCGAGGACGACGAGCCGCTCGTCAGCGTCGAGGAACGAACGCAGTCCCTCGACCGCGTGATGGCGATCGCGCGTCGTCCCGAACCGGAGGGCGAGCATCTCGAGGAGCGTGCGGTAGTCCCAGGCGCCGACCCGGAACCAGTGCAGGCGGCGCTCGAAGCGCTTCGCGAGCCGGTAGGCGAGGGCGGCGGCGAGCATGGACTTGCCCGTGCCCCCGGAGCCCACGAGCGCGATGCGCGTCGGCGCAGCGGCCTCGACGGTCCTCGAGAGCGTCGCGAGCTCCGCGGCGCGGCCCTTCAGCCCGCGAGGAGGAGGAGGGAAGAGACCAGGCGGCGCGATCATCGGTAGCGGCGCCGAGCCTACCGCGCAATCAGGTTCCCTGGACGAGACAGAGCAGGTTCGCGTCCGGATCGCGGAAGCGGGCCACGACGGCTCCTCCGCTGCGGTCGACGTCGAAGGCGACCCCGCGGTTTTCGTAGATCGCGATCGCCTCGTCCAGCGGCACCTTCGGGTAGAGGAGCACCACCGGCGCGGGCGACGCGCCCGGGGCACCGCCGCCGCTCTGACGAAGCGCGATGTGGAAGCCTTCTCCGGCGTCGATCACGGACGTTCCGTCGGGCTGCTCTTCCACGAGCTTCATCCCGAGCGTCTCGATGTAGAACCGGACCGCGCGCGGGACGTCGGTCACGTTCAGGATCACGGCGCCGCCGCGGATCATCAGGCCTGCCCGTGTCCGAGCTTCTTCTTCCCTTCCTGGAAGAGAATCTCGACGCGCGCCGCGTCGGCATCGACGACGACGCCTTTGCCGAACTTCGTGTGGGCGATGAGCTGGCCCTTCGCGAATCGCTGCGAGAGGACGTAGGGGATGAACGCGTCTTCGGGTTTGCCGTCGACCTGTTGCTCCCACGACATCTCCGGCTCTGCCGGCTTCGCCCAGAAGTCGGTTCCGTCGTCCTTGTCGCGGCTCCCCGTTCCACGCTGCTTCGTGCGCTTCATCGACATGGTGGCGACCTCCTTCTACCAGAGCGCGCCGAGTCGCGCATCACGCCTCCTGATCAAAACGGCGTCTCTGTCGACGGGAATCTGACCCCGTCCGCGAGGCGTGGCCACGGTAGAGGTGCCGTCGCGGTGACCAGGGCTTTTGGGCGGCGGTCGGACTAGATTCGTGTCCGTGACCGCCCAGACAGCTGCCCTTTCGCCCGTCGACGCGCGCGCCCGGCACGACGCGCTCGTGAAGGAGATCCACGCCCACGATTACCGCTACTACGTGCTCGACGATCCGAGCGTCACGGACGCCACGTACGACGCGCTGATGGTCGAGCTAAGGTCGCTGGAGAAGGCGCACCCCGAGCTCGTGACGGCCGACTCCCCGACGCAGCGGGTAGGCGGCGAGGCGCGCGCCCAGGTCACCAAGGTCCGGCGCGAGGTACGGATGTACTCGCTCGACAACGCGTACTCCGCCGCGGACATGGCCGAGTTCCACCGCCGCCTCGTGACGAGCTTGCGCGACGGCGACGTGCCGACGTTCTCGATCGAGCCGAAGCTCGACGGCGCGAGCATCGAGGTGATCTACGAGGGCGGCCGCCTCACCATCGCGTCGACGCGCGGGGACGGCGCCGAGGGCGAGGAGATCACGGCGAACGTCCGGACGATCCGCGGCGTGCCGGTCCGCATCGCGTACCCGGGCAAGCTCACGCTGCGCGGCGAGGTCGTCATCTACCGCAAAGACCTCGACGCGCTGAACGCCGAGCGCACGGCAGCGGGGCTCGAGGCGTTCGCGAACCCGCGCAACGCGGCCGCGGGCGCGCTCCGGATGATGGATCATCGCGAGGTCGCCAAGCGGCCGCTGCGGGCCGTCTTCTACCAGGTCGTCGAGGGCGCTTCGGTCGCAGACGCGCACAGCAAGACGCTCGACTGGCTCGCACAGCACGGGATCCCGACGCATCTCCGGCACGCAGTGACGCCGTGGGAAGGCGTGTTGGACGCGATCGCGCGGATCGATCAGGCGCGCGCGAGCTACCCGTTCGAGACCGACGGCGCCGTCGTGAAGGTCGACTCGTACCGGCAGCAGGACATCCTCGGCGCGACGTCGAAGTTCCCGAAGTGGGCGATCGCGTACAAATTCCCTGCGGAGCGCGCGATCACGCGCGTGAACGAGATCGTGGTGCAGGTCGGACGAACCGGCGCGCTCACGCCGGTCGCGATCATGGACGGCGTCCCCCTCGGCGGAACGATCGTCTCGCGCGCCTCGCTCCACAACGGCGACCAGATCCGCGAGCTCGACGTGAACGTCGGGGATCGCGTCATCATCCAGAAGGCCGGCGAGATCATCCCGCAGGTCGTCGGCGTCGCCGAACGAGAGCGCCCGCCCGGCACGCCGTGCTTCGAGATGCCGACCACGTGCCCCGCTTGCGGTACGCCGGTCGTGAGCCGGCTCCGTGAGGAAGGCAAGCCGGAGCTCGGCGCGGAGGCGACCGTCCGGTGCCCGAACCGCGAGTGCCCCGCGCAGGTCATGGGCCGGATCCTCTACTTCGCGAGCCGTCCGGCGATGGCGATCGACAAGCTCGGCGAGTCGCTCGTCCAGCAGCTCACGGGACGAGGGCTCGTGAAGGACGTCGCCGATCTCTACGACCTCGACGAAGCGAAGCTCACCGGTCTCGAGCGGATGGGGAAGAAGAGCGCGCAGAACGTGCTCTCGGCGATCGAGGCATCGCGCGAGCGCACGCTCGATCGGCTCGTCGGCGGCCTCGGCATCCCCGGCATCGGTCAGATCGCAGGAAGGCAGATCGCCGAGGTCGCGGGGACGCTTGCCGACTTGCTCGCGTGGTCACCCGAAGAAGCGCGCGAGAAGGTCGGCGGGATCCATGGCTTCGGCGCGAAGATGGTCGAGGCCGTCGTCACCTTCCTCCAGGACCCGGCGGAGCGCCAGATCATGGAGAAGCTGCGCGATCGCAACGTCGGTCGTGCCCAACCGAAGCACGCGGTCGCGACGGACGGGCCGCTCGTCGGAAAGACGTTCTGCGTGACGGGCGTGCTCACGAGGAAGCGCGAGGAGGTCCACGATCTGCTCCGCGCTGCCGGAGCCACGGTGCACGACTCGGTGAAGAAGGACACCTCGTACCTCGTCGCCGGCGACAAGACGGGAAAGACGAAGCTCGATCAGGCGAAGAAATTCGGCGCGAAGGTCATCACCGAGGAAGAGATGGACGCGCTCCTCACGAGTGGCGTGTAGCATCCCGCGAATGGGTGTGTTTCTCGTCCTTGGAGGCGGCCTCTTCCTCATCGGCCTGATCCTCACGCTGTCGAATCTGAAGAACTGGAAGCGGCGCCAGCGGATCATCGCGACGCCGACGACGCCGATCGCGCACGCGCCGGGCAACGGCGTCGTGGAGATCAAGGGGCGCATCCACCCGAGTGAACAAGGGCTCGTGCAGACGCCGTTCAGCGGACGACACGCCGTGTGGTGCCGCGTGACGGTGCAGGAGCTCCGCTCGTCGGGCCGCAGCAGGTACTGGCACACGATCCTGAGCGAGGTCGACGGCCGACCGTTCATGGTCGAGGACGGGTCGGGTCAGCTCGCGCGCGTGATGCCCCACGGCGCGAACGTCCTCCTCGACAAGCAGAACGTCGCGTCGAGCGGCACGTTCAACGATGCAGCGTCGCATCTCGAGGCGTTCCTCCAGTCGCGCGGGCTGAAGAGCACGTCGTGGCTCGGCCTCAACAAGAGCATGCGGTACGAGGAGGAGGTGCTCGCGCCGGGAGAGCCGCTCTACGCGCTCGGGCCGTCACGCCGCGAGCCCGGCCCGCCGGTGCACGACGGCTACCGTATGGTGCCCGGAAGCCAGCTCGTCATGGCCCACGGCATGGGTCCGGACGGTGAGCTGCTCCTGACGAACAAGACGGAGGAGCAGCTCACGAGCAAGCTGCTCACCGGCTTCGTCATCGGCCTCGTGCTCGTCGGCCTCGGCGTGCTCGTCGGCTTCGGCGGCGCGGTGTCCGTCGTGGTGGCGAGCTTCTGACGTCTCGATCACACACGACGGCGACGATCAACGCCGCCGGGGCTGGCGGTTGTCGAGCACCTCGAGGTCGCTTCCGTCGAGCTTCATCGTCTCTTCGGGGTTGAACGGTCGGCTCTCGCGGCGGCGCGCCGGGGGACGGCTCGACGGACGCGCCTGTTGATGACCGAGCGGCGGCGGGGGATGGGACGGCGGACGTCCCGGCGGCAGCATGTCGGGCCGCTTCACGACGGTCTCGCCGTCCCACTCGTCGACGGGAGAAAACCTCGGTGGCGGCGCCGAACGGGGACGCGCGCGCGTGCTCGCGGGACCTGCCGCTCGCTGCGCCGGATCGCGCGAGCGCTGGCCGGGCGCAGGCATGCGAGGGGTCGGATGTTTTCCCGGATGGAAGATCTCCGTCGGATCTTCCTCGTCGAGCGGGATGTCGAGCGCGCTCTCCTCGATGGGCGCCGCGACGTGGATCGGGATGTCGATCGAGTCGTCGCTCTCGAGAACGCTACCTCGCAGCGGAGGCAGCGGCGGATCGGGCTCGCGGCCGAGCGAGTCGAACGGCGAGGGCGCGAGCCTGACCTTCTCGAGGCGGGTCGCGCGCTCGCGATCGCCTGCGCTCGATCCGTCCGCCATGCGACTGCGCAGCGTCGCGCTCGGGCCATCGGGCCGATCGAGCGGCTCGTGATAGGGCCGGACGACGATCGCGGGGTCCTGCGCTCGGCTCGCGCGCGATCCGCGCTCGATCCTGGTCTCGCCGTCGCGATCCGCAGCGTGCGGCTCTGGCCGGCTTCGTCCGCCGCCGAGCACCGGGGCGCGCTTGCGTTCTTCGGCCGTCGGTGGTGGCGGCAGCCGTGCGCCGCCCGCGTCGCCGAGGCGTGCCGGTGACGGCAGGAGATCGCGCAGCATCTCCTTCGCCGACGCGTAGCGATCCCCGCGGCTCTTTGCCATCGCGCGCTTGATGACCGCTTCGAGCTCGGGCGGCGTCGCTGGACGGACCTCGCGGATCGAGCGCGGCGTCGTGTTGATGATCGCGAGCAGCAGCGCGTTGTAGTTCGGCGCGAGGAATGGCCGCTTCCCGGCGATCGCCTCGTACATGACGACACCGCAAGCGTAGACGTCGACGCGACCGTCGAGGTTGCGCTCGCCCCGGGCCTGCTCGGGCGACATGTAATAGGGCGTGCCCATCACCATGCCCGTGCGGGTCAGATCGAGCGCCTCTTCACCGGTCTGGAACTCCGGCATCATCTTCGACACGCCGAAGTCGAGCAGCTTGATGATCGGCGGACATCCGAGCCGGCGCGCGAGGAAGATGTTCTCCGGCTTGATGTCGCGATGGACGATCCCTTTCTCGTGCGCCGCGACCAGGCCGGAGAGCACCTGGCTGACGACCTCGACGACGTCGTCGAAGGGAAGGCCGCCTTCTTTCGCGATGCGCTCGGCGAGCGTCTGGCCGACGAGCTTCTCCATCACGAGATACGGGCTGCCGTCGTCGAGGAGCCCGAGGTCGTAGACTTCGCAGATGTTCGGGTGCCCGATCGCGCCCGCGGCACGCGCTTCCTGCTGAAAGCGTTTCACGGCGACCTTCTTCTTCGCCTGTGAAGGGCTGAGGACCTTGATGGCGACCTGGCGGCTCAGGCCGAGGTGCTCGGCGTCGTAGACGGTGCCCATGCCGCCTTCGCCGAGGACGCCTTTGACCTTGTAGCGACCGCCGATGGTCTGCCCGAGCAGCTCGCGCTGCAGATCGCGGGTCGGGGGGATCGTGCCGCCGACCTCACCGGAGCGCGCGTCCTGCCGGCGTTCCTCGACGCGATCGCGCTGAGGATCGAACGCGAGCGGCTCCGGAGGCCGCGACGGCCGAGGGATCTCGCTCATCCGGCTCCGGATGTCCGCGGCAGAGCGGGAACGTTCGCGGGTCGCCGGACGCGGGTTCTCCGGCATGCGCAGGCCGGTGTTCGGGCACACGCGCTCGACCGCGTCGTGCGGCATCTTGCAGTGCGGGCACCGAACGAAGCGATGGCTCATGGAAGTTGCGACGTGGCCGGTGTCCGCGCGCTTCGCGACCGTGCCTCGCGGGTTCAGTCAGGTTATCGACTTTGCCGTCCGAGCCGCAACGGCGTCCCTTGTGTGGGACGGTACGCGCTCGGCGGGGCCTGGCCCGGGCCAGGTCGGGGCCAGGCCGGGCCAGGCATCGCGATCTCCGAGGTGCGCGAAATCACGTGCGGCGCTGGGTGGCGCAGCGGATGCAAACGCACGGACGCATGGCGATGGGCACGAGGTCGACGGACGTCCGCGGCGATCCGGCGGTGTGGATCGGCCTGGCCTCGTGCGCAGGCGCGCTCACGCTCGTCGCCCCGTGGCCCACGCTCGTCGCCGCGCTCGTGACGGTCGTGCTCCTCGCGCGGAGCGGTACGCGCTGGGTCGCGCTCGCGGTCGTCCTCTCGCTCGGCTTCGGGGCGGGCCGCGCGCATCGTGTCGTCTCGCGGCACGAGGAAAAGCGCGCCGCCGTGATTGCCTCGGGCGCGTGGCCTTCGCGCTGCACCATCCGAGGCACCGTCGCGCGCTCGCCGGTGATGCGCGGCGATGGCCTCCGCATCGAGGTGGAGGCGGACGACGTGCGGTGTCGCGACGGTCCTTCGCTCGCGGGGCGGATCACGATCCATGTCCCTCGAGATGCGTACGATCGAAGCCTCGTCGTCGCGCGAGGAGACGTCGTCGCCGCGCTGGGCTCGCTCGCGCCGCCGTACCGGTTCTGGAACGATGGCTCGACGGATCCCCGTCCGGGATCGGCGCGCCGTGAAATCGTGCTCTCCGGCGGCGCAGAGGATCTGGTCGTCGTCGACAAAGGCGTGGGCCTTTCGTCGGCGATCGATCGAGCTCGCGCGCACGTTCGCGACCGCATCCTCGCGACGTTCCCGGCGGATACCGAGCCCATGGCGCGGGCCCTGGTGCTCGGAGAAGACGATCTGCCGGACGACGATCAGCGCGCGTTCCGGCAGAGCGGTCTGTCGCATCTGCTCGCGGTCTCCGGGATGCACCTCGTGCTCGTCGTGATGGGCCTCGTAGAAGTGCTCCGGCTGCTGCTCGTCCGCGTACCCGTCATCGCAGCGCGCATCGATCCGATGCGGGTCGCCGCGGCCGTCGGCGTTCCGGTGGCATGGGTCTACGCAGAGCTCGCGGGCGGGAGCGGATCGGCGATCCGCGCCGCGTGGATGTGCACCGTCGCGCTCCTCGCGCGCGCGCTGGCACGACGAACGGCCCCTTGGCGCGCGCTCGGCCTCTCGCTCGTGGCGATGTCGATCGTCGATCCGCTCGTCGTCTTCGATCTCTCCTTCGTCCTCTCGGCGCTCGCGACCACGGGGCTCCTCGCGCTCGCGCGTCCGATCGAGGAGGTGCTGACGAAATACGCACGTTTCGGCGCGCGTACGCTTCCGAAGATCCTCGCGACTCCGCTCGCGACCACCGCGGCGGCGACGATCGCATGCGCGCCCGTCCTCGCGACGATGGCGCCGGAGCTCTCGGTGAGCGGTCTCGTCGCCAACGTCGTTGCGGTGCCGCTCGGCGAAGCGGCCGCTCTCCCGCTCTGTCTCGTCCACGCGCTGCTCGCAGGATGGCCGGCAGCGGAGAGCGGCTGCGCGACGGCCGCATCGGGCGCGCTCTGGCTCGTTCGCATCGTCGCGCACGCTTTCACCTGGGGCGCGCTCCCGGTCCCGCCACCGACGAGCGAGCAGCTCGGCGTCCTCGCGACCGCAGCGGTGGGAGCCGCGCGCGGCCGACCGCGGGTCTGGATGGGCGCAAGTGCGGTCGCGATCGTGCTGCTCGAGATCGTCGCGCGCGCCCGAGGAGCACCGCATCGCGTCCTCCGCGTCACGTTCATCGACGTCGGACAGGGCGACTCTGCGCTCGTGGATCTACCGGACGGATCGGCGATGCTCGTCGACGGCGGAGGGCTCGTCGGAAGTCCGATCGACGTCGGCGAGAGAGCCGTCGCGCCGCTGCTCGCAGCGCGTCGCAGAAAGGAGCTCGCCGCGATCGTGCTCACGCATCCTCATCCGGATCATCATCTCGGGCTCGCGTCGGTGCTGCCACGTGTCGATCCCGCAGCGTTCTGGGACAACGGGCAGGGCGAGGCGGAAGGAACGGGAGGAAGCTATGCGGACCTCCTCGCGCACGTCCGCGCTCGTGAGATCCCCGTGCTCGGGCCGCGCGATCTCTGCGGATCCCGGATGATCGGCGGAGCCGTCGTCGAGGTGCTCGCTCCCTGTCCCGCGATCACGCCCGATCGCGGCGCGAACGACAACTCCTTCGTGCTCCGGATCCGTTTCGGCGAGCGCGCGATCCTGATGACGGGCGACGCCGAGCGCGACGAGGAGCACGAGCTCGTCGAGAGCGATCCCGGTCGCCTCCGCGCCGACGTGCTCAAGGTCGGCCATCACGGCAGTCGGACGTCGTCCTCGCCGGCTTTCCTCGACGCGGTTTCACCACGCGTCGCCGTCATCTCGTGCGGGGTGCGGAATCGGTTCGGGCATCCGCACCCGTCGACGCTCGATACACTCGCCCGCGCAGGCGTTCGCGTGCTCCGCACGGATCGAGAGGGGAGCGTCGTCGTCACGACGGACGGAAGCTCCCTCGACGTCCGCACGATGGTGGACCGATGAGCCGGCTAGAGCGCATCTCATTCGAACGCACCTGGGTTACGAGATGCGTTCTGGCCGCGTGCTCGCTCGGCGAGCGTTCGTCAGCTCCGCTCGACGACGCCGATGTACGGGAGATTGCGGTAACGCTCGGCGAAGTCGAGGCCGTAGCCGACGACGAACTTGTCCTCGATCGTGAAGCCCAGATAGTCGACCTTCACCTCGACGCGGGCGCGCGCGGGCTTGTGGAGGAGCGCGCAGACCTTCACGCTGCTCGGTTGGCGGGTCCGGAACAGATCCATCAGGTGCGCGACCGTGAGACCGGTGTCGACGATGTCCTCGACGATGATCACGTCCTCACCGGCGATCGGCCGCGAGAGGTCCTGCGTGATCTGGACGACGCCGCTGGTCTCCGTCCCTTCGCCATACGAGCGAACGCCGAGGAACTCGAGCCGCACGTTGTGCATGTCGATGGCGCGGCAGAGGTCGGCCGCGAAGATGAAGCTTCCCTTGAGCACGACGACGAGGACGATGTGCCGGCCCTGGTAGTCCTGGGCGATCTGCGCGCCGAGCTCCTTGACCCGGTCGGCGATTTCCTTCTGGGAGAGCATCGTGACGAGGCGTTCGCTCATGGCTCGTGCTTTCGATTTAACAGCGACCGAAGTAAAGAGATACCCGTACCATGACCGAGTCGAAGCGCCTCGCGTTCCTGCAGAAGACGACCGCCGAAGGTTCGACCGATCCGCTCGCCTGGTATGGCCTGGCGATGGAGTACCGGAAGCTCGAACGCTGGGACGAAGCGCTCCAGACGTTCACGGCGCTCCGGACGATGAAACCGGATTACGTCGCCATGTATCTCATGTGCGGGCAGATGCTCGAGGGCATTGCGCGCAAGGATGAAGCTCGCGAGTGGCTCGAGACGGGGATCGAGCAGGCGAAGAAGAAGGGCGATAGCCACGCGGTCGGCGAGCTCGAGTCGGCGCTCGACGCGCTCGACTGAGCGACGGCGGCGCCAGGCTCGATCGCGACGCGCTCGACTGAGCGACGGCGGCGGCAGGCTCGATCGCGACGCGCCCGAGACCGGGTATGCGGACGCTCGCGGATGATGCGGACGCCCGCGGGTGACGCGGACGCTCGCGGATGATGCGGACGGCGGGAGAAAATGCGTGCGTGCCCGTCGCGTCGTGTTACGGCTGAGCATGGCCGATTACCCGCCTCCTCACGCACCGTCTCCGCAGCAGGGAATGGGACCCGGCTTTCCGCAGCCGTATCCCTACGGGCCGGGTCCGACAGGCCCGATGCCGCCCAAGAAGTCGGGGATGTCGACCGGCGTCATCATTGCGATCGTCGCGGGCGTGATCGTGCTCGCGATGATCGCGCTCGTGGGCATCCTGGCCGTGCTCGGGATCTACGGCACCCGCAAGTACATCGCCAATGCGAAGACGGCGGAGGCGAGGAACGCGCTCGCGGAGATGGCCAAGGACGCAGCCGCCGCTTACGAATCGGAGGACGCTCGCCTTTGCCCGTCCGCGCGTTCGCCGGTGCCGGCGTCGATCCAGGACGTCTCGGCGAAGAAGTACCAGTCCTCACTTTCCGACTGGCAGAACGATCCCGGGTTTTCGTGCCTGCAGTTCGAGATGTCGACGCCGCAGTATTACCAGTACGACTACAAGAACGTCGGGAACGGCTTTTCCGCGATCGCCAAGGGTGATCTGAACGGCGACGGCGTGACGTCGACGTTCGAGATCACGGGGCGCCTCGAGAGCGGCAGGCTCATCGTCGCCCCGGCGATCGTGGAGACGAATCCCGACGAATGACGAAGACGCTCGAAGCGCTGCTGTTCAGGCGGTGCGCTGGTCGTCCGATTGCTCGACGAGGCCGTTGATCGCGAGGCTCAGCTCGTCGAAGTCGACCGGCTTGTGCAGGTAGCAGTCGAACCCAGCGGCGAGCGCGCGGACGCGATCCGACGCTGCGGCGTACGCAGATACCGCGACGATCGGCATCGGTCCCGTATCGGCAGGCCGCTGGCGGATCCGGCGTGCGAGCGAGAAGCCGTCCTCGTCGGGCATCGCGATGTCGGACACGATCACATTCGGCTGGATGCTCTCGAGGAGCTCGAAAGCTTGGCTCACGCTGCTCGCGGCCCAGACTCGAGCCCCTCGCTGCTCGAGCACGGCCTGCATCAGCTCGCGCGCGTCATCGTCGTCTTCGACGATGAGAATGGCGATGCCGTCGAGGGTTACCATCGGATCAACTGCGGCACCGTTGTCAGGGCGGCCCACCGAGAGGTCGATTCCCATTCTATAGCCTTGCCGTTTGTCTCGACAAACTAACGGAATGGACGAGGCTCGATGTCGCGCTTACGACTGAGCTACACGCTCGGTGGCGCTCATGCGCGCGAGCCGTGGGCAAGCCATCGAAGAGCATCGCGGACCATCTCCGTCAGTCGAGCACCCGTCATGTGGCGCGTCAGATCGATCAGCCGCTCGCGCGCGCTCTTCTTCGGGAACGTCAGGAGGTCGAGCGGCTTGACCCCGAGCCCGTCGGCGACCTGTTTCAGCGTGTAGATGTTCGGGCGAACGAGCCCGCGCTCGATGTTCGAGAGATGACCCTTCGAGCCCGTGGCGCTCTCTTCGGCGAGCTGCTCGATCGTCATTCCATTTTCGGTTCGCAAATTACGGATTCGCTCGCCCACGGCGAGCGAGAGACTGTCTGGGGCATCCCTACGAGGCATGGTTTGTCGGAGAGCAACCGCCACGCCAGCGTAGTTGGCGTGTTTTCGCGAATACGCCAGCGCTCGCCGAGGCGGCCGTGCCCCGAGCGTGACACGATGACCCGCCTCTGCCGTCGGGCTTCGTCTCGCGATCGGCGCCAGTCAGACTCCGCCGTCAGGAGCAGCGCGCCGTTGCGCGTGGACGCGTCAGCGCCGGCGCAGGTTGGCGAGCCGCGCCTTGATACGCGCCTCCTCGCCGTGCTCCGTCGGCTCGTAGAGCGCCTCGCCCTGGATCTCGTCGGGGAGATACGTCTCGCCGGGAACGACGCCCTCGTCGTAGTCGTGCGCGTACCTGTACCCGGCGCCGTAGCCTTCTTGCTTCATCAGCTTCGTGACGGCGTTCCGCAGCTTCATCGGGACGGGCAGCGCGCCGTGCTGCTCGATCAACGCGCGGGCCCGCTGCCACGCGTTCTTCACCGCGTTCGACTTCGGGGTACACGCGAGATAGATGCACGCGTGCGTCAGCGGATAGAGGCCCTCGGGCATGCCCATCCTGCGGAAGGCCTCGTCGGCGCTCGTCACGACCATCAGCGCGCGCGGGTCCGCGTTGCCGACGTCCTCGCTCGCGAAGATCAGCATGCGGCGGAGGACGAAGAGCGGGTCGTCGCCCGCGTCGAGCATGCGCATCATCCAGTAGACGGCCGCATCGGGATCGGAGCCGCGCATCGATTTGATGAATGCGCTGACGACGTTGTAGTGCTCCTCGCCGGCCTTGTCGTAGAGGAGCGGCGCCTTCTCCTCGGACGCCGCGAGCGTCTCGACGGTGATCTGGTGCTCGCCCTGCGCGAGCGCGAACGCCGTCGCCGACTCGAGCGTCGTGAGCGCGCGGCGCGCGTCGCCGCGAGCAATCCGGGCGACGGCCTGCAAGGTCTCCTTCGATGCCGTCACACCGCTCGAGCCGAGACCGCTCTCGGAATCGACGAGGGCGCGCTCGAGGATCGTGACGAGCTGATCCTCTTTCAGCGGCTCGAGCCGGAACGCCTTGCATCGCGAGAGCAGCGCCGCGTTCACGGAGAACGACGGGTTTTCGGTCGTCGCCCCGATGAGCGTGATCGTCCCCGCTTCGACGTGCGGGAGGAACGCATCCTGCTGAGCCTTGTTGAAGCGGTGGATCTCGTCGACGAAGACGATCGTGCGCTCGCCCTTGTAGTCGAGACGTTCCTTCGCCGCGGCGACGATCTCGCGGAGCTCCTGGATGCTGCCGAGCACCGCCGAGAAGAGGACGAACACCGACTTCGTTCGTGCGGCGATCACACGGCCGAGCGTCGTCTTCCCGACGCCGGGCGGACCCCAGAGGATCATCGACGGTACGCGATCGCGCTCGATCGCCGACGCCAGCAGCCTGCCGGCGCCGACGAGATGCGTTTGCCCGATGTAATCCTCGAGCTGCGAGGGGCGCATGCGCTCGGCGAGAGGGACGGCGCCGGTCGTCGCCGCCTCGCGACGCGCGGCCGCGGCGAAGAGCGTCCCTGCGCCGGAGCTCGCGCTCGAGCTGCTGCCGTACCCGTGTGACCTCGCTCGCGCCACGTCCGAACCCTACCACTCTGCTGCCGCGGATGTCGGCGGTGCATCGCGTGAGCGCGCGCCGAGAATTCCGGCGATTCGGCGTCGGCCGACACTCATGGCCGCGCCGGACTGTTATCCTCGGCGACCGGAGAAGCTCGGCCTTCAGCCCTTCCCGCGGACTCTCTTCACCCATGCATGCCCCCGGATCCTGCAGAGCAGCTCGCCATCCGCGTGGGCTCGTCGTCGCTGGAGCGTTCGCCGTCACGCTCGTGCTCTCGAGCTGTGGAGCGAAGGACGGACAACCGACGAACGATCCGTCGCGGATCGATCCGGTCGCCGCAGACGTGCCGGAGCTCGAGATCCGTTCGAACGGGGTCGATCGCTTCACGACGTGCCCGCCGCCCGGCGATCTCGGCCAGCACTGGATCCCGCCCTTGCCCGCATGGACGCCGCCGCCCGCGAGCGCGCATGCCGGAGCGCTGCCGGTCGATCAGGACTTCATCGCACGCACGGCAGATCGCACCCCGACGGAGCTCGCGGTCGAAGCGACGCATCGCGATTTCAGAAGCTGCTACCGCCAGGCCCTCGTCAGGCATCCGACGCAGGACGGTCGCGTGGCGATCGTCTTGCGCATCGGGCCGAACGGACGCGTGGCGAAGGTGGAGTCGTACGGCGCGTGCGAGCTCGCGCCGGAGGCGATCGCGTGCATGTACGGCGTCGCGCAGAAGCTTCGCTTCCCGCCGCCCGAAACTGGATCGGACACGGTGACGATCCCGGCAACGTTCACGTCGCGCGACGGCGTACGGCGTACGGTCCCGACCGCGAACGACTCGTACACCGCCGCGGCGTACGTGACGCTCGAGACGGCGCGGCCGGCGCTGCACGCGTGCGAGGAAGCGGCACGGAGAGAAGGCCGTCCGGTCCAATCGACGGGCACGTTCACGCTCGACATCGCAGCGGATGGCCGCGTGGCGAAGGCGCACGTCGATCCGTGGACGGGGGATCAGACGCTCCTTCTGTGCACGGCGCGCGCGCTCGAGACGCTCCGCTTCACTCCGCCCGCGGGAGGCAAGGGGACAGTCATCGCGAGACTCAATTTCAATCCGCGTCAAGGCGCGCGTTGAGCATTCGATGCTCGACGAGACAAAAGTCGCGAGAGTGACGCGCGCGTGATCGCCCAGCTTGTGCTTCGCGCGGAGAGGGGGCATGAACAATCGAATGGCGAGCCCGCGAGCCGTCGTGATCCCCTTCGGAGTGCCGGACGATGGTCGCGGCCTCGGCCTCGGCCTCGCCGCGCTCGTGCACAGCTTTGCGCAGATCGACGGCGAGAGCGTCGCTCTCGCGCAGCTGCTCGCTCGCAAGCAGCAGTCGAACGACGACGAAGATGACGACGACACGGCAGCATCGCGCGAGCCGAGCGAGCCCGCGCCCGTCGAGGCATTCATTCCGCCGCACGCGTGGCGCGATCTGACGGGATCGAGCTCCGCGCCTCCGGGCGTGAGCTTCGTCGTGACCGGCGCGTTCGAGCCACCGACGGATGGTCGCGGGCTCATCCAGCTCCTCGCGTTCGACACGAAGGACGGTCGGACGCGGGCGCGTGTCGAGGCCGCCGTCGACGGCGAGAGCGCCGGCAAGACGCTCATCGCGGCGTTCGAGGAGATCTTCGCCCAGCTCGGCGGCGAGCTCGGCACCGTGCGCGACATCCACGACCTCTCGTGGGAGGCGCTCGAGAGTGTGCTCCGCGCCGAGCGCTGCGCGCTCCACGATCCGCTTCGCGGAGGGCCGCACGATCGGCTCGCCGCGATGGTCCACCTCGGGCGCGCGATCGGTGATGCGCCCGAGGGGCGTTTCCCCGCGACCCGCCTCGCGGCGCTCGCGCTCGACGTCGCCGTCGGCGGCTCGACGGACCCGAAGCTCGCGGAGGCTGCCTTCCGTGCGCTCGTGCGCGCGACCGAGGATGCGCCTCGCAATCCCGATCTGCTCGAAGCGCTCGCGGCGCTCAGCCTTCGTCTCGGTGACGCCGAGGCGGCGGAGACGCGCGCTCGTGCGGCGCTCGAGCTCGAGCCCGATCGTCCCCGCCTCTATGCGCTGCTCTCGGAGGCGCGCCGCTCGCGCGGCGATCTCGAGGGCGCGCTTGCTGCGATCGAGGACGGACTGCTCCACGGAGCTGGCGACCCGCTGCTCAACACCGAGCGCGGCATCGTGCTCGCGGAGCGCGGCAAGCTCGAACAAGCCGAGCGCGCGTGGCGCATGGTGCTCGACGCCAAGCCGCTCTATCCGCCGGCGTACACGAACCTCGCCTCGCTTCTCACCGAGAAGAAGGACCTCGTCGCCGCCGCGCAGCTCGTCGACGACGTGCTCGAGCACGGCAATGCGCATCCCGACGTCCTTCGCCGAGCGATCCAGCTGTCGCTCGCGGCGGAGCCGGAGGGGATCGCGCGCGCATCACGCGTCGCGACGCTCGCGCGGACGCTCGTCGATCGCGCTCCGAACGATGCGTGGGCACGGCTCGTCCTCGCGCGGGCTCTCGCGCTGACGGGCGACAAGGCGGGCGCCGTGAAGCGCCTGTCCGAGGTCGAGGCGCTCGCCGAGGCGACGTCGTTCGCCGCCGAGGCGCAGCGCGGAAGGCTGGCGCTCGAAGATCCGCAGGTCTCGCTCGAGATCGACTCGGTGCTTCGCGCTGCGTATCAGGCGGACGCGCTCGATCTCGAGACGATCGCCGCGCGCGCCCGTTCGCTCGCGGTTGCGCACAACGCGTGGCATGCGTGGTTCGCGGTCGGCATCGCGGAGCGCCGTCGCGAGCGCTGGCGGGCTGCGCGTGAGGCGTTCGCCGAGGCGATCCGCATCGCGCCGGGCTGCACGCCGGCCCACATGGAGATCGTTGCAGCACACGTGGCCCTCGGCGATCCCGATCCCGCTCTGGTGCATGCGCGCCGTGCGTGCGAGCTCGAAGGGGAGTCCGCGCGCACGCTCGCCGTCCTCGCGACCGCGCTGCTCGCGGCGGGTAAGCGTGAAGAGGCGACGGTGGCGATCGATCACGCGCTCGAGCTCGACGCCACCGACGAAGCGAATCGCGCCCTCGCCGAGCGGATCCGCGCAGGCCGCACGCGCACGAACACGCTGACGCGCCTTCGCGACATCTTCACCCGCATCCGCCGCCGCTGACGCGTCAGCCGGTTGGGTACTGGCGCGCGCCGAAGATCGCCGTTCCGACCCGGACGATCGTTGCGCCACATGCGACGGCGACCTCGAGGTCGTCGGTCATGCCCATCGAGAGCTCCGGCAGCCGCGCGATCCCGCCGTGACGATCGCGGAGCGCGGCGAGCCCTTCGAACGCGCGCCGCGCCTCGTCGAGATCGTGCGGCGGCATCGTCATCATGCCCTGGAGAAGCAGGTTCGGCTCGGCCTCGACCGCGTCGAGCAGCTTCGGAAGGTCCGCCGGTGTCACGCCCGCCTTCTGCGCTTCGCCGCCGACGTTGACCTCCACGAGGACGCGGAGCGGATCGCGACCGAGCTTCGCGACGCGCTTTCCGAGCTCGCGCGCGAGCGACGCCGAGTCGACGGTGTGGACGAGATGCGCGACCGGCGCGACGAGCTTTGCCTTGTTCGACTGCAGGTGACCGATGAAGTGCCAGCGGATGTCGGCGAGATCGGAGAGCGCTTCGGCCTTCTCCGCGAGCTCCTGCGCATAGTTCTCGCCGAAGTCGCGTTGACCCGCTTCGTACGCTTCGCGGACCGCGGATGCAGGCTTCGTCTTCGAGACCGCGACGAGGCGCACCGTCTTCGGATCGCGCGACGCCGACGAGGCTGCGCGCTCGATGCGCGCGCGGACCTCGGCGAGCGCTTCGGCGATCGAGCTCATCGGCGCGTGCTCTTTCGTGCGCTGCCTCCGCGTCGCGGAGCGACGTGCCAGACCATGACGTCCGAGCTCTGCACGAGCGGCCCCTTTTCGAAGTCGCCGTAGAGCTCCTTCACCTCGTAGCCGTTGTAGTGGAGCAGCGCTTCCATCTCCTGCGGATAGAACTGGCGCTGCGCGAGCGGCGTCATGAACGTTTCAGTGATCTGGCGCGGCGCGTGAGCTGCCGCACGCTTCGACGCAGCCTTGGTCGTCGCTCCTGAGCGTTTCTTCTTCGGCGCGGGCTCGAAGAACATCGAGACGAAGAGGATCTGCCGCACGCGGTCGTAGTCGAAGTGCTCGCGATAGCCGACGCGTCCGGCCGTCGGATGCACGAACGGCGGGATGCGGTAAGGCACGTTCGGATCGCGCGCGAGATCCTCCGGCACGGGCATCGAGATGTCGAAGACCAGCTCACCGCGAGGCTCGAGGTGCTCGCGCACGTGCGCGAGCCACTGCTCGACATCGACGCGCGTGTAGAGGTGGAGCGCGGCGTTGAACGGACAGATGACGAGCGGGAACCGCTTTCCGAGGCGCGCCGTCCGGATGTCGCCCTGACGAAGCGTGATGCGCTTCTGGACCGCCGCCGGCTCGCTCTTCAGGAGCTCACGCAGGTGGTCGAGCATCTCCTTCGTGTGGTCGATGCCCGTGACCTCGACGCCGGCGCGCGCCATCGGGAGCGCGACGCGGCCGTTGCCGATGCCGTGCTCGAGCACGCGACCACGCTCGACGCCGAGCGCGCGGTAATACACGGCGTCCTCGTCACGCCACCCGTACGTTTCCGAGTAGTAGAGAGGATCTTCGAAATGCGCGCGAGCGCCCGCCTCGAGCTCGAGGTCGGCCGAAGGCTTGGGGCGTTGGGCGGCTTTGGCGCGACCCGGACGAGTCAGTAGAGACCCGAACGGTTCATGTGCTCGATCCACTCTTCGACGGCCGCGTTGCTCGTCCGATCGAAGTGGACCTTGCCGGCCGCGATCTCGCGCAGGGCCGTGACGGCTGCCTTGTTCTTCGAGTGAACGAGCGCGCCGGAGCCCTTCATGAGCTGGCGCGTGCGTCGCGCGGCCAGGATGACCAGCGCGAAACGGTTCTCCTCACGCTCCAGGCAATCTTCGACGGTGACGCGGGCCATGGCTGCTCTCTTCCTTCGAGAAATCAGGTCCCCACTGCTCATGGGGATCAAGGTTCGGGAACCTAGTCGCACAGCTCGGACCTCGCAAGCTTTTCCCAAAACCGGCGTGAGTCCCCGAAATTGCACGGAAACCCGGTAGATTCGGAGCCATGTCCGTCCTCCTCTGCCTCGCTCGGCACGGCGAGACCGCCGACAACCGCGCGCGCATCTTCCAGGGACAATCCGGACGCGGGCTGAACGTGCTCGGCCGCGCTCAGGCCGCGCGCCTCGCGGAGCGGATGCGCCGGTGGCCGCCGGCCGCGATCGTCGCGAGCGACCTCGAGCGCGCGGCCGAGACCGCCGGGTACGTCGCGGAGGCGTGCGGGGTTCCGGTCGAGCTCGATCCCGGGCTCCGCGAGGTCGACGTCGGCGCGTGGACCGGGAAGAGCTACGACGAGGTGGCGAGCCTCTACCCCGAGGAGTGGGCGGCGTGGGAAGCGGGCATCGACGTCCGGCGCGGCGGCGGGGAGACGTACGCCGAGCTCGCGATTCGCGTCGGAGGAGCGATCGACCGGATCGCCGCCCGTCACGCGGGAGCGGAGGGACGGATCCTCCTCGTGTCGCACGGCGGCGCGATCAAGAGCTGGATCGCGAAGCTGCTCGGCGTCTCGCCGGACGGTCTCCGTGCGCTCGCCGGCGTCGCGAACGCGGCGCTCACGGTCGTCGAGCGTGACGGGCGAGGTCGCCATCGCCTGCACTCGTGGAACGACGCGGCCCACCTCGAAGGCCTCGTCGTCGAAGAGCACTCCGACTGATGCGCGTCAGTCGATGATGAGCGTGCCGAACGCTTCGGGCACGTGGAAGTCCGGCTTCGGCGTGCGCGTCGGGCTCCACGCGAGGAAGCGGCGCGGGCTCTTACCCTCCATGCGATAGAGCGCGAGCGGCACGCTCGCTCCCGGACGGAGCGCGATGGCGAGATCCGGCGCGCGCATCTCGACCTCGATCGTGACCCGGCGCGCGTCGCGATCGACCTTCGTCGCGATCTTCGGCTTGCTCGACCAGCCGACGTCGCTCTTCTTCTTCGCGCGATCGACGGACAGATCGAGGAAGTGACCGAGCGGGCCGACCTCGATCTCGAAGTAGCGTGTCCTCTCCGCCGGGTCGGGACCGACGAAGAGCTCGACGCAGTCCTCCTCGTACAGCTTGGCGCGATCGGTATCGAGGGCCTTCGTCGTGTCGACGTTCACCCCGGCGCCTTCGAGCTCCCAGAGCGTGTAGAGCGCATTCTTCGACCAGGCGAAGCGGACGCTCGTGCGAATGTCGGTCTCCGCGCCGGACCAGTCCGTCGTGAACGAGACCGGCGTCGCGCGCTTCCACGCCTCGTCGATCTCACCGTCCACGGTGAGCCCCGTCTCGACGTGGAGCGCATGTGCTTCGCGCGGAGCGCCTCCGTCGACGTCGTCCGAGGGCGCCTTCGCGCCGCGCGGACCGCCGGGCGCGATCTCGGGCGGCTGATCGTCGGAGTGGAGCGAGAAGCCGGACATCGAGACGAAGTGCACTGGCCGCGGGCGATCGAGGAGCTCCTTGCCGCTGCCCTGGACCTTCGGCGAGGCGATGTCGAGCGAGAAGCGCTTTGCCGCAGCTTCGATGAGCGGCGAGGTTTTGTGTCCGCCGAGCTCGCGCGCGAGATCGGCGTTGTCCCAAAGGCCGAGCACCGCCGCGCCGACGCGATCGACGAGGACGGGATTGGTGCCGCCGATCGCGATGTCCTCGGCCGACGGCCACCGCTTCGCGAATCCGTCGCCGCCCATCGCCGGTGCACCCTCCGCGAGCACCACGTCCGGCGCCGAGACCTCGAGGACGTCGACCATCCGTTCGGCGAAGACGTGCAGCGAATCGAGGTACGCCTTCTGTCCCGCCGCGCGATCCGTCTTCAAGAGCTCGAGCGCCGAGGACAGCTCCTTGTGCGTGCGCCACTTCTGATGGAACGCCGGCGTCGCGTCCGAGAGCATCACGGTGCCCTGCATGCCTTTGATCCCCATCGAGACGACGCCGAAGCGATGCGCTTTGATCTTCGGCGCCGAGATGAACATCCCGTGCTCGAGGTGCTCGGCGAGGATCTTGGGCACGAGGAGCGTCGGCACACCCGTGCCCTCCATCCCGCTCACGCGCAGCGGCTTGCCCGGCCGATCCCCTTCGACGTCGAAGACGCCGTCATCGTCCATCGCGACGACCCGTACGTGCTCGTCCTCGGCCATCTTCTCGTAGCCCGTGACGCGCACGAGCCGCTTCCAGTCCGCGTGCTTGCGCGCGAAGCCTTCCGCGATCGTGATCTTCGTGTGCCCGCGTGTCTTCAGACACTGCACGATGCCGCGAACGAACTCGGGATCGGTCGTCCGTCCGCGGACGCCGTCGTCTCCGCTGTTCTTTGCGGGATCCTTGAACCACTCGAACCCGCCGATGTTCGGCTTGATGAGGATCGGCGTGTCCTTCGGTCGCGCCGGAACGACGCTCTCGCAGAGACGTGCGCCGAGCTCGCGCGGCGTTCCACCCTGCAGGATCGTCACCGGGCTGGTGTCGGACGCGATGCGCGCGCGGTGCCGCTCGCGGAGCGCTCTTCCGTCGACCTCCGCGGGGCCTGCGCTCGGCGGGGCAGCATCCGACGAAGCCGATCCGGGCGATGCGCTCGAGACGACGTCGACCGGCGTGGAGGACACCGTCGCCGCGGTGTGAGCCGAGGCCGCGGCATCGACCGAGCTTGCGGTGTCGACCGAGCTCGCGGCCTCGGTCTCGGAGCCCCGACGCTCGCGCGGGCAGCCGAGAAGGGTGAGGGCGACGACGAGAACGGGCCAGGAAGCGCGAACAGGAACAGAAGCGCGAACAGGAACAGAAGGAAGAGGAAAGCGAGCCGAGCGGAGGAGCCGCATGTTCGGGCTTCCTACCATGGGCGATGCGTCGCTGAGGCCTTGCTGAGCTCTTCGGATTCGGGCCAGCTCGGGGCAGGAGAGAAGCGAGAATCGGGGGGCGACCCAATGAAAATGGCGTCCCGAGCGTATAAGCTTGAAGGGTGCGTCTTCGAAGAGTCGTCTCGCGGGCCTCGGTCGGCCTGTCCTTCGCGCTGTCGCTGGCGCTGATCGCGCCGCACGCGAGCGGAGACGACTTCGATCCACGCGGTCGGAAGAAGCCTGGCGCGCCGGCGAGGCCTGGAGGAAAGCCGGGACCCGCGAGCAAGCCATCCGGCGCACCTCCGAAGCCGGGAGGCCGGCCGGCGGCGAATCCCGACGTCGGTCAGACGCAGTCGGTCCTCATCGATCGCTACACGAAGATCGTCCTCGCGCAGCCCGGCTCGCCTTTCCCGCTCCAGCGTCTCGCGCAGCTCTATCGCGACAAGGACGGTAACCTCGCCGGCCTCGTGAAGGACTTCGAGGCGCGTGCGGCGCAGAGCGGCGCCGACCAATACGCGGCCACGGTGACGCTCGCCGGCATCTACAAGATCGACGGTCGCTCCGAGGATGCGATCAAGACGTACGAGAAGGCGATCGCGCTCAAGAACAACGATCCGGTCGCTCTCCTCGCGCTCGCGCGGCTCCTCCAGGATCGCGGCGACGTCCCCGGCGCGCGGAAGCGCTACGAAGACGCCCTCGCGCTGCAGACGCTCCCCGCCGACAAAGAGCAGACGCTCCGGACGCTGATGACCCTCGCGCTCGATGCGAAGGACTGGACGGCGGCGAAGGGATTCCACCGCGAGCTCGTGAAGATGCAGCCGCAGAGCCTCTTCGTGAAAGGGGAGCTCGGCCGCGAGCTCTTCCAGCGCGCCGAGTACGAGAAGGCGGAGGCCGAGTTCAAGGACCTCGTCAGCGCAGCGGCCGGCGACAACCGCGCGCTCGCTCCGGCGCTGAAGGATCTCGGAAAGGCGCAGGCGAAGGCGCACAAGAACAGCGACGCGCTCGCGACGCTCAAGAAGGCGCTCCAGGCCGCCGGCCAGGAAGCGGCCGTCCGCGCCGAGATCTACGAGACGATCACGGAGATCTACCGCGCCGATCAGCAGCTCCCCGTCCTCATCAAGCAAATCGAGGACGAACATCCGACGGACTTCCAGCGCCTCGCGATCCTCGGCGCGCTCTACGAGGAGACCGGCGACAGCGCAAAAGCGCTCCAGACCTACTCGAAGGCGCTCGCCGTCAATCCGCGCCACATCGATCTCCGCCTCAAGATGATCCGCGTCCTGCAATCGCAGGGCGAGCTCGACAAGGCGATCGCGGAGTACGAGGCGCTCATCCGGGCAGCCCCGAACAACCCGCAGTTCGTGTTCGAGCAGTGCGACGCGCTCATGCAGCGCGGCGATCGCACGCGCGCGCTGAAGCTCCTGACCGAGCTCGAGGCGCGCGGACAGAACGACGAAGAGGTCCTCTCGCGCCTCGCCGACTTCTACGGGCGCATCGGCGAGAATGATCGCTCGCTCAAGGTGCTCACGCGTCTGTCGAGCATCGGGACGAACGATCCGGGCCACCTCGTCGATCTCGGCGACCGCTACTTCCAGGACGGCAACCAGCAGCTCGCCGTCCAGACGTGGCGGCGGATCCTCACGACGGTCACGCCTCGCGCGCGCGCGCTCGCGGCGCTCGGTGACGTGTACCTCGAGCACGACATGCTCCCGGACGCGCTGGCGTCGTATCGCGAGGCCGTGCAGCTCGATCCGCAGTCGCTCGTGTACAAGAAGCAGCTCGCAGGCGCGCTCGAGCGCTCGAAGAGCTACAGGGACGCGCGTCAGATCTGGCAGGACCTGTCCGACAAGGCGAAGGCGAGCGGCGACAAGCTTCTCGCGCGCGAGGCGCGGTCGCGCATCGTCACGCTCTGGGGCTTCGAGCGGATGCTCGACGCGCAGGTCGCGCCGCTCCAGCAGAAGTTCGGCGCAAATCCGCCGGACGTCGAAGCCGGGCGCATGCTCGCGGAGGTGCAGCTCCATCTTCGCAAGCTCGGCGACGCCGAGGCCACGCTCCGGAAGGTGGTCGCGGCCGCGCCGGGCGACGCCGACAGCTACCTCGCGCTCGAGCGCGTGCTCGTGCAGCAGAACAAGATCCAGGACGCGATCGCGGTGCTCGAGAAGCTCGTCGCGGTCGATCCGAAGAGCGCGAGGCAGCTCTATCAGCGCATGGCGCAGTACGCGCTGCAGCTCTATCGCGACGACGAAGCCATCAAGTACGCGGCGCGCGCCGTCGAGCTGAATCCCGACGACGCCGAGGGCCATCGCCGCCTCGGCGAGATGTACCGGCAGAAGCAGGACGTCGAGCACGCGATCGTCGAGTTCCGCGCGGCGATCGCGAAGAACGATCGCCTGTTCATCGTGTACCTCGAGCTCGCCGATCTCCTTCTCACGAAGGGGCAGAGCGAGGAGGCCGATCGCCTCTTCCGCCGCGTCGTCCGCGGCGCGCCCGACGAGGAGCTCGTCTCGCGCGCGGCGCGCCTCTCGATGCAGATCAACCTCGGCAAGGGCACGCTCGAGTCGCTCGAGCAGGAGCTTCTGCCGCTCGCTATCGGCAATCCGCAGAAGAAGGTTTATCGGCGACTGCTCGTCGAGATCTACGGCAACCTGACGTTCGCGCTCGTGCAGCGTGTGAAGCACGGGAGCGGGAAGGAAGCCGACGACGCGCGTGCTGCGCTCCAGCGCATCGGCGGACGCGCGGTCAAGCCGCTGCTCGACGCGCTCGCCGACGGTGACGCGGGACAGCAGCGCGTCGCGATCGACGTGCTCGGTTACGTCCAGAACAAGAACGCGTCGGCAGCGCTCTTCTCGTTCGCGACCGGACAGGCCGAAGGCGCGCTCCGGACGCGCGCGATGCTCGCCTGCGGCGCGCTCCGCGACTCGGTGCTCTTGCCGAAGTACGAGGCGCTCCTGTTCCCGAAGGTGGAGGGCGGTGGCGCGGAGGCGATGGCGTCCGACTCGGTCGCGCGCGCCGCGAGCTGGGCGGTCGCGAAGCTCGGCGACAAGCGAGCGATCCCGCTCTTGCGGAAGGTCGCTCAGAACGGGACGCCCGACATGCGTGCGTTCGCGGTGCTCGGGCTCGGTGCCCTCAAGGACCGTTCGAGCATCCCGCTCGTTGCGCATACGGCGAAGTCGCTCGAAGCGGGCACGCCGGCACGGGCCGCGGCCGCGTATGCGCTCGGCGAGATCGGCGCCGAGAGCGAGACGACCTCTCTCGTCACGATCGCCGAAGGCACGGACGCGCTTCCGCGACAGATGGCGATCCTTGCGCTCGCGCAGATGGGAGCCCACAAGGGCGAGCCCCCGGGTGGGAAGGCGTCGCTCAACGCGATGGCCGATGCGGTCTTCGCCGGTGAAGGCGAGGGCGCGCGTGCGCATCGCTCGTCGGAGTCGCTTCGTCAGGCCGCGACCGCGGCGCTCGTCCTGCTCGCGACGAAGGGCGCAGCCGACACGCATCCCGAAGCGCTGCCGGCGCCGGACGAGGACGTCGATGCGGAGACGACGCTCGATCAGCTCGTGCCGCGGGACCTTCCGGTGAAGGATCGAGCAACAACGCTCGTCGTCTTCGCGGATGCGCTGAAGCGTTCGGCGTCGAGCGCGCTCGCGACATCGACCGAGCGCGCCCGTGCCGTGCTCGATGCGATGGGATCGCGAGAGGGAGCATTCGAGCCGTTCATCGCTGCTTCCGACGACGGACCGGAGCTCGCGCCTGCACGCGCGAAGGTGAAGGAGATCGCCGCGGCGCTCGAGCCGAGCGTCGTTGCTCTCTCGCGCCATCCCGATCCGAGCATCCGGACGAAGGCGATCGTATTGCTCGCGCGTTCGAAGTCCGACGCCGCGGGCGCCGCGATCGCGCAGGCCGTCACCGACTCGAGCGAGAACGTGCAGCGCGTCGCCCTCGCGTCGATCGGCAACCACGCCGACCAGGCGACGGCGATCGCGGTCGCCAAGGTCATGCGCAACCACGAGAGCTGGGCGATGCGGGTCCTTGCCGCGCAGGCCCTCGGGCGACTCGGAGCCGCAGGGGCCGGCGCCGAGGCGGCGCGACACCTGAAAGAGGCCGCCACGAAGGAGCCCTACGCGCTCGTCCGTGAAGCGGCGCTCGTTGCGCTCGCGAGCTTCGACAAGGCCGAAGCCGGCCAGCTCGCGACGCAGATGGCGGCGCATGACGCGGAGCCACGCGTGCGCGAAACGGCAGCGAAGATCCGAAGCGGAAAGTGACGCGGGGAGACGGGCCCTTGCGCACACGGACGTGTCCCACCACGTCGTACGCTCATGACCTCCGCGCCTACCGTGTGTCGTGGAGTCGTCACGAAGGCGAGTGTCGTGTGCGAGGGCAAACCTGCTATTTCCTTAACGGGGTAGATGGGCAGCTCGCTTCCCAAGTTCGGCCAGATCGATCTGGAGCTCGTGAGCGAGCTCGGATCGAACACGGCGCCTCCTGCTCCGGCCCATCATGGCCCGGCATTCGGTGAGCTCGATCTCGATTCCCTCGGTGTCGCGTGTCTCGATGAGCCAGACCTCGACCACGAGCCCTCGACGAAGCCGGTTCCGAAGGATACGCCCACGCGCCAGAGCCTCGAGGCGGTCAGGCTGGCCGAGGAAGAGACGCGGATCGCGAGAGCGGCTGTCGTCGAAGATGGCATCTTGCGCTCGCTCGATCCGATCGACGGCGAGGCCGCAACGCGCATTGGTAAGTTCGATGACCAGCCGCCGTCATCTCGACGAAGCCCTCCGTCGGCTTCCGGCGTCGCATCGCGTGACGATCGCGTCGCCGCGATGCGCGAGCTCTACGCCCAGGGGCATGCCGACGCTGCGCTCGCGCTCGCATCGGAGCTCGGGTCCGATTTCGCGCAAGACGATCCCGATCCGTACGGCGGGCTCATCCCGGTCGAGGACGATCCGTTCGGCGGCCTCGAACCCATCGACGATGACCCGCAGGAACACACGGCCATCGTCGAAGCATCGACCGACAGCTCGCGTCTCGCGATGATGACGTCACGCCAGGTGCCCCGGCTCCTCGTCGGAGCGAAAGAGATCGCGAAGCTCCCGATGGATCCGCGCACCGCGTTCATCCTGGGGCACATCGATGGCATCCAGTCGATGGAGGAAATCCTCGACGTCTGCGCGATGCCCGAGGCAGAGGCGATCGAGCTCATCGACCGGCTGCGCGCGATGGGCGTCATCTCGCTCCACTGAAAGCTGCGCGCTAGAACGCGTCTCGTATGCGTTCGAATGAGATGCGCTCTAGTATGCCGCCCGTGAAGAGGATCGCGGGCCGATCGATCGCTGCCGCCGCGCTCGCGAGCTCGCTCGCGACGCTCGGATGTCGCGACGCCTCGCAGTTCTCGAGCCGAGGTGATCGATTCCAGGGCGTCGTGGTGAAGGGGAGCTTCGTGCGCTCCGGCCTCGGCGAGGACGTACGGATGTGCCTGACGCTCGACACGGATCACCTCCAGGACGTACCCGGGACGATCACGACCTCCGACGGACGCTTCCACGCGACGGCGCTCCGTCCTATCCCGCAGATCTGGCACGATCCGCTCTCGACGTTGAGCTTCGGGGACGGTCGCGTGCAGAACCTCGTCTATGCCGCCTCGCCGATCCCGGGCGATGCCGGGCCCGAAGAGGCGCAGGACGTGCTCATCGTCATCTCCCTCATGCAAACCGACCACGTGGAGGTACGTCTTCTCCGAGGCGCGCCTCAATCCGACGCCGGCCTTCCGCCTCCGGGGACCGCGAGCGCTCTCTTCGGCGTCTTCAACCTCGATCGACAGTCAGGGCCATGCGCGTTCTAGGGATCGAATCTTCGTGCGACGAGACGGGCGCCGCGGTCGTCGACGAGCACGGACGCGTGCTCTCGGACGTCGTGCAGAGCCAGGTCGAGGTTCACGCGCCGTACGGCGGCGTCATCCCCGAGCTCGCGTCGCGTGACCACCTGAAGAACCTCGGTCCCGTCGTGAACGAAGCGCTCTCGCGTGCGGGCATCGAGCTTCGCGATCTCGACGGGATCGCCGTCACGAACCGGCCCGGGCTCGTCGGCGCGCTCCTCGTGGGCGTGCAAGCCGCCAAAGGGCTCGCGTGGTCGACCGGGATCCCGCTCGTCGGCGTCGATCATCTCGTCGGTCATCTCCTCGCTGTGTTCCTTCGACGGAAAGAGACCTCGCCGGAGCCACCGACGTTTCCGTTCGTGGCGCTCCTCGCCTCGGGCGGGCACACGGCGATCTACCGCGTCGATGGTCCGCGTGCGTCCGAGGTGCGCGAGCTCGGCGCAACGCGCGACGATGCTGCGGGCGAAGCGTTCGACAAGGTCGGGAAGCTCCTCGGCCTCGGCTATCCGGGCGGTCCCGTCATCGATCGGCTGGCGAAGAAGGGCGACGCTTCGAAGGTCTCGCTCACACTGCCGATGGCGCACGCGCGATCGTTCGAGATGAGCTTCTCCGGGATCAAGACGCAGGTCGCGGCGATCGTCCGCGAGCGGCCTCCCGCGAGCGAGCAGGAGATCGCGGATCTGTGCGCCTCGTTCCAGGCCGCCGTCACGGGGGTGCTCGCGAAGAAGCTCATTGCCGCTGCCCTGCAGGAAGGCGTCGGCACCGTCGTGATCGGCGGTGGAGTCGCCGCGAACAGCGAGCTCCGCGCCCGCACCACGGCGCTTGCGGCGCAGCACGAGCTCCGCGCGGTCCTCCCCGAGCTCGCCAGCTGCACCGACAACGCCGCGATGATCGCCTACGCGGGTGTCGCGCGGCTCACAGCCGGGGAGCGCGACGGGCTCGACCTCGTCGCGACGAGCACGACGTCGCTGCCGCGGACCACTCGGAAGGGCAGGGGAGCCCGCTGACAGCCGCGCTCGAGACGCGCGCTGCTCCCCCGACGCACTCGAGAACGAGCGCTATCTCTATCGAGTCGGCTCAGCGGCAGGCCATGATGAAGCCGGCCACGAACGCGACGCCCCACAGGGGGAGAAGAAGCCGAAGCACCTGATCCCGATCCACCATCGTCGGAGAGCAGTGAAAGGCAATCTGCGCGCCGATCCAAATTGTCTTCGAATTGTCGTCAATCGTAGTGCCCTGAGTACACGAACCATGGCATCGGACGTCCGAGCACGACTCGGATGTCATACCCCTCGGAAATCACGTACCCGTAAGGCGCGACGCCGGGGTGCCGTCCGGACGCGGCGCCTGCGCCTCTGAACGCTCGAGGGGAGTCGACCACCGGCGCGATCGCCGCTGCGGTCCGGCTTCCGAGGACGATGTCGTCGCGTTGGTTGCGGACCCGCCGGGCCGGGCCTGTCCGCACGCGCAAGCGCGCCGGCTAGTGCGCTGCCCGCACGTGCCGAGCGGTCGGTCGTGCGTCTGCGCGAATGCGCGTCGTCGTCATGCGCGACGAGCGAGAAAGGCGCGACGGGCCACATCAGCCGGGCCCCTTCGGCCTGCTGCGAGCGGCCTCGTCGATCTCCGATGCGAGCAGCGCGTCCGCCCGCTCGACGCTCGCGCTGCGCCCGAGCTTGCGGGCGGCAAGCACGAGCGCCCCCACGAGAGCAGCGAACATGATCGCGACGCCGGCCGCGCTTCGTCTCGCCCGCGTGCGTGGGTCGACGATGCGCGCCGTGAGCCCGCCGACGGCACGGACGTCGTCGCCACGCACGTAGATCGGGCTCGAGCTCACCTTCGCGCGCACGTCCGTGAGCCGGCGCGCTTCCTCGCGAGCGCCGTCGCTGATCGCACGCGGCGCGACGTACCCGACATGTTTCTCGAGCGGAGGCGAGACCACCGGCTCGATCCGCTGATCGCCGAGCGACGTCTCGATGATCTGGACGGTGTTGCCCGCCACCAGCGGTGCACCGAGGGTGAACGAGAAGTGGCCCGACGATGGGATCGGCTGCACGAAGGACGCGGACACCGTGCGGTCGACGAGCGCTTCTCGCGGCACGCAGACGCCGACGAGTCGATCGCCTTCGGTGATCGGGACCAGGGCGCTGGTCATCAGCGTCTCGCCGGGCGGGAGCGGTTCAGCGAAGGCGAGCGCACCTCCGCGGAAGTCGAAGGCCGCATCGACGTCGAGGATGAAGCGCGCGTCCCATCGGAGCCCGCCGTCCACCGAGCGCGGTGTGAAGACGGCGCTCGCGAGCGGGACTCGCGGAGCGGCGTCCGGAGCCTCCGCGCAGCTCGACGGTTCGAAGCTCGGCGCGGTCGCGGACGACGCGTGCGCAGAGCTTGGTCCGCTCCCGAAGATCGAAGCCGCGATGAAGAGCACCGCACCGAAGCGCCGCAGGCGAGTCATCGACCGGAGAAAAGGGACATGGAGGATGCTGGGTGTCCTGGACGTCATCGGACACCTCAGCGCGCGAGGTGATCGATGCCGCCGCTGAAGGGCGTGCGCTCGGGAAAGATGGGAGCAGCGATCGCCGCGAGCTGGATCAGCGTGAGGAGCTGCATGCCCAGCGTGACCGCGACGGGAACGAGAACCGCGAGCTTCGACGTGCCCGGCGGCAGGCGCTGCATCGTTCCGCGCACGAACATGATCGTCCCGGTCACGAGCGCGAGGATCGCCGACCCGATCCCGAGCACGGGGCCCGCCCATGCGCTCGAGTGGTAGTAGAGCGCGACGAGCGGCGCGAGCACCGCGAGGACGAGGGTGCCGCCGAACATTCCACCGGAGAAGCCGAGAGCGAGGTCGCTCCCGCGGATCGGCGCGCCGGAGAGCCGCCACGCGAGCAAGCCTGCGGGCGCAGCGAACGCGCACGAAAGGAGGACGACCATCGGCACCTTGTAGAGGTTCGCGATCGCGAGCGTCGTCGCCTGGCTTCCCGCGGCGAGGCCCCACGCGCCGGCGAAGACCAACGATCCGAGGAGCGCGAACACGACGAGCTGAAGTCGACGAGAAGGACCGGACTCGTGTGACGGGATCGGTCTGCCACAAGCGATGTCGAGGAGCGTGACGAGCGTGGACATGCCCGGAGCTTGCGATCGCGAGATGAACGTCGCTGCCCGGCAAGGTGAAACGATGCGAGCCCCGAGATGAACGCGGCGTGAACGGGACGGCGCTCGTGCGCGCGGCCGTGCGCTCGTGCGCGTGGCCGCATCTTCTGGATCGACGGTTTGTGGCGCGGTCAGCGGAGCGTGGGGAAGGTGACGCGGAACGTGGCGCCCTTGCCCAGCGTCGAGCGCGCCGAGACCTCGCCGCCGTGCGCTTCGGCGACCGCCTTCACGAGCGCGAGGCCGAGGCCACTTCCGCCTCTACGCGTGGAGGACGCGCCGTTCTCGGGACGCGCGCGTGCACGCGTCGTGAAGAAGCGGTCGAAGACGCGGGGAAGGTCCTCCTCCGCGATGCCAGGGCCGGTGTCCGAGACCTCGATCGCGACGACGTCGCGGGGTGACAGCTCATGGCGAACCGAGACGCGCACCTCTCCGCCCCGCCCAGCGAACGATGCTGCGTTGTCGACGAGGTTCCGCACCACCGAATCGAGACGCGAGGCGACGCCGACGACCATGGTGTCCGCATCGACTTCGACACCGAAGCGGACGCCTTCGAAGGAAGGCTCGAGCGAGGACACGATCCCGCTCGCGAGTGCGCCGACGTCGACTTCGGCGCGGGCTTCGTTCGGCATGCCCGCTTCGGCACGCGCGAGCTCGAGGAATTGCGAGACGAGCGCGTCGAGCCGGCCGCTCGAGTCGGCGAGGATCTTCGAGAGACGCGCGGCGCGCTTCTCGTCGACGCTGCCCGACTCGAGCGACTCGGCGCACGCACGGATCGCGGCGACTGGGTTCTTGAACTCGTGGACGAGATCAGCAACGAACGCTTCGTTCGCACGGCGACGCTCGTCGAGCGCGCCGAGCAGATCATTGAACGCCTCGGCGAGATCGCGGACCTCGTCGCCGCCGCGCAGGTCGATGTCCGCGCGCGGGTTCGCGCTCTTCGCTTTCTCGAGCACGCGTTCGCGGAGCCATTCGATCGGCCGCACCATCCGGCGGCCCATCCACCACGAGAACGCCAGCGCGAGCGGCAGCATGACGATCGACAGCCGCGCGAGGTGGTAGCGGAGATCGTAGAGCGCTCGAACTGCTCGGCGAGACGACTCCTGCACGTAGATGACGTGCGGGCGGCCGTCGAAGAGCGCAGCCTGCGCGGCATGGCAGACGAGGAGCTTCCCCGCGGGTGACGTACGACAGCCCGTCTCGATTCGCGGCGACGCGGAAGCCGTCGGCGGCGCGTTGGAGCGGAAGAGGGTCGCGACCGGAGCCGCGGAGCTGCCGTCCGGGCGGCGATCCGAGCCGAACGGGTACCGGTGAGCGCTCTCTTCGACCAGCGTCGCCGGCGGCGCGTCCGCGCCGGGCCAACCGGTGACCCTCACGACCTCGGGTCTTCGCGGCAGCGTCCCGAGCGTCTCATCGAACTCGCGCAAGGTCGGAGCGCCGTCGGGACCGAAGAACAGCGTGCCGATCTGGTGGACGAGGTCCGTTCCACGATCGGCGTCGGCATCGAAGCGGAGAGCGCCGTCGTCGCCGACGAGGCGGATGCGAGTGCCCCAGCGCCGCGCGATCTCGTCGAGCCCGGCCTCGATCGTCGACGCTTCTGCCCTCGCGAGCACCACCGACGCTTCCTCCGCCGCGCTCTTCGTCTCCCACTGCAGCTTCCCGCCGATGTCGCGCTCCATCAGGCTCCATCCGACGACGATGAGCTGCGGGAGCACGAGCATCGCGAGGACGATGAGCAGTGCGTTCGTCCGAAGAGACGGACGGAGATGCGAGAGGCTCGTCGACGGCGCATCGCCCGCGGCGCGCCGGCCGTGCACCGAGCCCCATCGGCCGCCGAAGAACCAGGGTCCGAGCTTCACGCCCCAGCTCAGCTCAGTCGTCCTTCCATCGATAGCCCGCGCCGATGACCGTCTCGATGCGGTCGAACGTCGAATCGACGGCCTCGAGCTTGCGCCGTAGACGACGGACGTACGTATCGATGATTCGCTCGGCCACGACGGATCCGTCGCCGCGGACGATGTCGAGCAGTCGATCGCGCGAGAGCACGATGCCCGCACGGCTCGCGAACGCTTCGAGCAAGCGAAACTCCGTCACGGTGACGACGATCGGCGCCTTCGCGTAGCGGACCTCGAGCCGCTCCGGGAACAGCTCGAGGGCGCCGCGCGCGATCGGGCGTTCGGCTTCTTTCGACTGCCTACGCGACTCGCGGCGGAGCAGCGCCGAGATCCGCGCGAGGAGCACGCGCGTGCTGAACGGCTTTGCGACGTAGTCGTCGGCGCCGAGCTCGAGACCGAGCGCCTCGTCGATCTCGTTGTCACGTGACGTGAGGAGCACGAGCGGCACCGCATCGCCCGCTTCGCGGAGGCGTCGGCAGAGCGAGAGCCCGTCGAGGCCCGGCATGTTCACGTCGCTCACGACGGCATCGGGCCGATCGCGTCGCGCGCGTTCGAGCCCGATGGCTCCGTCGGGTGCAGTGAGGACCTCGTGCCCAGCGTCCTCGAACGCGATCGAGAGCGCATCGAGGAGCGAGCTGTCGTCGTCGATGAGAAGGATCCGTGACACGTGACGAGACCGAGCGATGGCGAGGTCGAGGAGATCTCCGGGGGCGCCGGGGGCTGTCCCCGACGAAAATGGACCGGGTCTCGGACTGCAGGATAGCGCGAGCATTCTGCATCCAGAGAGCCACGGAGGATTGAAGACGCGCCGAACGCGAGATGAATCCCGCATGAAATCGAGCGCCGCATCGTCCACGAACGCCGGCACACGGTGTGCGTGTAGGTGTGGCGTCCGAAAAACGAAACGGGCCGAAGCACTGCTCCGGCCCGTCACGTTCGTCGCTCGAGGCGCTCGATCAGCGCTTCTTCGTCGTCTTCTTCGTCGACTTCTTCACGCTCGCCTCGGCCTTGCTCGTGCCGCCGGGCTTCGCGAGGACCATCTCCAGCGTGTCGCCGTGCGCGCGCACGACATAGTTGGGGACGCCGTCCTTGAACGTGACGGTGAACTCGGCGCCGCTGCCCTCGTTCGAGACGTGCACACCTTCGAGGCGCGCGTCCTTCGACGCGAGCGATGCCGCCGGATCCACCGCCTTGCGGTTCGGCGTCACGATCGTGAAGCCGCTCGGCTGCGCCGCGCCCTGGATGCCTTCGACCGGGCCGTCCATCTTGATCTTGATGACCGTCGGGCGAGAGCCGACCGGACCGTTCGTGAACGGCGTCGGCTTTCCTGGCTTGCCCGCGCTCATGCCGGGGCCGCCGTTCGCCATGACCTGCGCAGCGGCAGCGAGCGGATCGACCGGCGGGGTGACCGGCGCGAGCGCCGTCGGCGCAGGCGGGGCCGTGTCCACCGGGGCTGCGAGCGCCGCCGAATCGGGCGGCGACGGCGCGCTCGCGAGCTGCGGTGCAGGCGAGGGCTTCCGGAGCGCGATGAGGACGAGGATCGTCGCGAGGCCGATCGATGCGCCGAGGGCGAGCTTCTTCTTCGTGAGCTTCAAGCCACCCTTCGGCTGCGGCTCCTCTTCGAAGCGATCGTCCGGGATGCTTCCGCGGACGACCTTCCGCCCGGCCGTGTGGAGACCGCCGCCGGGCGCAGGCGCCGTCGTCCGACGCACGGGGATCTCGACGTCGTTACCGCCTGTGCGGCCCTTGGCTCGAGCTGCACGCGCGGCGAGCAGCGCCGCCGCCACCTTGGCGCGCTTCGCCCACGAGACGAGCGCCGGCGTCACCTTGGCGGCGTTGCGCGTGAGCGCGCTCTTCAGCTTGTTCGATTCTTCGTTCGCGCTGTCCTCCGACGCGGCCTTCGCTTCGGCCATCGGCGCTTCGGCCTGATCGTCGTGAGCTTCCTCGTCGTACTGCCGCGAGGCCTCCATCTCGGACGCGTGCTCGGGATCGTGCGGCGTCTCTTCGGCTGCGTCGTCGACGGGCACTTCCACGCCCGCGAGCGACGCGCCGCGCGCCTCTTCGTCGTCGTAGCGGAGCGACACGACGAGCTGCGGGATCCGCGAGCCTTCGTCGACCTCGACCTGGACGCGATCGATCATCGCGGGGCGGCGCGTGCCGGACGCGGCGTCCTCGAGCTCGAGGGGCTTGCCCATCTGGAGGAAGCCGAGCTCGCTGTACGCCGTCACGCCCGACGCCATCTGGTCCTTGATCCTGGCGCGCATCGGAGACGCGAGGCCCTCGATGTGGAGGCGCACCTTGCGGCCCGCATCCCGCGCCGGCGCTTGTGCGTCGTCGCCCATGCCGAGGATGCGCTGCAGAGCGACCGTGCTCCCCGCATCCAGGTTCGTGAAGCGAATGCCGAACTCGCCTCCGTTGCCCATGTCGTCCTGCCAGAGGACCTCGCCTGCGGCGGTGACGGTCATGCCATGGCCCGCATCGAAGCGGCACATCACCGGCTGGCCGACCTCGGGCAGGTACGCCGTGCGAAGCGACATGCCCTCTTCGGAGAGGTTCACCGCCTGGGCCTCGAACGACGGGCCAAGCGCGCCCCCGACCTCGACCATCGCATCGAAAGGAATGCGGGTCGTTCCAGGCGCTCGGCGATCATGTGCAGTGCTCATGGATTTCCTCCGGACTTCCCTCCGATAAGAAGAAAGAGGATGCCGGGCCAAGTTTCGGACGCGATCGCAGCGCTTTCGTTCGATGTGTCGCTCGCGTGCCGCAAAACGCGCCGCAAGATGCGCCGCAAGACGCGTCGCTGAGCGATCCCCGCGACGTGTATCGCCGGATGCGAGAAGCTCGATGACATCGGTCCCCGAGAGCTCGCGTTGCGTTACGCCGCGCGCAGCGTGCGCGGTGAGCTAGAGCACGCAGCTCGAGAAGTGATGGCGGCGACCTCGGCGTAACCGGTCGCGTCGGCGCGAATCACGCGGGCCGAGGTGCCGTCCTCTTCGCACGGAGCTCGCGACGTGCACGCTCCATCGCGTGTTCCGCTCCGTTAACGAAAACAGCGCCGCGGCGGGCTCGGGGGGGGGGACAAGCCTCGCCGCAGCGCTGCCCTCCAATATGCGGATTGCGTGCCAGCTCTAAATCCCTGAAATCACGTCTTCCGCGTCTCACTGTCGTGCAAGGTCGAAGGATCACGCCGACAACCTCGAAAGGTCGACGCGGGCAAAGGTCGACGCGGGCAGCTCGACGTCGCGTACACGCGCTTCGCCGAGTGACGGCGCGCGCGGTCTCGTACGCAACGGACAATGAAATAGAGAACGCCGCGAGCGCGCTCGGGGGACGAGCTCGCCGCGGCGTTCAGGGCCGTTAACGAAAACAGCGCTGCGACGGGCTCGGGGGGGACAAGCCTCGCCGCAGCGCTGCTTCGTCACATGCGGATCTCGTGCCGCTCCGAACTGCGCGAGATCACGACGCGTGAATGCCCAATCTCGTGCAGGAACGAAGGACCCGCGATCACGCGCGAAAGAAATCCGGCTCGCCACCGCGCGGATGTCATCACGCGAAGAGATCGAGGCCGAGCACGAAAGCCTGCACGTCCGCGCCAGCCCCTCGGCGAAGGCGCGTCCCGGCTCAGAGCGGGATGTTCGTGTGCTTCTTCGGCGGGTTCGAGTCCTTCTTGTCCTTCAGCATCTCGAGCGAGCGGTGCAGCCGCGCGCGGAGAGTCCGCGGATAGATGACCTCGTCGATGAAGCCGAGCTCAGCCGCCTTGTACGGATTCGCGAACTTCTCGCGGTAGTCCGCGATGAACTCCGCGCGCGCCTTCGCCGGGTCGGCGGCCTTGGCGATCTCGTGGCGGTAGACGATGTTGACGGCGCCGTCGGGACCCATGACCGCGATCTCGGCCGTGGGGAACGCGAGGTTCACGTCTGCACGGATGTGCTTCGACGCCATGACGTCGTAAGCGCCGCCGTACGCCTTGCGGAGGATGACCGTGACCTTCGGCACGGTCGCCTCGGCGAACGCGAAGAGGAGCTTCGCGCCGTGCTTGATGATGCCGCCGTACTCCTGGTCGGTGCCGGGGAGGAAGCCGGGGACGTCGACGAACGTGACGAGCGGGATGTTGAAGCAGTCGCAGAAGCGAACGAAGCGTGCGGCCTTCATCGACGCGTCGATGTCGAGCACGCCCGCGAGGACTGCCGGCTGGTTCGCGACGACGCCGACGGCGCGGCCGCCGATGCGGGCGAAGCCGACGACGATGTTCGAGGCGTAAGCCTCGGCGATCTCGAACAGGTGCCCGTCGTCGACCACCGCCCGGATGACGTCCTTCACGTCGTACGGCTTGTTCGACTCGATCGGGATCATCGCGTCGAGCTCCGGCACCTCGCGAAGCGGCGGGTCGGTCGACGGCTTGAACGGCGGGTCTTCCTGGTTGTTCGACGGCATGAACGACAGGAGCTCACGCGCTTGCGCGATGCTCGTACGGTCGTCCGGCGCCGTGAGATGGCAGACGCCGCTCTTGCTCGCGTGCGTGTGGGCGCCGCCGAGGTCTTCCTTCGTGACCTCCTCGTGTGTCACCGCCTTGATGACGTCGGGGCCGGTGATGAACATGTAGCTCGTGCCCTCGACCATCAGGATGAAGTCCGTGATGGACGGCGAGTACACGGCGCCGCCTGCGCAAGGGCCCATGATGCAGCTGATCTGCGGGATGACGCCGCTCGCGAGCGTGTTGCGAAGGAAGATGTCCGCGTAGCCGGCGAGGGACTCGACGCCTTCCTGGATGCGTGCGCCGCCCGAGTCGTTGAGGCCGACGACGGGCGCGCCGACCTTCATCGCGAGGTCCATCACCTTGCAGATCTTCTGGGCGTACGCGCCCGAGAGCGATCCGCCGAAGACGGTGAAGTCCTGCGCGAAGACGAACGTCTTACGGCCGTCGACGAGACCCCAGCCCGTGACCACTCCGTCGCCGAGCACCTTCTGGTCCTGCATCCCGAAGTCGGTGCAGCGGTGCGTGACGAAACGGTCGAGCTCGACGAAAGAGCCCGGGTCGAGGAGGAGGTCGATGCGCTCGCGGGCGGTGAGCTTGCCGGCCTCGTGCTGCTTCTTGATGCGCTCGGGACCACCGCCGACGAGCGCTTTCGAGTTCATCGAATCGAGGCGCTCGATGTGCGGGGCGGACGGGCTCGAGGGAAGATTGGGGCTTCGAGGAGCTTCGGACATCGGGCGAACTACATACTCCGCTCTCGCCGTCGCTCACAGCCCGAAGGCCCCGACCCGAAGCGCCTCGAGACAGGGCGAGCCGCCCCTGAGCTCCTGGGCCCCACGGCCTGGCTTCCCGGGCGACGGCCTCCTATTCTCAAGGCCGAACGTATGAACGAGACGTTTCCCAGCCCGTATCCGGCCGCCGGAGAGATCGTCGACGGGAAGTACCAGATCGAGAAGCTCCTCGGCGAAGGCGGGATGGGAGCAGTTGCACGCGCCACACACGTCGTCCTCGGCGGCACGGTGGCGCTGAAGTTCATGAACCCGCAGTTCATGACGTTCCCCGGCGCCGTCGAGCGCTTCGTCAACGAAGGCCGCGCCAGCAAGGCCATCAAGAGCGATCACGTCCTTCCGGTCAACGACGTCGGCCTTCTTCCCAACGGCACGCCGTACCTCCTCATGGAGTGCCTCTACGGGCTCGATCTCGCCGATCTCCTCATGCGGGACGGACCGTCGGGGCTGCCGATCCAGCGCGCGGTCCACTTCACCATCCAGATCCTCCGTGGGCTCCAGGCCGCACACGCGATCGGGATCATCCATCGCGACATGAAGCCGTCGAACTGTTTCGTCGTCACGCACGACGGCGAGGACGACTTCGTGAAGATTCTCGACTTCGGCATCAGCAAGGTCGTGCAGCCGGGGAGCTCTTCGCTCACGCAGACGAACTCGGCGCTCGGGACGCCGCTCTACATGTCGCCCGAGCAAGCGCGCAGCCCGCGCGACGTCGACTCGCGATCGGATCTCTACTCGGTCGGTGTCATTCTCTACGAGCTGCTTTCCGGTCGGACACCGTTCTTCTCCGAGAGCGGCGAGTTCACCGAGATCCTCTTCCAGCTCTTCACCGCAGACCCGCCACCGATCCAGCAGACGCGTCCGGATCTGCCCGACGAGCTCGCAGCGGTGGTCCACAAGGCGCTCGCGCGCGAGGTGACCGAGCGTTACGCGACCGCGCTCGAGATGGCCGAGGACCTCGCTCCCTTCGCGAGCGAGAAGAGCCTCGCGCTCGTCGAGCGCATGCGCGGGTTCAAGCCGCCGACGAAGGAGTCCATCATCCCGATGGACGGCCTTCCGACGTCGATGGCCGCGTTCTCGAAGCTGCAGCGCGGCGCCGGAAGCGGCACGGACGTGATGGCGAGCCGTCCGACGACGGACGTGCAGAAGGGAGCGCCCGTCACGGAGATCCTCGTCGACGCGCCGCCGCGCGAGCCGGTCCAGCTTAAGACGAAGCTGCTCGATTCGCCCGCGCAAGGAGGCGTCGCGGCCGTGCCCGAGCTGTTCTCGATGCGTGCGCGTCCCGACGAGGCGCTCGGTCGGACGCAGCTCGACACCGACCCGAAGGGACCGTCTCAGCCGCCGCAGCACGCGTCGAACCGGCCCACGACCGGCGCGCAGACCGATCTCGGAGCAACACGCGACGCGCCCGCGGTCGAGCAGCCGAGCGGCTCGTCGCGCCGCTCGCCGCTCGTCTTCGCCCTTCCGGTCATCGCCGTGATCGGCCTCGCCGGGGGCGTCGGGATCGTCGTCAGCCAGAAGAAGGACACCCCGAAGACTCCCGTGACGAGCGAGCGACCGCGGACGACGGCGAGCGTCGTCGTGACCGATCCCCCGCCGCCGGCTTCGCTCGCGGCGCCTGCGGAGC
>JAEXCN010000317.1 GCA_023402175.1 Pseudomonadota bacterium | reverse complement strand
GACCAACACGATGCCGCAGTGGGCGGGCTCGTGCTGGTACTACCTCCGCTTCCTCGATCCGAAGAACGACAAGGAAGGCTGGAGCCAGACCGCGTACGACGCGTGGATGCCCGTCGACCTCTACGTCGGCGGCAGCGAGCACGCCGTCCTCCACCTCCTCTACGCGCGCTTCTGGCACAAGGTCCTCTTCGACCTCGGCCTCGTGAAACACGAGGAGCCGTTCCAGAAGCTCGTCCATCAGGGCCTCATCCTCGGCGAGGTCGAGCACATCGTCTTCCACGAGGCGGTCGCGGTGCCCGGCTCACGCGCGAAGCGCGAAGGCGACCAGTGGATCGACGCCGAGGCCGGCACGCGCCTCACCGATCGCCGCATGCGCTCGACGGACCTCGACGAGCGTAACGGCGTCTTCTACCTGCGCGAGGCCGACGTCCCCGTCCTCACGACGCCCGACCGCGAGCACTTTGCGTTCTACGCCGCCGGCGACACTCTCGTCAGCGCCGAGCGCGCGAAGGAGCGCGACGACGGCTCGTTCGAGGACACGAAGACGAAGAAGACGCTCGTGAGCCGCAGGGTCACCGAGCAGGACATCACGAAGCGCGGCGCTCACTTCACGCTCAACGACGCTCCCGAGATCCAGGTGCTCTCGCAGGCGTTCAAGATGAGCAAGTCGCGCGGCAACGTCGTCAACCCCGACGTCCTCATCAAGAGCCACGGCGCCGACTCGCTCCGCCTGTACGAGATGTTCATGGGGCCGCTCGAGGCCGTGAAGCCTTGGCAGACGAGCGGTATCGAAGGCGTGCGCCGCTTCCTCGAGCGCGTGTGGAACGTCTCGACGGCGAACGTCACCGACGATCCGTCGGCCTACGACGTCGAGACGCAGAAGCTCGTCCACAAGACCATCAAGAAGGTGACGGAGGACATCCAGGCGCTTCGCTTCAACACGGCGATCAGCGCGATGATGATCCTCGTGAAGCACCTCGGCGGTCTGCCGAAGGTGCCGGTCGCGGCGGCACGGGCGCTCGTCCAGATCCTGTCGCCGTTCGCGCCGCACGTCGGCGAGGAGCTCTGGGAGCGCCTCGGCGGCAAGACGACGCTCGGGTACGAGCCGTGGCCCGCGTTCGATCCGGCGCTCGTCAAGGACGACGTCATCGAGATCGGCGTTCAGGTGAACGGGAAGGCGCGCGCCTCGATCCAGATCCCGGCGGACGCCGACGAGGCCGTCGCGAAGGGGATCGCGCTCGAGGACGCGAAGGTCAGGGACTTCATCGCGGGCAAGGCGATCAAGAAGGTCATCTACGTGAAGGGACGGATCCTGAACCTCATCGTCGGATGAGGCTCGGGCCGTCGTCAGGACGCGCTCCCGTACGAGCGCTGTTGTCAGGACGCGCTCGCGCACGAGCGCTGTTCGCAGGAGGCGCTCGCGGAACGCTTTTGGTCGCGAGCATCGCGCTCGGCGCGTGCGGCTACCGTCCCGTCCACAGCGGGACGGCGGCCGAGCGCTTCGCCGTCGTCCTCGCTTCGACGAACCTCCCGGATGCGGTCTCGTCCGATGAGGTCGTGGCCGGCGTCCGTGACGAGCTCGCGCAGTCCGGCGCGCTGGCGGCAGGAGAGTCTTATCCGCGCTGCGAGGTCGAGGTGCTCCGCGCGGACGAGGCGAGCGAAGGGATCGCGTCGACGCCGAACGCCGATGGCGTGCGCCTCCCCGATGCGCGTGCGACACGTGTCGGCGTCGTTGCGCGCGCCTGGATCGTCCGCTCGAAGGACGGCCCGCGCGAGCGCGACACCGGCGACATGCGTGCGCTCGAGACCGTCGCGGTGGCGCCCGATGCGCGCGCGGCGACGTTCCGTCACGCCGATGCTCTTCGCGCGGCGAGCCGGCGTCTCGGTCGTCGGATGGGTACGAGGATCCTCGGCCTTCCGAGCGCGAGCGACTGAACGATCAGTCGAACGTGTGGATGCTCACGGTCTCGCCGGCGACGGCGACCGCAGAGCCATAAGCGGCGATCTCCGAGCTGTCGGAGAGGGACCAGCTCTGCTCATCGAGCTTCGTCCCGTCGAAGCGAAGCAGCACGAGCGACGTGTTGCCGTCCTCGAACGAGCAATACGCAATCTCGTCGCGTCCGTCCCCGTCGACGTCGAGGACGACGGTGCTGCTTCGCGATGCAGATGCGGGCGTCGGATCGACCACCGACGCACGGAAGCTGCCGCTGCCGTCGCCGAGCCAGAGCCTCGACGCGAAGAGATCGACGTGACCATCACCATCGAAGTCCCCGGCGACGGGAGCCTCGGAGATGAACGCGCTTTCGAAGCGTGGGCCCACGCGGATCTGGCGCCCAAACGTCCCGTCGCGTTTTCCGAGGAAGACGTCCACGTCGTTGCCGAGGAGGGCGACGTCGGGGATGCCGTCCTCGTTGGCGTCGAGCACCGCGCCGTTGTGCTCCGACGTCGACGCCGCGGGCTTCGCGTTCGTCTCGGGGCCGAGGCGCATCGTCCTGTCGCGTTGTCCGAAGAGCACGCGGAGCTCCTGCCGCCGTGACGGATCGGCAGGCCGTACGAGGACGAACGCGTCCATGAGCCCGTCGGCATCGACGTCCGCGGTCCCGACGATGTCTTCGAGCAAGAGACCGTCCATCGCGAGCTGCGTGACCGTGAAGCGTCCCGCGCCGTCACCGTGACCCACGCGCGCCTCGATGCCGAAATGGTCGTCCGCCCACGCGCCATAGAGGATGTCCGGGCGTCCGTCCCCGTCGAAGTCGGCGGCGACGCCCATACGTTGGCCGAGATCGCTCACGTGGTTCTCGACGACCCGGAAGCCGCCGCGTCCGTCGGCCAGCGCGACGGTGATCCCGTCGTAGATCGCGAGCGTTGCCACATCGAGGATCCCGTCGCCGTCGAAGTCGGCGACGACGAGATGTCCCTGCGGCAGGCCGGTGTCGCTCGTCGAGCAGCCCGTCAGGGCGGCGCCGAGGACGGCGGTGATCGCCAACGTCCAGACTCGAGACATGGCTCGACCGTGCCCCGGCGATCGCGGGGGCACAAATGACGCGAGCTGAATCTTGGGCGCTGCTCGTCTGATACGCTCTCGCGTCGATGCACGCGGTGCTGCAGATCGCGCAGATCGTCCCCGATACCGAGGCCGAGGGACCGGGCCGGCGCTTCGCCGTCTGGGTGCAGGGTTGCCCGATGCGCTGCCGCGAGTGCTGCAACCCGCAGATGCTCCGGTTCGAGGGCGGCGAGCCCACGCCCGTCGCCGACCTCGTCGCACGCGCGCTCGCGACGGATGGAATCGACGGCGTGAGTCTGCTCGGAGGAGAGCCCTTCGCGCAGGCGGAAGGCTGCGCCGCCTTCGCCCGAGCCGTGCGTGCGAAGGGCCTCGACGTGATGGTGTACTCGGGCTTCACGCTCGCGGAGCTGGAAGAGAAGCGCGCGAGAGCGGAGCCGGGCGTCGGCGCGCTCCTCGATGCCTGCGATCTCCTCGTCGACGGCCGCTACGAGCGCGATCTTCCGGAGCGGGAGCGCCGGTGGATCGGCTCGACCAACCAGGTGTTGCACTTCCTCTCGGATCGGTACGAGGCCGACGACCCGCGCTTCCGGGCGAGGAACACCGTCGAGATCCGTCTGCGCAACGGTGAGCTCGTCGTCAACGGTTGGCCGGCGCTCGCGGCGGCGCTCGCCGAGAAGAGGTCCTCTCGATGAGCGCGCAGCCCGTTCGCGTCGACGTGCGCGAAGCGGAGGTGCTCGCCGTCGCACGCGCGCTGGTCACGCCAGACTCGTATGGGTCCGTCGCGGCGACGCTCGCGAGCGCGCTCCCCGTCACGACCCTCGGCCCGAGCGCGATGCGCGTGCTCACCGATACGCTCTCGAAGGGCATCGTGAAGACGCTCGCGCGGCTCGGCGGCGCGCGTCTTCGCATCAGGCCCGATACCGGATCGCCGAAGCCGGCGCGCGTGTTCGATGTCCGGCCGGTGCCGAAGATCGCTTTCAGCACGTACACGTTCGAGCTCGTTCGCTGGCTCGCGAACACGCCGCTCGGCGCGAGGGAGAGCACTGCGCGATTCGTGGCCTCTCCACGGACGATCGGGGATGAGCTTTGCGCGTACCTCGCGCTCCGTCTCGTCGAGGGCGAGCGTCTCGAACGCGTGCTCGCGTCGTCGCCAGGCCTACGATCGCCGCTCACGTGGCTCGGCTTTGCCCGTCCGCTCGCGCGTCACGGAGAAGAGGTGTCCCCCACGTACCCGTCGGGACGAGAAGATGCGGCGATCGTGCCGTCGATGCATTCGCTCGCGACCGAGGAGGGGCGCATCGTCGTCGAATGTCTCGCCGGCGACCTCGCACGTCGCTGGACGGCGACCGTGGCATGGGACGAAGACGACGTCCTCCCGGCGGAGCATGCGGTCCGCATCGGCGTGCTCGAGCGCGCCGCGCTCGACCACTACCTCGATGCCGTGAACGAGATCGGCAGGTGGGACCTCGCAACGTTCATCATCGACGCAGCCGTGCGCGTTCTACCGCCGGGCGCGAAGCCTCGTGACATCGCCGCGCGTGTGGTGCCGCGAGTGCGTGCCGAGGGGACGCTGCGCGCGCGGACCGAGTCCCGGCAGCGCGCCGGCGCGCTCTTCCACGCGCTCGGACGGCTCGGAAAGAAGCGCGACGAGCTCGCGCTCGTACATTTCATCGACGATGGCTACGACGTCGCGCAGGCGACGCTCTCGAGCTGGGAGATGCTCGGACGCGACGGCTTCACGCGCGCGGAGAGCGTCCTGTCGACGCTCGCGTCGCTCGAGGAGCTGACGGCGCCGGAACGTTCGCCCGGCTGACCGCGCTCACGGCTTCGTGCGGTAGACGCCCGGCAGCCCGTTGCTTTCGGTCCAGTAGAGATACCCGTCGCGTACGAGCATCGAGCCGGCGTTCACATTCGGGTGGAGCAGCTTCGGCGTGGCGCACGTCGCTGCATTCTTCGGACACGCGAGGAGGTCACCGCTGCGCGAGTTGATGTAGACGTTGTTCCCGTCCAGGGCGAGCGGGATCGGGCGCGCGGGATTGACGGCGACGTTCGCGGTCCAAATCGGAGCGGCACCCGCATCACAGCCGACGGCGACGGAGCAGCGGTAGACGTTGTCGACGCCGTTCGCTCGCTGCGACACGAACACGTTGACGCCGTCGGAGACGATCGCGGAGGCGTTCCCACCGGTGAAGATCTGGATCTCGCCTGTCGTCGTGCAATCCCCTGCGATCGGGCACGCGACGACGCCGTCCGCCTCTCCGAGCATCGCCTGCCGTGCTGCGTAGACATTGACGGCGTCGAGAGCGACGCTCTGCGGTGCGCTCGAGGTGGTCGGGCTGGGATTCGCGTTCAGCACCGGAGTCGACCCGGTGGTGCTCACGGCCGACCGGTACACCACGCCGCTCGTTCCCCACCAGATGTTGGTTCCGTTCGTGACAATCGCTCCCGGGCCTCCGGCGTTGGTTCCACCCCAGTCGGTCCGGCCGTTGCCGTCGAAGAGCGTTCGCCAGAGACGGTTGTTGTTCGGTCCCTGGTTGTCGGTGTTGAAGAAGTACTCTTTGCCGTCGCTCCCGTTCGCGGCGACGACGCCGCAAGGGAGCGAGTCGTTGCCCCCGGTGTAGAGCGCGCCGGGGAGCGTCGGACAGCCGCTAGCCATGGGGCAGCGCCGGATCGCGCCGCTGCCAGCACACATCTCGGTCCAGTAGATCGATTCGGTGGTCACTCCGTATGCGAGACCCCACGCCGGGCAGGTCGTGCCGGCCACAGCGAATCGGCACTTGCCCTGTTCGCACGTCGCGGCGGTTCCGCAGTCGTTCCCGCAGCGGCCGCAGTTCGAGTCGCTCTGCAGCGAAGTGCAGGCGTCGGCGTCGTCCGCCGCGTCGTTCGCTGCGTCGTTCGGCGCATCGTCGGCAGCATCCGGACCGGCCTCAGGGCTGCCGTCCTCGCCGGGAGTCGACGAGTCCCCCGTGCTCGGACCGCCGTCGCCTCCTGTGCTCGCGTCGGAAAGGACGTCGTCATCGGCCGCGGTTGAGTTACCGAGGACGCCGGCACACGCTGCAAGTGCGCCTGCCGAGAGCAAGCAAGAGACGAGAAACGACCGACGAAGCATCACCTCTACAGTATCGACGCTCACCTTGCGGCGCGAGCATCAACGCTCGGACGCATCTCGCACGGAGGTGCGCTCGAACGCGGAAGCTCGCTCTAGCTCGCGCTTCCGATCTGCCTTCAATTCGTCGCGCATACGGCTCCGGTCGAGGCCGCTACGCGTGGGCCGTGCTCGTTCGCGTCGACGAGGCGGGGCACGAGCGTCCCGGCGACGAGCAGCGCGGCGGCGGCGGCGCCGACGGCGAGGGGCCGCCAGCGGCTCTTCGAGGCGATCGCGGCGATCGTGACCAGACGCGTCCGCCGTCGGGGCGACGGCTCGAGGACCGATGCCTCGCGCTCGGGCGGAGCCGGAAGGGTCACGCGGTCGTCGTCGTGTCCGACCTGCATCACGTCCGGCGGGGTCACCACGTCGGGCGGGTTCGTGCGCAGGAGGAGTCGAACGCGATCGCGCTCGATGGCCAGGTCCGAGTCGAAGAGCCTCGCGAGATCTTCGGCGCTGGTGACGTCACTGCTGCCGCGTGCCCAGTCGTCGAGCGCGCTCTTCATCTCCGCGGCCGTCGCGAAGCGCTGGATGCGATAGGGCGCCATTGCCTTCTCGCAGATCCTCGCGAGCTGCTCGGGCACGTCGGTCCCGCGAGGGAAGGGCGGGATCTCCCGCACGAGGACCTTTCGGAGGACGGACGCGTCGTCGAGCCCGTCCCAAAGACGCTCGCCGAGGAGCAGCTCGCGGAGCAGGATGCCGGCCGCGAAGACGTCCGCGCGGCGATCGAGCGGAACCTCGCCGACGTGCTCCGGCGAGAGATAGCGCACGGAGCCTTTGACCATCCCCGGCTCGGTCCGGCGCCCGCGATCGCTGATCTTCGCGAGCCCGAAGTCGAGCAGCTTCACCTCGCCCGCGGTCGTCAAGAACACGTTCCGCGCGCTGACGTCGCGATGCACGATCCGGAGAGGGCGGCCCTCGTCGTCACGCGCCTCGTGAGCGTGATGAAGACCGTCGAGGAGATCGCGGACGATCTTCACCGCCATCCCGGGCGACATCCGCCTCGGCGCGAGCAGCTTGCGGGCGCGATCGAGCGAGCAGCCATGGAGGAGCTCGAGGACCATGAACCAGCGGTCGCCATCGCGATCGATGTCGATGGTTTCCACGATGTTCGCGTGAGAGAGCCGTGCGGCGAGGCGCGCCTCGTCGAGGAACATCGCGCGGTGCTCCTCGTCGCGCGCGAGGTTCGGCAAGAGTTCCTTCACGACGAAGTGCTTCGAGAAGCCGCCCGGCCCGCGCGTCTCGGCGAGCCACACGACCGCCATGCCGCCACGCGCGAGCTCTGCGACCAGTCGATACTTCCCGAGCCGCTTGTCCACGATCGGTTGGACGCACGGCGCGCCGGGCTATTCGCCTCGAGCATGCGCGCGTTCGAGCGCGACCGTACGGAATGCGACCGACAGTTGCGCTCGCTCGGCGATCCGGATTTCCGGGAGCTTGGCTCAGAAGAGGCTGGCAGTCCGCGTCGTCTTCGTGGCCGCGTGCCCGTCGTTCGACTCGTTCCGGGTCTCGTGTCGGGCCTCGCTACGGCTCTGGGGCGCCGAGCGCGCTCGCGCGTCGGTCGTCAAGGTGCGCTGCGACAGGAAGAGAGTGATGCATGCGAGGACGGCGACGAGGAGCTTCTTGGCCACTTTTCCCCGAACCTATCCATCGAACGAGCGAGAGGCCAAATCTCCGGCTGACGATCGGTCGTCGCCGCCCCGCGCACCGGAGACGGCCGTCATGTCCGGTCGTGAGGCGGCGAAATGACGCCGGCCGATGACGGCTCGAAGGCAGGGCCGACGCTTGCGGGGGGAGCGCCGGTCGGAAAAGATGTCCAGCGCCTAGAACGCCCTTGCACGGATGCGTTCGCCCCACGCAGGAGAGACAAGTGAGCCGAGCGTACCGTGTCACCGTGAGAGGTTCCGTCCACCGTGTCGTGCACGTCGAGGACGGCGTCTGCACGACGCTGGAGCTCCTCCCGATCCTGCCGCAGGAGCGCACAGGAGAGATCCTCGGCGCCGAGCTGGAGCGGCGCGGCTTCGAGCGCAAAGACGGGGTCGCGCGTCGCGTCGAAGAGGACGGCGTCGTCATCGAGGTGGACGTGAAGACCGGCGCCGTGAGCGTGAAGGCGGAGGCGACCGCCGAGATCGCGGTCGAGAAGGAACGCACCGAGCGCGTCATCGAGGAGGCCCTCGAGACCGGCACGCGCGCCGCGCAGGAGCGCGTCGATCGCGAGGTCGCACGCGATGCGGCCGCCGCCGAGCAGAAGGCGAAGGGCGACGTCGCTGCGAAGCTCGAGAAGAAGCTCGGCGATCTGCGCAAGGAGCTCGATCAGGTCACGGCACGCGTCACTGCCGAGGCGCTGAAGGAGAAGGCGCGCAAGCTCGGCGAGATCGAGGAGATGCACGAGGACACCGAGAGCGGCGAGCTCACGATCAAGGTGCGCCTGTGAGCAACGCCGACGCGTCGAACCTTCGCTTCGTTCCCGAGGCGGAGCTTCCGATCGAGATCGGCGCGGGCGCGGCGGTCGAGGCGGCGTATCCGCAGGAGCTCACACGCGTCGAGCAGGCGCTCCTCGCTCGGCTGCCGGTGATGATCGAGTGCGACAAGGAGCTCGTCCCGTACTTCTACGCGGCGATCCGCAACCGCCTGAAGAAGCGCGACATGCTCTGCGCGTACCTCGACGGACGGCCTGCGCCGAACGCAGCGCCCGAGATGGTCCCGCAAGGCGTGATCGGCACGATGATCTCGCAGCTGCGAGATGCCGTGCGCGGGCCGGTCGGCGAGCGAGTCGTCGTCCTTCCGCATCTCGATCTCCTCACGTCGTCGTCGGGCGGGCTCACGGCAGAAGCGCGCGAAGTGATCCCGCTCTTGTACGAGAACCCGCAGATCCTCTGGCTCGGGTTCAAGGACCCTTCGTTCGTCGTGCCGAAGGTGATCCACAACCTCTTCGCGCACCACGAGAGCATCCTCGGCGTCGGACGGGAGCGGCTCCGCCATCTCGTCACGCAGAAGGAGGCGCGGAAGCTCGGTCGCGCCTTCGATCCCTACGAGCTCTACAAGTACGTCTCGGGTGTGAACGCGATCCGCCTTCGTCGTCTGCTCCCGGCGCTGAGCGGCATCGACTACCCGGAGGACTCGCGGCCCGCCTACGCGCAGCTCCGGAGGGCGACGCTCCAGAGCTCGTTCGAGATGCCGCACGTCGATCTGGATGACGACATCGGCGGCTACGCGAAGGTGAAGTCGCGGCTCCGGAGCGAGATCCTCGACATCCTCGCGCGCAAGTCGATGCTCTCCGATCCCGAAGCGATCAAGCGCATCGAAGGCCTCGTCCCGCGCGGGATGATCTTCTGGGGGCCGCCCGGCACCGGCAAGACGCTGTTCGCGAAGGCGATGGCGACCGCGCTCGGCGCCGCCGTGATCGTCGTCAGCGGTCCCGAGCTGAAGAGCAAGTGGGTCGGCGAGAGCGAGGAGAATCTCCGCCAGGTGTTCCTCAAGGCGCGCCAGAGCGCCCCGAGCATCATCGTGTTCGACGAGCTCGATGCGTTCGCCGCCGCGCGCGGCACGTTCACGGGATCGGGCGTCGAGCACTCGATGGTGAACCAGCTCCTCACCGAGATGGACGGCTTCCGCAAGGAGGAGCTCGTCTTCGTCGTCGGGACGACGAACTTCGTCGAGTCGCTCGATCGCGCGCTGCTCCGTCCGGGGCGCTTCGAGTTCCATCTCCACATCCCGTACCCCGACGCGGACGATCGGCGCGCGATCCTCGGCATCCACGACCGGAAGCTCGGCCTCGAGATGAGCCCGCGGGCGATCGAGTACGCGGTGAAGCGCACCGGCGATCTCGTCGAGGGCATGGGTACGCGCTACTCGGGCGACCACATCCAGGCGCTCTGCCGCCAGATCGCGCGCGCGCGCCTTCGCGACGGGCGGAGCGACGCGACCGAGGTGGCCGACGTCGAGACGGCGCTCTCCGCATATCTCGAGCGGCCCGAGCTCACGAAGAGCGAGGAGCACGTCGTCGCGACCCACGAGGCCGGGCATGCCGTCTGCGCGCTCTTCTGCGAGCATGCGCCGCCGATCGATCGCATCTCGATCCAGGGTGACCTCGCAGGCGCGCTCGGCTTCGTCCAGTACGCCGATCCGGCGCATCGGTACGTCACCACACGCGGACAGATGTTCGACAGCATCTGCGTCCTGATGGGCGGGCGCGAGGCGGAGGCCCTGCTTCTCGACGATCTCTCGATTGGCTCGAGCCACGACCTCGAGCGCGCGACCGTCCTCGCGCGCGCGCTCGTCGAGGAGCTCGGGATGGGCGGCGACGGGGTCGGCGTCCGACGCTACGCGCCGATACCGCACGATGTCCACGAGCGAAGGCCGTCGGACGCGTCGCTTGAGGCGATCGACAAGGCCGTCCTCTCGTTGCTCGAGGAGCAGCGCAAGCGCGCTCAGACCATCTTGAAGGAGCAGCGCGACCTCGTCGTTGCGCTCCGGGATCTCTTGATCGAGAAGAAGGTGCTCGACCGGGCGGCGTTCGCCGATCTTCTTCCGGCAACAGCGAGCAAGCGCCTCGCGACGAAGGCGGCACAGGAGAACGCGAATGGGTAGCACCGCAACACTGAGGCTCTCCGTCGACCCGGCAACGGGCAAGCGCACGATCACGATCTCGTACACGAGTGATGCCGACGCGCTCCCGCACGAGCACGAAGAAGCACACCGCGAGATCGTCGAGAAGCTGTTCGAGGGCGGCATCGCCAAGCCGGGCGACACGATCCTGGTCGAGCGCGAGGGCGAGGGCCACGCGGGCGACGTCGCGCAAGGTGAGCCGCAAGGGGAACGCGAGGCGGCGCGCGAAGGCGAGTGAGGGAGTAGGCGCCGGGCAGGCTTTCCGGGGGCGATTCTTCCTCGTATTCTCCTGCGCCCTGTGAGCGTTCTCCGATTCGCGAGCGAGGAGTCTCTTCGCTTCGGCATCACGTCCGGGCTCGTCCCGGAGAGCATGCTCGGAGCGCCTGCTCGCACGTGGCGCGACGCCGAAGGCGGGATCTGCGTCGAGCCGGAGCAGCCCGTCGCGCCGGAGCTGATGAAGAAGCTCGCCGCCGCGGGCATCGCGCCGACGTCGGCGCGCTCCGGCGACGGAAGGACCGTCCGCTGCTGGGCCGAGATCGTCGGCGTCGTGCGGACGCACGCGGTCGACCAGAACATCGGTCAGGTGCTCTTCGTGCTGCCGGAGGGCTCGTCGCTCGTCGACCTCGCCGGTGAGCTCATCCGTCTCGGCTGCGATCGCCTCGAATGGCGCAGCGTGCCGGGCGCGCATCTGCTCCGCGCCGCCGGGCCGCCCTACTATTCGCTGCTCCGCGCGAGCGATGCCATCGACGCCATCCGCGCGTACGTCCCGGCTCCGAAAGGGCAGGACCGCGTCTGGGTCGAGGTCGGCTGTGACCACCCGCTCGCGCTCTTTCTCCGGCCCGAGCCGGGGAGCGTCTTGCTCGTGTCGAGCGGGGCGGGCGTCGCCGCGCGCGCGGACGCGAACGGGAGCAGCGCGCCAGGCGCGTTCGTCTCCGTGCCGGAAGGCGATTTCGCCGACATCTACACGTTCGTCGATCTCCACGTACCCGGAGGAGACGCGTCGCTTCGCCGCCACGAGGCCATTCGTGAGCCGCCTCGGCTGAAGGTCACGCTACGACTCGCGCGTGCGGCGACGACCGAAGGCCCTTCGCTCTGGGTGATCCGCGACGATGCGATCACGAGAGTGGAGCGGCTGCTCGCGTCGCTGCCCGAAGAGGTCGCGCGCGGGCTCCTTTATTCGCCTTGCCGCGACGGCGACGCCACGATCGTCGTGCTCCGTTCCCGTCCGGGAGCGCGGTCGACCATCGAGATCGACGGCGAGGGATACCGTGCGCATCCGTCGATCGCGAACCTGTTCATGCCCTGCGATGCGACGCTCGAGCCGCCGCTCCGACGTGACCGCGTCCGCGATCTCCTCGCGCCCGATCCCGACGACGTGGTGTGGCTCAGCCCCGTTGCCCATGGAAGCTTCCACGTCGAGCGTGCTCCGGACGCGGCGTTCCGGCCACTGTCGGAGTGGGTCGAGTACGTCATCGATGCGAACGCGCCCGCGCTCGTGCCGTGGGTGAGCTCGTGCACGTTCGACTTCGATGCGTTCATCGGCGTCGATCCAGCGGTCGTCGAGCGAAGACGCGAGGAGCCGGGGCCGCCGGAGGAGCCGGCTCGCCGCCGGACGCGCCGCGCCGAGCCGGAGCCCGCGGCTCGGCAGGTCCGTGAGGCAGCAGCGCGCCCTACGCCCGAGCGCGCCCCGGGACGAGCGACGATCGAGGCCGCACGCATCGACGTCAACGAGGTCGCGAGGGAGCTCGCCGACACCGAGAGGGCGTTCCTTGCGCTCGATGCTCCGGCGGACGACTCCGTCCGGTCCGATCTCTGGGCAAGGATGGCACCGCTGAATGCACGGCTGCAGCGCAAGGAGGACGCGGCGCTCTGCTGGGCGCGCGTCGTCTGGGAGCTCGATCACGACGCGGAGCATCCGGCAACGGGCGCATGGCTCGCGGCGGAGCGGGCAGTCTCGCGCGTCTCGACCGCGAAGACCTTGCTCGCGCTGGAAGAGCCGTCGCGCGATCACGTGCGGGCGCTCGCGGTCATGCTCCTCTCGGATGCGGATACCGATCTCCGCGAGCTCGCACACGACGCGACGCTCTGGCTCGATCGTCACGACAGCCACCTCGATATCCGTACTGCCTGGCTCGCGCGCGTGGCGCTGTCGCGGCTCGTCGGCGGCGATCGGCTCGGCCTCGCGCGCGCACGCGACCGGCTGCTCGCGAAGATCCACGGCGGCCTCTCGCTCGAACGCGACGTGCCGTCGTTCATGCGCCGGGCCGGCGCGAGTCGCGACGCTGCGCAGGTCGAGCACGTCGCGGGCAAGCTGGACGCGCTCGTCGAGCTGCTCGAGAAGACACGCCGCAAGCGCTCGGCGACGGAGGCGGACCCGAAGCTGACCGGTGCGTACGTGCGTTACGTCGTCGCTTACGGCCTCGCGCGGCTCGGGCGAACGGAGCGCGCCGCGCAGCTTCGGGACGCCGCGACGAGCGCGCTTCCGAAAGGCGACGCGATCCACGACCTCTTGTCGCGTGCCTACGTGGCGCGCATCGGGCAGGCGCTCGAAGGTTTGCCCGCCGAGACGCCGCTCCCGGCGGAGGTTTCGGCGTCGCTCAACGCGCTCGCGAAGCTCGATCGCTACAAGGTCGATCGCGTCCGGCAGTCCTCGAAGGTCCTCGAGCCGCACGAGCGCCTCGACCCGATCATGGCGTTTCAGCGCGGCGAGGCCGATCCGCGCGGGCCCGAGTTCGCCGACCTCCGCGGAGCATCAGAACCTGCCGTCATCGAGAAGGGCGTCGCGGCGATCATGGCGAAGGCGAAGGAGTCCACGCCGGACGAGCGGGCGCGCCTCTACGACGGCGTGATGGACTTCTTCCCCGCCATCGGCCACGAGCGCGCCGTCGCGCACCTCGAGACGATCCTCGGCAGCGTGCAAGACGTCGTCGCGCACCGCCGCGTGCAGCTCTTCGAAGAGGCGTTGATGCTCGCCGGCCATCTCGGAGAGGAGATGCTCGCGCGGAGGATCTTCGGCGTCCTCGAGCCGCTCGTCGCGAGCGTCGGACCCGATGGAGCGGCCGAGATCGCGCCGCTCGCAGCGGGCATGTTGCGGACGCTGCGGCGTTTCGGTCTTCGCGACGAAGCGCAGCGGCTGCTCGGTGCGCTGCAGGCGGCTGCGAAGGGGAAGGCCACGGTGCATCTCATTGCTCGCCTCCACACGGCCGGGGCGCTGGCCTTTCTCGGCGAGACCGAGCGCGCGCGTCCCGTCTTCGACGAGGCGCTCACGGCGCTCCAGGGCGAGCTACCGATGCTCGAGCGCTTGCAGCTCACGCGTGCGCTCTCGCGTGCCCTCGGCGCGGCGCCGCTCGCGTACGCGATGTCCGGCCTCGAACAGCTGCAGAAGAAGCTCGATGTCGTCACCGACAGCTTCAATACGAACTCACACGTGTGCCTCTCGGTGCTCGACTTCATGGAGGCGCTCGTCCTCGGCTACGTGAGCGAGGACCTCGCCGTCGACCCGATCGCACGACGCTTCCTCGACGACGACGAGTACCTCGTCCGACGGCGCATCCACAGGGACCTTTCGCGGTAAGGAGATCCGGCGATCATGAATTCCGGAGAGAAGAGCGAGACGGGGACGGCACCGCGCGCGGGTGGCATGCCGCCGGACCCGCTCGATCGCGTCGTCGAGATGCCGCTGTCTGCGCTCGAGAAGGAGGCAAACGCCGTCCGCGAGCGCATCAACCGCTTCCGCCTCGCGCTCGGCCGCTACTTCGTCGGCAAGCAGGCGCTCATCGACCTCATGACGATCTCGGCGGTCGCGCAGGAGCCGCTCCTGCTCGTCGGGCCGCCGGGCACCGCGAAGAGCGACCTGGTGCTCAAGTTCAAGGACGCGCTCGGCCTCGGCGAGACGGACTACTTCGAGTACATGCTCACGCGCTTCACGGAGCCGAGTGAGGTCCTCGGGCCGATCGACATCAACCTGCTCCGCGAAGGCCGCTACGTGCGGCGCGAGCGGGGCAAGCTACCGACGGCGCGCCTCGTGTTCCTCGACGAGATCTTCAAGAGCAACTCGGCGATCCTCAACTCGCTCCTGACGATCATCAACGAGAAGAAGTTCTACCAGGACGGCATCCCGCAGCCGGTGCGCCTGAAGATCCTGTTCGCCGCGACGAACGAGATCCCCGAGCACGCGGAGCTCGGCGCGCTGAAGGACCGCTTCTGCCTCAAGGCAGCATGCCGCTCGGTGCAGGACGATCACTTCACCGACCTGCTCGACATGGGCCTCCGCATGCAGGCCTACCGCGAAACGAACCAGAGACCGTGGGCAGAGGGCCACGCTTCGCTCGAGGACTTCCTGAAGGCGAATCGTTACCTCACGCTGCTGATGGCGAGAGAGGAGCCGGGCCCGAACGGCGACGTCGTCAACGATCGGCACATCTACTTCAAGGACGATCTGCTCCGGGAGCTCCGTCGCGTCCTGAAGACGCTCGTGCGCGAGGACAACGTCTTCGTCAGCGATCGGAAGATCATCAAGATGTACCGCCTGCTCCGGACGCGGGCGTGGGTGCTCCACGGCGGGACGGTGGAGCGCGAGGACCTCTCGATGCTCGCGTTCCTCGGCGAGACGAAGGACGAGATCGATCTGCTCGAGACGAAGGTCCCCCAGCTGCTCGGTCTGTCGGCCGAGCGCCGCGACGCATCGGCCTGACGAGGACGTCGCGGATGAGGGTTACCCTCGAGCGGGATCAGGCGACGGCGACGGTGGCCGCAGGGCTGTGCCTCGCGCGCATCCCGCCCCCCGCGGCCGACGGCACGCCGCGCGTCGGATCATGGATCCTGGCCACGATCGGCGAGCGCCTCGACATCCCTCCGGTCGGGGTCATCCTCGATCTCGGTGCGCTTCTCTTCGGCGCATCGCTCCGCACGGGGATGTCCGTGCCCGGCGAGGACGCGGCGCTCGCGGCCGCGATCCGACGCTACGAGGACGCAGTGCTCGGGAGGCTCGCCGTCGACGGCCGTCTCGCTTCCGCCGGCTTCGCCGTCGCGCGCTTGCCGAAGGAGATGCACGCGCAGGCGGTCGGGATCCTCGTCGCGGGCGTCCTTTCGCGAATCGACTTCGACGCAGGGATCGAGGTGCAGCCCGGTGTCGTCCGCCAGCTGACCGACAAGAAGCCCGAGGAAGCGCTCCAGCGCGGATACGCGGTCCTACGCGACGACGCGGGCGTGCGCCGGCGGCTGACGGACGGTTACGCGGCCCTCGCCAGATGCGCGCAGAAGGCGCGTGACCTCATCGGCGATGCCGACCTGTTCGCGCTCGAGAACCTCGTCGTGCTCGGGAGCCTCACGCAGCGCCTCGCGATCGCGGACGTCGTCCGCGCGCAGGAGGCGATCATCGAAGCGATCCCGCGCAGGCTTCCGCGACGGCGGCGGAAGGAAGGTGACGTCGCCTCGAAGCTCGAGGACGAGAGCGTGTATCCCGTCGGCGGCTTCTCGAGCGTGTCGACGTCCGGGAGCCTCGAGAACCTCGTCACGTCGGAGCTGATCTACATGGACCCGCCGAGGCGGGAAGGGCAGGGCCTGGGGCACGTGCGCGCCGACGTCGATCTCTTCGACATGCGCTACGTCGAAGGCGAGCTCCTCTACTACACGCGCGACGAAGCGATCTTCGTGCGTCGTCGTCGGCTCGTCCTCATCGTGATCGCACCGGACCTCGTCCGCGCTCGCGTGAAGGATCGCCAGCTCCCCTGGCAACGGATCGTGCTCGTGCTCGGCGCCGTCCTCGTCCTGACGAAGAAGCTCTTCGAGCTGCTCGGCGAAGAGGCGCTCGAGGTGCGCGTCGTCTTCCTGCGGGACGACGGCGCGCGGAGCCCGCTCGCCGAAGAGCGCGCGCTCGCCGAGCTGATGCTCCGCGAGTGGCGTGACAAGGGAATGGCCGACGTCCTCGAGGCCTCGTGGGCGGAGGTCGTCCAGCTCGCGGCTGCGAGCACGAAGCGCGCGCTCGTCGAGGTGGTGCACATCGGCGGAGGGGCCGTGCCTTCCGAGCCGGCTCTCGATCCACGCGTCGTGCTTGCGCCGTTCGTGCCGAAGGCCGATTCGCTGGACGACTGGTCGCACGCGATCTCGGAGCTCCTGTCCACGTTGCTCTGACCGCGTGCGTACAGGAGCGCGCGAGCCGTCATGTACTCGGCCGCGTCGTGCGTGAGCCCGTCGCTCAGTTGCCGGTGACAGCCGTGAGCGCCTGCGCGCAGCGGCAGCTCGCGGTCGCCTCGCACTCTTTCTGGATCTTCGCGACGCACTCCTCGATGCACGGGGTCGGCGCGCTGTCCGGCTGGCGGATCCAGGTCTTGCCGCCGCGCTGCGTCGGTGACGGCACGCCACCGCAGCCCTTCGCGCATTCGTCGTTCACGCGCTGTCTCTCGACGGCACAATCGAGCGGCTCGTCGTCGTCGAACGCGCTCGTTCGCGCCCCACACGCAACGAGACCGACGAGCGCCCCGAGTGCAACGAGGAGCATGCGCATGCGCGAGCGCCTGCCGGGGCGTCGTTCGTGGTCTCGCATGCTCGCGTGTTAAGACCCGGACGCGCGACTGCCAACGAGGCGTCTCTGCGCTGCGAACGGGCGCGACATGCGCCGCGTGCTCGTCTACAACGATTGATGATGGTGCGCGGGACTTCTCTCCTCGTCGTGGCTGCCTCGATCGCGGCGGCGACCAGCTTCTCGCACGTTGCGAGCGCGCAGGAGGAGCCTGCCGAGGGCGCGCCTTCACGTCCCGCGGTCCCGGCGGCAGAGGCCACGAGCGACACGGTGATCCTCCGGAATGGCGGCCTCTACCGCGGGCGCATCGTGGAGATCGTCCCGGGAGATCACGTGACGCTCGTCACTCCGGATGGAGAGCCGAAGCGCATCGTTTGGTCGGAGATCGAACGCGTCATTGCCGATGGCGAGCCATCCCGATCCGCTCCCGTGGCCCCGACGCCGAGCACTCCGCCGAGCCCGGATCGCGGAGCCGCGCCGGCGTCGAGCGCTCCCGTCGCGCCCGCGACGCGCGCCGAGCACGAGGCGCCCCCGAGCGAGCTCGCGCCCCGCCCGCAGTGGCGGCACAACCGACCGCTGGTCCTGACG
>JAEXCN010000160.1 GCA_023402175.1 Pseudomonadota bacterium | reverse complement strand
TACCCCGAGGCGAGCACGTATCAGACGACGAACGTCGGTGGCGTGAACCTCGCGCTCGTCTCGAGCGGGAAAGAGAACGTAGCGCTTGGCGTCTTCGCGACGTCGCCGTAACGATTCGATGACGAATCGCCGAGGTGCTGCCATCTCGGGATGCCGATCGAGCTCGCACCACGCTCGCGGCGTGGCTGCTTCGAAGTGCGATGTCGACATTCATATTCCTGGATTCAGTCTGCGTGATGCGACTGACGCGCTCTGTTGTCGTTGCCTTCTGCCAGCAGTCGTGCGAGCGAGCCGTGTCATGTTGCGACGAATCGTCATCGCCTCGCTTGCTCTGTTCTGTGCTGCCTGTTCCACCAGCTTCGACGGCAGCCCCTATTTCCCCGGTGGCCCCCGCGTCTGCTTCGAGAAGTGCGACAAGGCCAACATGGAGATGTCCGCATTCGTCTACTCGGGCGAGTTCGCGACGGCCTGCGTTTGCCAACCCCGCGGCCGCTCCGCGCGCGCCCAAGGGGACCTGGGCGCCATCGTCGGCGTGATCAGGCGGATGCAGAATGAGGAGGCGGCGGTGCTTGGAGGGGTCATCGGCGGAGCGCCAGGCGGCGCCGCCGCCGGGGCCATTCGATAGCGTGGAGGAGCCGATCTCGAGGTTCGCGGCGGAAACGCTGAAGGAAGGTGTTGGTAGGCGGTGACGTAAGAGGGCACGTCACCGCTTCGCGGCCCTTCTTCCTGGAGACATGCACATGTTCCGCTCGCGCCTTCTTGCCGTCGCTTGCCTGCTGGCCGTTCCGTCCGTCGTCGCGTGCGTCAACGACGCGCAGGACGAAGAGACCGGTGAGTCCGAGGACGCCCTCCGCGCGCTCTCGTCGTCGGAGATCGTCGGCGAGATTCCGTTCAACACGTCGGTCAACGTCTCGCACTCGGGCACGCCGAAGTACCGGGCCTATTCATTCAACGTGCAGGTCGGCGACGAGCTCGACATCTGGGTGCGATCGACGAACGCCGACGCTCGTGCCTGGCTCCTCGACGACGGATTCCGCACGGTGAAGTGGAACAACGACGCGGACGGCACGAGCGAAGCGGAAGACGACGCGACGACGACGGACTCGAACATCAAGCACAAGGTCATGAAGGCGGGGAAGTATTACGTCGCGTTCCGCGGAGCGATCGGCGTGCCCGCGACGTTCTCGGTGCAGGTCGGTCGGACGACGACGCAAGAGCCGCCGATCGATCCGCCGCCCTCCGAGAGCCCCTGGGGGTGCAGCGGAGCGCCGCTCTCGAACGCGGATCTCGTCGCGCGGATCCCGACGGGCGGCGACACACTCTCGCTCTTGCCGGCGGGCGGCCTGCGCTACGAAACGCGGCAGCGCACGTGCAATCAGCAGACGGGATGCGGGGCCTGGTCCGCGCCGAGCGCGGTGTCCGGGAACGACGGTGCGCTCTCGCAACTCTCGATCGCGACCACGTCGAGCGGCGCCGTCACGCTCGCTGTCAGATCGGCGAGTGACAGCAATCACACGTATTCGATCGCGAACGGACAGATCACCTCGGCCTCGCACCACGCGCCGAACCACGAGAACGGTCCGTACGAGGCGGTCCTCACGAACAGCTGCTTCGGGTCGCGCATCAAGACGACGCTCGGCACGAACGGGCAGGGGACCTGGACCGAGGTCGAATACGGCGTTCGCACGAGCATGCCCGGCGCGATTACTCGACCGCCCGCGGACAGCTCGAACCCATGGGATTGCGGCGGGGCACCTCTCTCGCAGAGCGACATCCTCCGTCGGTTCCAAGCCGGAACGGACACGCTCTCGCTCCTGACGAACGGCCCCGCGCGCTACGAGGTGCGCTCGCGCAGCTGCAGCTCGCTCACCGGCTGCGCGCCTTGGACGCCGCTCGCGCCCGTGTCCGGCAACGACGGTGCGCTCTCCACGCTCAGGATCCAGACGACGAACGCGAACGGCCTCACGCTCCAGATCACGTCGGCATCCGACAGCAATCACACGTACAACGTCGCGTCGGGCAGCTTCTCGAGCGCCTCGCATCACGCGCCGAACCACGAGAACGGGCCAATGGCGGGCAGCATCACGAACGGCTGCATCGGCTATCGCATCCAGACCAAGACGGGGCAGAGCGGCACCGGCACGTGGAGCGAAACGGAATACGGCTACAAGGGCGGCGTCCCGGCGGCCGTGCGCTGACTCCGAGGCGCCGCCGGCTCGATCCGAGCTCGGTGTCGCAGGCGTCTCCTCGCACGCGATCGCGCTTCGGCACACGTTGACACATCGCGGACGTGCGCGAGCAGCAGAAATCGCGCGAGACACGAAGGTACACGCGTTGCTATTTCCAGCGGAATGCTCTCCCAGGCACGACGTCTGTTCGTCTTCGTGGGCGTGACATGCGCGGCGGTAGGTGCAACGGAGGCTGCGGCGCACGCATGTGGTCCGTCGGCGCCCACGACGTCGGCTACCGCGTGCACGACGATGGAGCTGCATGCTCCCGGTGCCGAGTTCCCGCTCGATCTCGCGGCGAGCGCCATCCGCGTCAGCACCTCGCACGTGCAAGACGGCGCGTACTTCCCGTTCGAGAATGGGTTTCCGCTCTCGACGCCTCTCCAGGTGTTCCGCGAGACCGCGACGGGCTTCGAGGCAGCGCCGTTCGCCCTGGAGCAGGGGGCGAACCTCGTCAGCCATGCACGGGCCCTGCGGCTGCTCGATCCGCAGCCTGGTCGCTACCAGCTCGCATGGGACGGAGATACATGCAGAGCGCAGGCATCTCCGGCAGGCACCGGGAAGGACATTGGGGGCTTCACCCTCACGCCGTCCGTGCCGCTGCCGGCCGCGATGGGGACGCTCACGGCGACACCGTCGACGATGCGGAGCCGTGATTTCCAGGAGGGCGTGAGCGGGGACTGTAGCCCCGTGATGGTCCACGTCGACGAGGCCGAGGTCGTCTTCACGCTCGCGCCGTCCGCGGAGCTCTTGCCGTGGGTCGATGCGGTCACGACCGGTCTCGAGATCGACGGCCAGATCGCCATCGGCTTCTCGAAGCCCGACCCCGTCGCGCTCGCCGAGGGGCGCTTGTCGATCCGTATCGCGCGGATCTGCGCGTCGGATACGCCGCGCTACCTCGAACACGCCGGTGTCGCCGAGGGGCATCACGTCGGCAAGATGCGCGCGCGGATCGAAGGCCTCGCGGACGTGGCTTCCGCCGAAGTCGAATTCGACATCCGGTGCGATGTTCGCAGCGGCTCGAGCGCGCCTTTTGGTGATGACCATCCGTCGCCGTCATCGTCGTCGGGAGGATGCGCCGTGAGCCGTCCGGCGGCTGGTGCTCCCGGCGCATGCGCGTTCGCTGTTGCGACACTCGGCATTGCGGCCGCTGTCGCGCGCCGACGTCGTCGCGTTCAGCCGGGCACTTCCGCGCCGTCGGTCGGCAGCACCGCGTAGGGGGTCGACGTTCGAGACCGGTGGCGCTCGTCTTCGTGCGCCGCGCTCGAATGCGCCGTTCGAGTGCGGTCGTGCGTCGACCGAGGCGCTCGCCTCCGAGAGGCTGTGAACCGAAGCGCACACTCTGGCACACCGGACAGGTCGAACGATCCGGGGGCGATCCAGGCGAAGCGCTGGGGCGTGCAACGGCGAACGGCGAGGGATGTCGCTAGGTTCGGTTGCCGTCAACGGACGAACGGCGCTGCTCGACGACGCGAGCAGCGCGGGGATTTTGGGCTGGCACGACCTCTGCTGTGCCCCGGGCCTCCATGCGATTCCCGTGGCCCCTCTCGCTCCCGTTGCTTGCTCTTGCAGGCGGTGTCGTCGTCGCTTGCGCCGATGACTCGCCGAATGCGGCGCCTCCTCCCGTCGAAAACACGGTGGATCCCGACGCTGGTAAGCGTCCACCGCCCCCGGACGTCGACGGTGGTGACGATTCCGACGGAGAGCCGAAGACCTTCGACGTCGCCTTCCCCCATGTCCAGAGCCGTGGCGGTCCGATCATCAGCCAGCCGAAGGCGATCCCGATCGTCTTCGCCGGCGATTCGCTCAAGACCCAGATCGCCGACTTCAACGAGAAGCTCGCCGGCTCCGCATACTGGGCCTCGACGGCGACGGAGTACGGCATCGGCGCGCTCACGACGGCCCCGGTGATCACGCCGTCGGACAACGCCCCCGCGACGACCACGTTCTTGGGCATTGAGGACTGGCTCCGGAAGAAGCTCTCCGGCACGGTCCCCGAGTTTGGGACCCCGAACCCGAATGCGGTCTACGCCATCTACTTTCCGGCCAGCACGACCATCGTCGACGACGGCACCGGCCTGGGACAGAGCTGCCAGGGGTACGGCGGCTACCATTCCTCGATCCAGGTCGGCGCGGTCGAGGTCGGCTATGCGGTCATGCCGCGGTGCAGCGACATCGAGGAGCTCACCGTGGCGGCGAGCCATGAATACTTCGAATGGGCGACCGACCCGTTTCCGATGACGCGCCCCGCGTACAACAAGCTCGACGACGATCACTGGGCCTGGGGCGTCGTGATGCTCGGCGAGCTGAGCGATCTCTGCACGTACCTCGATCGGGAGTACATCACGCCCCCCGAGGTCGGCTTCCAGGTTCAGCGGCACTGGTCGAACAAGCTTTCGCTCGCGGGTTCCTTTCCCTGCGCGCCCAAAAAGGCGGGCACGTACATCCAGGCCGTCCCCGCGACGCCGGATAGCGTCGTCGTGCCCGACGTCAGCGACCCGGAGGGCTCCTCGTTGACGACGAAAGCGATCAAGGTCGAGCGCGGCAAGTCGCGCACGGTCGACGTCATGATGTACTCGGACAAGCCGGGCGCGCACCGGATCGGCGTTCGCGTGCTGGGATACGAGGAGCTCATGGGCCAGAAGTCGACGACCGGCTTTTCGTATGACCCGTCTACGACGTACGCGCAGACGGGATCGGCGTTCCAGGTCACCATCCAGGCTCCGAAGAGCGACGGCTACGACCTCGCCGTCACGCTCTCGTACCTCTCCGATACCGACGCTACGTTGTGGCCCGTCCTGGTGACCACGAAGGCGCTGGCCTCGGGCAATGGATTGCAAGCTGGGGCCGACATCGAGACCGCGTTCCGCCGCCTCGCTGCAAGCGCGCGTGCCCGTCGTGTGCCGACGACGACCGCCGGCCTTCCGAAGCCCGTCAAATACGCCGACGGGAGCTTCGAAAAGTGGGTCCCCGGATTCGGACGACTGCTCATCCCGCCGCCGCCGAAGCAATGACGGCTGGGTGGAGCCAGATCCTCCGACGTCGAACGGCGGTGATCCGCACGTGGGCGAGCGGAGTGACCATCGCCGCTGCCGTCGCGGCGTGCTCCTCCGCGTCGTCGGAGCTGGCTCCACCACCGGTCCCGAGCCCCACGCCCGAAGACGCCGGAGCGGCGGCGGTCTCGTCCTCGCCGCTCGACGTCTTCGATGTCCCGATCAGCGGGATCTCGGATGACGAGCGGAAGCAGTTCGTGACGGGAGACCGTCTCTTCGAGCTTCCCTTGCGCGCCGCCGACGGCCTCGGGCCTCTCTACACTCGCGCCTCGTGCGCGAGCTGCCATGCGTCCGGCGTTCGCGGGCCGGGATCCGTTCAGAAGATGGCCGTGGTCCTCGACGACGGCGTGACGAGATCACCGGACCAATCGGCGCTGCCGTTCGGCTCGACGACGCGTCCGCTCAAGACCGCGGGCGCGACCCGCTCGATCCTCCCGCCGGACGACCCGGGGGTGAACGTGAAGGTGACGACGCGCGTAGGTCCGTCGATCCTGGGCCGCGGCTACATCGAGGCGATCCTGGATTCGGAGATCGAGCGCGTGGCAGCGGAGCAAGCGTCCCGCGGGGACGGCATTCACGGTCGCATCAATCACGTGCGATACGCCTCCGAGAACAACTCGGAGCTCCGATTCCAAGGACCTTCGAAAGGCGATTTGGTAATTGGCCGATTTGGCTTCAAAGCTCGAATCGCGACACTCGACGACTTCACGGCGGATGCCCTGCAAGGCGATATGGGTATCACGAGCCCCCTCCGGCCGACGGAGCTCCCCAACCCGGATGGGCTGACGGACGACGCCAAGCCGGGCGTGGATGTCACGCTTCCGAGCGTCGAAGCGCGCGCGATGTACGTGCGCCTCACGGCGATCCCTCCGCGGTCGCTCGACGAAGCTGGTCGTGCGCTGTTCGAGCGCGCCCAGTGCGCCGTCTGCCACATCCCGGCCCTGAAGACCCGCCCCGATTTTCCGATCGCGGTGCTCGCCGGGATCGATGCACCGATCTACTCGGATCTTCTCGTCCACGACATGGGCGCGGCGCTCGCCGACGGGGTCGAGGAAGGAGAGGCCCGCTCGCGGGACTGGCGGACCGCGCCGCTCATTGGTCTTCGTCACAACAGGACCTTCCTGCACGACAGCCGCGCCAGCACGATCGAAGAAGCGATCCTGATGCACGGCGCCCCCGATTCCGAGGCTGCAGAATCGATTCGGCTGTATTCGAATCTCAATCCACAAGAACGAGCGACCTTGCTCGCGTTCGTCAGCGCCCTTTGAGCTTACCGTCCAGCATGAAACACCTGCGTCTTGCCTTCGGCGTCCTCGCCGCCACGCTCCCTCTCGTCCTGTCCTCGTGCTCCGAGGATCACGCTTCCGCGAAGGCGCCGCCCGAGACCGGCACGCCGCCCGACGGCGACAGCGGCGCTGCGCCTGCGCCAACCGATGCCGAAGCGCGAGGCGCGGCCGTCCAGGCGATGCACGACGCGCTCCTCGTCGATGTCGTCGCGCTCGCGCAGGCCGCCGAGGACATCCAAAGCGCCGCGCCGCTTCCGACGGATCGTGGCTGGAGCACGACGGAGGACGCGGCGGCGATCGCGGCGATGCGGTCGGCGTGGATTCGAGCGCGAACGGCCTACGAGCACATCGAGGGAGCGCTCGCTCCGCTCTTCCCGGACATCGATGCGGCGATCGACGCTCGCTACGACGACTTCTTGGTGACTCTCGGCGCCGCCGGAGACCCGCTGCCCTTCGATGACCAAGGCGTCACCGGCATGCACGCGATCGAGCGCATCCTCTTCATCGACGAGACGCCGGCGCGCGTCGTCGAGCTCGAGAAGAGTTTCGCCGGATACGCCCCCGCCCGCATTCCAGCGACCGCTGAGGAAGCGGCAGCTTTCAAGACCCGGCTTTGCAAAAAGCTCGTGAGCGACACGAAGACGCTCGTGAGCGAATGGGCGCCCGCCAACATCGATGTCGAAATCGCTTATAGCGGCTTCGTTTCACTCGTGCTCGAGCAGCGAGAGAAGGTCCAGAAGGCTGCGACCGGTGAGGAAGAATCCCGGTACTCGCAGCGGACGATGCGAGACCTGCGGGACAATCTGGTCGGAACCAAGACCGTGTACGCGGCGTTTCGGCCGTGGCTGATCTCGAAGTCAGGCGGGACCGATCTCGATGCGCGCATCGCCGCGGGCTTCGAGACGCTCGAGCAGGCGTACGCGACAGTCGAGGGTGACGCCATCCCGGCTCCGCCACCGACGTGGAGCGCCGAGAATCCGTCGCCCGCCGACCTGGCCACGCCGTTCGGAAAGCTCTACGCGGCCGTCGAAAAAGAGGTCGACGCGAACGACGCGAGCTCGCTCGTCGCTTCTCTGGGCAATGCTCGCGAGCTCCTCGGCTTGCGGAAACTGGAATAGGCATGGCTCTCGAAGACGAGGTTCGAAAGCTCTCTCGCGCGTTCCGGCGGGCCCTCATCGTCGCAGCCTCCACTGCGAGTGCGTGCGCGACAGCGTCGCCGGAGACGACGCCGCCCGACGATGCGGGCCTCCTCCACGACGCGGAGACGACGCCAGACGGCGGCGCAGATGGCGCTGCACTATCCGACGACGGGAGCGCCGATGCCGCGTGTTCGCCGAGGACGTTCGTCCCCGATCCGCCCGACCCCTGCGGGGACTATGTGATGTTTCCTTGCGGCTTGCCCGAAGGAGTCGCGCCGCGCGGAGACTGCTTCTTTTCGCTCGGCGCGTGCAACTCGATGTGTCCGGGCATTCAATTCAATTGCCACGCCGTCGAAGCATATTGTCTGGACGGCGGAACCATCGTTCCCGACGACGCTGGCGCAGTTGTCGTCGACTGCTCGCGCTGCGCGGGCAGCGTCGGTCGCGTCCCGGAGGGCCTCGAGCCGCGCGCGCCCTCGAGCGCGCCGTCCACGCTTGCCGCCTATTTCAGCGAGGCGGCTCACCTCGAAGCGGCTTCGGTCTTCGCGTTCCGCGCGTTCGCGCGCGAGCTCTCGGCGTACGACGCGCCGCCCGAGCTCGTGAGCGCCGCGAGGGCAGCCGAGCGCGACGAGGTGAGGCATGCTCGCGCCGTCGCCCGGCTGGCTCGCCGCTTCGGGGGACGATACGTGAAGCCGCGCGTCCGAGCGGCGACGGTGCGGCCGTTCGAAGCGTTCGCGCAGGACAACGCGGTCGAAGGCTGCGTCCGCGAAACGTTCGGTGCGCTCGTAGCGACATGGCAGGCCGCGCATGCGCGTGACCCGGAGGTCGCACGAGTGCTCGACGCCATCGCGAAGGACGAGACCGAGCACGCTGCGCTCTCGTGGGCCGTTCTACGGTGGTCGTTCGTGCGCCTCGGCGACGATGCACGTGAGCGAATTGCCGACGCGTGTGCGCGAGCCATCGATCGCGTCATCACCACTGGAGACGGCGACGAAGGGCGGGACGAGCCCGCGCTCGTGGACATCGCGGGGCTCCCTCCTCGCCGCATCCGGAGAGCGTTCGCCGACACGCTCCGCGAAGAGCTTTGGTCGGCGTTTGCGCTCCCTGAAGACGCCGCGGCGTAGGCGCAATGCCGTTCGCTTTGGGTCACACGACGCGAGATCAGAGAGTCGAACAGGAAGGTTGGAAGATCGGAAGGTGGGAAAAATATTTGAAATACAGTCAAACATCTTCTCGCTATTCTCCTCTTCTGTGAAATCACTGCTCGAGCGCCGCTGAGCGAAGGGCATTGGGCCTAGGCGTCGGAAGGCAGTCTGCTGTCGGTCGGCACGGGTTCGGCGAGATCTCTCGCGGAGGGGCTCCCGCGTCGATGGCTACGATCGACGCGCCTGCTCGAGCGCAGCGACGACGCGAGGATCCGGCTCCAGGTAGAAGTCCGAAATCGCGGGGGCGTCGACGGGAGCTTCGTGCACGGTACGTCCGCCGTCCTCGACGGGGATGAAGAACTGCTTCCGACGCGACGCGGACTCCGCGTACACGAACGCGGCGATGGTCACCGGTTCACCGGGCGGCGCGATTTGCACCATGCCTACGCGGGCGACGGCGACTGCGTTGGTCTTCGCGCGTTCGTGACGAAACGCTTCGCGCTCGATCTCGGGGGGGGGAGCCCGTCGGAGTTGGCGCTGGTGACGGTCCCGTCACCAACGAACACCCCGTGCGCATGGACGCCGCCGTCGGTCTGCACGTTTCCCGTCGAGGGCTGACATGACGGCTCTTCGAGCTCCTGTCGCACTCCACATCACGGGCGCGGGCCACGAGGTTGGGGCCTGATCGCGAGCGCGGGAACCTGATCGGAATGCCATGCGCCGGACGCGTGCGGCGCATCGGAACGCCCTGAAATTCACGCCGTTGCAGGTTTGCGCCTCGCGGCACGGGCGTTGCTCGAGGCGCTCGCATGCGAATCCTTCGACCCTCTTTCCTTCTCCCCGGGCTCCTGGCCATTGCCGTCGTGGCGTGTGGCGACGAGAGCGATTCGGCTTTCGCGGACCGCTACGCAGGCGACCCCTCGTACGGCCCGTCGTACGGTCAGCGCGCGGCCAGCCCCGGCGGGGCCGACGTCTCGGGAGAGACCTACGGCAAGCTCGTCGAGAACGACTGGGTCGAGACCGAGAAGGAGCCCGTGTCGACCTTCGGCGTCGACGTGGACACCGGCAGCTACTCCCTCATGCGCCGAGACATCCGCGCAGGCCGGCTGCCGGATGTCGATAGCGTTCGTGTCGAGGAGTACCTCAACTACTTCCGCTACGACTACGCGCCTCCGCAGGACGACAAACCCTTCGCCGTGCACCTCGACGGTGCGCCGTCGGCGTTCGGCCAGGGCTACCACCTCGTTCGCATCGGCCTGCAGGGAAGGGCGATCGATCCCGCACAGCGCAAGCCGGCGAACCTGGTCTTCCTCGTCGACGTCTCCGGATCGATGGACGAGCCGACGAAGCTGCCGCTCGTGAAGACCATGCTGAAGAGCCTCGTCGGCAAGCTCACGGACGCGGACACGCTATCGATCGTGACCTATGCGGGTTACGAGTCCGTCCTCCTCGAGCCGGCGCGCGTGACCGACAAGGCGAAGATCCTCGCCGCGATCGACGGGCTCTCCGCCAGCGGCGGCACGAACGGGGAAGGCGGCATCCGCAAGGCGTACGCGCTCGCGGAACAGGTGAAGCTCCAGCAGCAGGTCGATTCGGTGAACCGCGTCATCCTCTGCACGGACGGCGACTTCAACGTCGGACTCACTGGCAGCGACCTCGTCCAATTGATCGAGCAAGAGCGCGAGAAGGGCGTCACGCTCTCGACGTTCGGCTTCGGGGCGGGGAACTACAACGCGCGCGACATGGAGGCGCTCGCCGACAAGGGCAACGGCAACTATGCGTACATCGACGCGCCCGAGGAGATCGAGCGCTTCGTCCAGAAGCGCCTCGTCTCGACGCTGCAGGTGATCGCGAAGGACGCGAAGATCCAGATCGAGCTCGACCCGACGTTCGTGCAGCGCTACCGGCTGATCGGCTACGAAAACCGCGTCCTCAACAACGAGGACTTTGCCGACGACAAGAAGGATTCGGGCGAGCTCGGCGCCGGCCACTCGGTGACGGCCTTCTACGAGGTCGAGCTGACCAAGGCGGCGAAGGATGGACAGGTCGCGACGGCGAACGTGGCGAACGTGAAGCTTCGTTGGAAGCAGCCCGACGGCGACGTGTCGACGGAGGCGAGCGTACCGTTCCCGGCATCCCGCCTCGCGGCATCGTTCGATGCGGCCCCCGCCGACTTCCGCTTCGCGGCGGCGACGACCGAGTACGCCGAGATCCTCCGTCACTCGAAGCACAGCGAGGGCGCGCGCTTCGACGACGTGATCACGATCCTCTCGGCGACTGCGAAGGAGGACGCCGACCGGCACCAGCTCATCGACCTGGTGAAGCAGGCGAAGGGCCTGTGGAAGTGAACGCGCCTGTTCGATGACGCCGGCGGAGATCCATCGCGTCGGTGACACCTCCTAGCCGGGCGTCGTCTGCTCGAATCAGAGCTTCGGCTCGAGGATGCGTCCGAGGAAGAGGAGCGTCTTCGTGGGACGGTCGATGATCGCCGCGATGAACGGGCGGTCGACCCTCATCTCGGGCGGAGGCGGCGGAGCCGACGCGGCGACATTGACTAGCCCCGTGGCGGCCGCGGCGATGGTGCCGCGCTCGTCGATCTCGACGAACGTCTTGTGAACGACGTCCTGCACCGAGAGCCTTTCGGTGGTGCTCATCCCGCTGAAGTCTGCACCCGACGGGTCGAACGCCTTCTGCATGCCGAGCGCCTTCAGCGGATCCTTCAGCTTGAACGCTCCTTCGCACTTCAGCTTCGGGAAGAAGAGATTGAGCTCCTTCTTCTCGAGGCTTGCGAGGATGTCGAGCACCTTGCCGCCGGTGAGGGCGGCCTCGAACTTCGCGAACGTGCCCTTCGTCGGAGCGATGACGAGCATCGACAGCGCGTCGCCGTCGTACGGCATCTCGACGGCTTCGTACCCGTCCGTCTTCGCATACGGGTGCTCCGACACCGCGTTCATCATCGTGACGTCGACCGTCGATCCGTCCAGCTTCGTGAACGGGCCGGGCTTGGTGCTGCCAGGGGGGAACGGCGAAGCCCACGCGGCGTCGAAGTAGACCGCGTTCACGAGGACCATCCGCGTGTCGGGAGAGATGATTGCCTTGGGCAGGAGGTCCGTGATGCGCTTCTCCGTCTGCTCCTCGACCCACCTGTTGATGGCGACGCGTGATTTCTCGGTCTCGCCGATGAAGTCGACGACGTTCAGGCCGCTGCCGTAGTTGATCGCGAGGTTGTCCAAGAACGGAGTCTCGAAAGAGCTGCCCTTCTGACCCCAAATCGAGCTCGCAACATTCAGGCGGAGTGGCTTGCCGACATTCACGCGGAATTGGATGGCGTCGTCATTCGGGCCCTTGTCACGGCTCGCGAGCTCGAGGTCGAGGTAGCCGAAGCCAGTGTGCAGTCGATCGTCGGGGAGCGCGAAGTGGAGCGCCTTCTTCATCTCGGCTGCGGTCTCGCCGCGTGCACCTGCGTACGTCATGGCCAGGGCGATCGAGACGCTGTGCGGCGAGAGGAAGATGTCTTTGCCGGTGCTCTCGGGCGAGCTCCGGACGGCATGGTAGAAGTCGACGGCGAAACCAACCTGGTTAGTGGCAAGGATCTCCTGCTCGCGCTCCGAGAGCTGCGGATCGGTGTTCCGCTGCTGCGCCGAGCGAACGACACCGATGGTGGCCGCCTCGGTCTCTGCGGGCTGCGGCTGCGGGGCTTGCTGGGACTGGGGGTCAGCCTGCGACGGGGCTTCGGACTTGGGCTCGGGCTGGATCCCCGACGTCGGCCGAGGCGCGGATGACGACGAGCAGCCTGCGAACGAGACCGCGGCAAGGAAGAGAGCGACATTCAAGACTTTCACGACGAACCTCCCGGCCGGTCCGCAGCAGTCAGCATGCCAGGCGCCTTCGAGCGCACACGCGACGCAAGAGGCACTCGATCCGCCGTGACACCTGCACCCGGCTACCGGAGTAGGAGCGCGCTGAGCGCGCCGAAGCACGCGACGCCCAGCACGAGCCAGCTCACGTAGTCACCGACGTGGCCGCTCTGCACGTCGCGGAGGCGGCGCACCGCTCCGAGGAACGCGCCTGCGGCGAGTCTCCGTGCAGGTGCGCGTGCGGGGACGCGTCTGCGAAATAGCGCGCCCATCGCGATCGCGCACGAGAGCGCGGTCACGACGATCGCGCGCGTCACCGCCGAAGCATCGGGCTCGCTCGGCTCTGTCGCGGGCACGCCGGCTCCGACGCCGTCGAGCACGCGCGCGACGTAGGCCGGGCCGTCGATGAAGCGGAGCGCGCTCGCGCCGATCGCACGATCGAGCTCACTCGATGTTCCGAGCACGAAGGCCATGACGAGGAGGAGGACCGCGGGCATCCACATCCCGATCGGCAGACCGTGGCCACGCTTCGTCTCGGGCTCCTCGGTCTTCTCTCCGCCGCCGTCGTCATCGTGCGATGGCCCCCAGCCGAACGAGATGCGTGCCGCCGCGCGGAGCACGGCGCCGGCGGTGAGGACCGCGGCGACCGCGGACACGACGCCGAGCCACCCGTAACCAAGCGACTCGGCGCTTGCTTCGATCTCCGACTCTCCGTGGAACGTGCCGAACGGCGGCGCACCCGCGAGCGCGACGCCGCCGACGAACATGAGCGCTCCCGGCAGCGCGCCGCCACGGCCGCGGAGCGCGAGCTCGTCCACCGAGCGCAGATGATGCAGATAGAGCCCGCTCGTGAGAAACAGGGACGACTTCACGAGACCGTGGCCGAGCACGTAGCTCGCGACGCCGCCGAGGGCTCGCCCGTCGAGCAGCCCGAACCCCGAGACCATCACGCCAACGTGCGCGATCGTCGAGAACGCCAATAGGCGTTTGAGATGGCGCTGCACGAAGCACATCACGCCTCCGACGAGCGCCGTGAGCACGCCCGCGCCGACGAGGAGGCCGCGTGTGTGCGGGACGAAGCTCGCGAACGACGGCGCGAACACGCTGGTGTACAGCCGCGCTACGGCGTAGAGGCCGCACTCGACCATGACCCCGGAGAACACGACGCTGACGGGCGTCGGCGCAACGGCGTGGGCGTCGGGCAGCCAGAAGTGGAGGGGAACGACCGCGGCCTTCACGAAGAAGCCGCACGTGACGAGGGTAAAGGCCGCGATCACGAGGCCGTCGTGCGCTCCGTCGAGCGTGCGTGCGATCTGCGCCAGGTTCAGCGCGCCGGTACGTGCGTAGAGCAACGTGAGACCGTCGAGGACGAGGAAGCCGCCGATCGTGTTCGTGACGCCGAAGTTGATCGCCCCCTGGAGCGGAGCAGGCTCGCGGCTCTTGTACCCGCAGAGCGCGAACGCAGCGGCGCTCATCAGCTCGAACCAGACGAACAGATTGAAGAGGTCTCCGGTCAGACAGAAGCCTGCGATCGCGCCGAGGAACGCGAGCATCAGGACGTGAAACACGGCTTGCACGTCGTCGAAGTACTTGTCGGCGAACGTCATCGCCGCGGCGACGAGCACGGAAGCGAGCGCCACGAGACCGGCGCCGAGCGGCTCGACGACGAAACAAATACCGAGCGCCAACGACCCGCGCGGCGTCCAGCCACCGAACCAATAGACGATCGGATCCGCGAGCGAGCTCTGCGCGAGGACCGCGGCGACGAGCGCGGTGGACGCCGACGCCCCGAGCCCAAGGGCGGTTCGCACGGGCCGAGGAAGCTTGTGCCCGACGAGCGCGAGAGCGGTAGCGACCAGCAGCGGTAGGACGACCGGAACGGGCGACCACGCGCTCGGCGTCATCCGCGGAGCCTCTCCAGCGCGTCGGGATCGAGCTGGCCGGTGCGCTCGTAGATGCGAACCACCATGGCGAGGAGGAGGGCCATGACGGTCGCCTCGACGACGACGTCCGTCAACATGAGCGCCTGCACGATCGGATCGACGATCTTCGTGCCGAGCGGCAGATCGTAGAAGACAGGCGCCGCGCCGCCATCTCGGAATCCGACGAGGAGCAAGAGCACGTACGTGGAGCTCTGGAGGACCGCCACACAGACGACGAGATGCACGAGGTTCTTGCTCGTCACGATCCCGTAGAGCCCGCATGCGAGGATCCAGAACGAGACGAAGAACGGCAAGCGCTCGAGCACGCTGATCATGGTCACGCCTGCGAGCTTTCCGACGCGCTCTCCGATGTTCGCTCGAGCGTCTCGGCGAGGAACGACGAGAGGAGGACGACGAATCCTGCGCTGACCTCGATCCCGGTGAAGACGCTGAGCACGACGATCGTGCCGCTCGAGTCGACTTGACCCGTCGTACCGAGGGGCAGGACGTTCGTCAGGAATGGCTCGCCGAGCGCGATCGCTACGAGACCGACGCCGATGAGCGCGCCTGCCGCGAGCGCCTCGCCCGCGTCGACGAGCTCACGAGGCGCGATCCGATTCAAGACGCGAACGTCGCCCGACAAGTACACGAGCAAGGGGACGGTCGCGAGGATGACGCCGCCCTGGAAGCCGCCGCCCGGCGTGAGCTGCCCGTGCGTGATGACGTAGAGTCCGAAGACGATGCTCACGCCGACGAGGCTCAGACAGAGGAGCCGCACGGCGTTGCTCGGTGGCTCGATCGCGCGCCCGCGTGCGACGTCGGCTTCCGCTTCTTCCTTCTGGGCCTGCTCCGTCTCCTTCGGCGCGACTCTCTTTCGCAGGAGCAGCACGACGCCCATGACGGACGTGAACAAGATGAATTCCTCGCCGAGCGTGTCGATCGCGCGGACGTCGAAGTTCACCGCGCTCACGACGTCCGTCGCGTGCCGCTCCTCGACGGCGACACGAGCCGCTACGTCTCCGTAGGGACCGCGGTAGTCGCCATACGCGGGCAGCCCGAGCGCGCCCCATACGAGGACGGCGAGGAGGCCGGCGATCCCGAGAAAGAACACGTTGCGCCGCGCCTCGAAGGTCACGACCGCCCCTCTCGTCCACGCGTCTGCGCACTCTCCTCGCTCCGTCGAATGCGCGAGAGCGAAAGGAGGATCATCAGCGGCGAGATGACCGCCCCGACGACGATTTGCGACAGCGCGACGTCCGGAGCCTGGAACAGGAAGAACATCGCCGCGAGCAGGAAGCTGTAGAAGCCCAGGGCGACGGCTTGCGAGAGCGGCTCGCGCGTCGCGACGACGCCGGCCGCGCCGACCGCCACGAGCAGGAGGACGCTGATGCGGAGGGCCGCGGCGATGGCGTCGTCCGGGATCATGACGCGTCTCGCTCGGTGGTGCCTGATGGCCGTCCCTCGCGAACGATCTCGACGTGGTCGTCGATCGCCGGCTCCCAATGGCCATGCTGGTGAACGCGCACCGCGCGCGCCGTCGCATGCGTTGCCACCGCGTTCATGAGGACGAGGAGGAGCGCCGCGAGCGAGACCTTCAGACCCGCCTGCATGCCCTGACCGTCGAGAAAGACCGCGACGGCCAGGAGGGGCGCGGAGATCGCCGTCGGCGGCGAGAGAAAGTGGAGCCGCTGCAAGGGATCGCGCATCACGGCTACGCCGACCGCGCACAAGAGGGTCAACAGCGACGAGGCGATCAGGAGCACCGCAACGAGGGCCTGCATCAGAGCCACCTCTCGAGGAAGCGCGTAAACACGATCGTGCCTCCGAACGCGAGCAGGGCGAGTGCCAAGGGCAAGTCCTGGAAGGCTGGTCGGTGGAACCCCTGTGCGAGGGCCACGAGGAGCATCGTGGTCACGATCGCCCCCATCTCCAGTCCGACGAGCCTGTTCGGTGCGTCGCCGCGCATCGCCACGAGGCCGCAAGGGACGAGCGCAACGAGCAGGATGGCTGCGGAGACGAGCCACGGGCTCGCGCTCATGGCTTGGCTCCGAGGTTCACGGTCAGCTTGGGAATCGGCGTGGGAGCGAGCTGGTGAAAGAGGAGAACGCGCGCGTGCGGGTCGACGTCGATGACGACGAAGTTCGGGGAGACGGTCGTGTATGCGGTCGCGAGCGCCTGGAAGGTCTGATCCGACGCTCCCGTACCGGTGTGGACGAAGCGGACGGCGCGCAGGAGCGACTTCGCCTTCGCGGAGCCCCGGAGGTCTCTCGCGAGCACCTTGAAGAGATCGACGCTGCCCGAGACGACGAGCGACGGAACGCGCCACACTTGGGCGATGGCCGTGAGGTTGCCTCGTATCTTCGCGCCGAGGCGAGCGCGGACGAGATGCGACCCGATCAGCGCGAGCACGACGGTCACGGCGCCGAGCACGATCTCGGAGATGGGCGTGCTGCCCGTGAAGAGCCACCACGCGCCGAAATAGACGGCGCACTCGAACGCGGTCCATAGGAGCCGCAGCGGTGCTCGGGCCCAGCGCACTTTCACGGGATCCTGCGCTCGTGCAACGGGTGCACCAGAGACCGCGTCTTCGTCGTGAACGAGAGCGGCTCGAGGTGCGTGCGATGTCACGACGATCGGCAGAAGCGACGTTCCGAGCTTGCTCGAGGATCGAGCGTTCGAGCGAGGTATGGCGGTTGCGATCCGAATATCGATGCTGTTCGCTCGCGTGTCTTCATTCGCCGCGATCGTCGTGACGCTCTCTCTTCCGCTCGCATTCGTCGCGTGTGACAGCGGCAGCACGGTGAACGGAGCTCCGAGTGGCGCTGCGCCGAATGGATCCGATCCCAGCGGCAAGGGCGCGGACAAAGCCAATGAGAGAAGCACCGCAGCTGCCACGATCGCCCTCTCGTCGTGCTACCCCGACGGCTACGCGTTGCCTCTGAAGATCGGCGACGCCGGGCCGTTCGACGTCATGCTCGACACGGGGTCGGCGTCGCTGGCGGTGGCCTCGAGCTCGTGCAGCGGATGTGACGTCGAACCCAAATTCAATCCGGAGGGGAGTGCGGTCGACCAAGGAGTGCAAGAAAAAGCTCAATACGTGACCGGGGAGTGGTCCGGCGAGGTCTACGAAGGCGAGGTTTCGCTCGACGCACGGGCGAAAGCATCCGTGAAGTTCGTTGGCATCGAAGAGCAGGACAACTTCTTCATCCAACAGACCTGCGGATCGAAATCGGGGAGCGTTCAGGGAATCATCGGGTTTGGACGCTCGTTCGGTGCGCGTCGCGGAACGACGCCTTTCTTCGACCGATTCGTCGCCGAGTCGAAGGTCCCCGACATCTTCGCCACCGAGCTCTGCGACGACGGGGGCACGCTCTGGCTCGGCGGCTACGACTCGACAGCGAGCACGGCTCCGGCGCAATACACGCCCCTCCTGAGCGGCGCGTTCACCTATTACGCCGTCCGTCTCGCAAGCATCGACGTCGACGGCACCAGTGTGCCGGTCGCATCGAACACGTATCCACGAACGGCTCTCGATACGGGAGCGTCGGTCATCCTCCTTCCGAGCGCGGCATTCACCCCGCTGACGAAGGCCATTGCGGCGAATGCGAAGTTCAAATCTCTATTTGGAGAGGACGCGTCGTGGCTCGACAACCCGGACGGATTCAGCTGCAAGAAGCTGTCGACGACCAAGGGCGAGCTCGATGCCACGCTCCCTCCACTCACGTTGACCTTCGGCACGGGGGCGGATGCGATTACGGTTCGAGCCGCCCCGACGGAGTCCTATCTTGCGAGCCGCGAGGGCCGCTGGTGCTCGACGCTCGCCTCCTTCGATCCAAGCGCCGATCTCCCTCTCGCGGCCGTCATGGGCGCTCCGCTGATGCGTTCCAACATCGTCATCTTCGACCGCGAAAAGCAGCGCATCGGATTCGCGCCGCACACGCCATGCAAGTAGCGCTAGCGAATATCTCTGCAGCGAATATCCCTTCACGCCAACAAGAGGCGACACGCCTCTGCTTGCCGCGCCCGACGTCGGACACACGCTGGGTCCATGCTGCGGACGCGAATTCGACGATGGCTGGGGCTCGCGCTGCTCGCGGTGCTCCTCGTGCTCGGCACGCACCTCGTCTGGCCGCGCGTAGGCCCCGGACGCGGCGTGGCCACGGTGACGTATGGCGTGATGCAGCGGCGGGGGCCTCATGGGCCGGAGATCACGGTCGACCTCTACGCGCCCCCGCAGCCCGGCAAGCGCGCGCCGCTCGTCGTCTTCATGCAGGGGAACGAGCCGTCGCAGCCCGACGAGCGGCTCGCCCTCGCTGCGAACGTCGGCGACTCGCTGCAGCGAAAGGGCGTCGCGGTCACCGCAGTCTCGTTCAACATCCACAAGGGCGATAGGCTGCGCGCGTGCGCCGCGGACGTCGCCCGGGTCGTGCACGAGGCGGCCGGCGCGCGCAATCCGACGCGCCTCGTGCTCGTCGGTCGCGGTCTAGGCGCATGGATGGCGTCGATGCTCGCGCTGGATCGGCGGCTCCTCGAAGGCGCAGGGATGGATCCCAAGCGCGTCGATGGTGTCATCGCCTTGCGTGGCACCTACGATCTCGGCGAGGCGGCGCTCGATGGGCACCCGGACGCGGCGTTCTTCGCGGAGTCGGTCGAAGAACGCAGGGAATCGTCGCCCATCACGTACGCGAGGTCCGATGCACCACCGTTCTTGATGCTCTCCGGCGGAGACGACAACGCGAACTGGGCCCGTATCGCTCGACCGTTCGCGCGCGCGCTCCAGAATGCGGGCGCCCGCGACATCGACTACTTCGTCGTTCCCGAGCGCGACGCGCATAACATCTTGCACTGGGGCGGAAGGGGAAACGAGCTCGGCGACCTCGTGTTCAGCTTCGTCACCTCCGGCCCGAAGGAGCTTCCGATCGACAGTCCCTTCGGCCTGCGCCGCCGCTGGGGTGCGCGGCCGCCGCTCGATCTCTCGGAGCTCCGCAAGGATCCCCGGGCCATCACGACCTATCCGGTCGACGACGAGCTGCGCGACACGCTGAGGTTCCTCGTCGGCGGGAACACGTACGAGCTCTCGCCCTGGCCAGGAAAGACGTATCAGGCGATCGATCTGCTCGGCTACCTGGCCGGGCGGCCCGAGTCCGAAGTCGGCAAAGGAGACTGGCTGGTCGTCACGAACCTCCAGGGCGAAAAACAGTACTTCTCGCGCGAGGTGCTCGAGAAGACGCAGCCGGTCATCGTGGTCGGGCTCGACGACGAGGACAATCTCTATCGCCTCTTCCACTCCTACCGAATGAAGCGCGCGTACTCGTGGATCGAGAGCCAGGAGCGACTGCCGATGATGATCCGGCCGGCCGGCGCGTTCCTGCACTTCCGGAGGCCGCCGCCGTTGGAGCTCCGGAACAAGACGACCGCAATCTTCGGGCTCGATGCGGGGAGCTTTCATTGGGTAGAGAACGACCCACTCGCGCCGGTGCGCTCGCTCACGGGTGGACTCCGCGAAGCGCTGATCGGCCAGGAGGGGTGCCTCTCGTGCCACGAGTTCCGCGGCGTCGGCGCACGGGCGCACCACGCGCTGGCAGCGGACGGAACGCCCCACGGAGCGTTCGCGCTGCCGCTCGCGGAGTATCCGACCAACGTGCTCAGACGCTTCTTGTTCGAACAGGACGCGGTTGCAAGGAGCTTTGGGGTCAAGCCTTTGCCGGTGGAGAAGACCGCCGCCGCGCAGCTCCTCGATATCGTGAGCCGCGCGAAGAACGAAAAGACCGATAGCTCGCCCAAATGAGAATGTCGGTATTGAAGCCAACGAAATATGGGATGTTGCAGCTACGGTGATGATGGTTATCGGGTTCCTTGTCCTCAGCGGCCTACTCGTTCGTAGAGTGCCGCCGCCCACTCGGCGTGTGCGCGCGCCGAGGGATGCAGGCCGTCGCTGGCGAACATCTTCGCCTCTGCCTGCTCGTGCATGAGCGGATATAGGTCCACATAGCGCGCGCCGGCGGCGCTCGCCTCGACTCGAAGAATGGCGTTGAAGGCGACGATGTCTGCGCCGATCTGCCGCGGATCGCCGACCCAAGCGGCGGCCGGAGCGAGTGACCAGTCCGGTTGAGGAAGCGCCACGATCCGATCCGGCGCGACACCCGCATCGACGATCGCTCGGAAGAGCAAGCGCACCTGAGATCGATACACGTCGGCGCTCCAGCCGTGCACGTAGTCGTTCGCGCCCACCGCGAGCGTCACGAACGTTGGGCGAAAGCGCGCCACCTCCGGGAGCTCCTGCTCTTTCACGTCTTGGGTCGTGTAGCCATCTACCGCGACGTTCTCGAGCGTTACCCGTCGGTCCTGTGTGCGCCAAAGTGAAGCGAGACGCGATGGGAACGCCTCGGCCGGCGTGTTCCCGGTCCCTGCCGTGAACGAGTCACCGAGCGCCAGATAGCGAATCTCCTCGAGCCCGCGCCTGGGGACGGCGTCCTCGCTGACGGCGTTGGACGCGCTCCGCGAAGAGCCATCGAGGAGGGGCAACGCGAGCAGGAGAAGCGCGCGCACCAAGGGCATGACGAAAGATAGCGCGGGGCGTCGACGGCCCCACGTGCGCTGATCACGGGCTCGACCGACCGTCGTCGCGCGCCCTGGCCGAGCCGTTCTTTGGCGCAGTCCTCTCCCGTTCGAGTCGTAGTGCGTCCTTCCCAGCGCGCGGCGGATGATCGTTTTGTGCGCGGCCCAGCGCCCGATACGGGCACTCTGCACCGCGACATCGGCGGCGCTGAGCTCCCTGTGCGTGTCCAAGAGACCGGGCGCTCTGTGAGTTCCGTCTTCGTTTCGGACGAGACGTATCTCCATCCCGCTGATGAAGAGCTCCGCATCGTGGCTTCTGCGATGCAAAGCGGTCGTCGCGAAGGAGGCACGAACATGCTCAAGCCAGTGACAATGACGAGCGCCGCTCTCGGAGCCGGACTCCTCGCGTTCGGATGCTCTGGCCCGGCCGACGACGTCAATCTCGATACGACCGCGGCAGGGATCGGCGAAGACCAGTGGGACCCGCAGCAGGAGCAGCTGTACCGCGGCGACGAGCAGCCGATGCAAGACATGCAGCAGCAGCCAGGAGAGCCTGGAAAGGAGAACGCCGAAGGCCCACACGGCCCGAGTGATCAGAGCTCCACGGAAGGCGAGCAGCCCGACGACAAGTGGGGCCGCTTTGGCGGCTGGGGCGGCGGCTTCGGCGGCTGGGGCGGCGGCTTTGGCGGCAACAGCTGCTGCTGGATCATCATTCTGCTGCTGTGCTGCTGCGGCGGCTTTGGCGGCTGCGGTTGCAACCAGGGAGTCGGCTGCTGATTACTTAGACTCAAGGCGGAGACAGAATACGGC
>JAEXCN010000155.1 GCA_023402175.1 Pseudomonadota bacterium | reverse complement strand
GAGCGAAGCGGAGCGGCGGAGGATCTGGGGGGCTTGGGGGGAATCCCCCCAAGAAGAAGATGCGAGTAGCGAATGCGAGCGATCGCTCACATCATACTCGCCGAGAGAGGTCGCGCCATGACAGCAGCCGTCGATACCCATCCGATGCGTCCGGTGAGGCCCGTCCCGCGGCTTGCCGGGCATCCGCTGTTCGGACATCTATCGTCGTTCCAGAAGGATCGCGTCGGCATGCTGCTTCGCGTGGGCGAGACGCATCCCGACATCGTCGAGCTGCCGATGGGGATTGTCCGCCGGCTCGTGATCGTCACGTCTCCGGCGCTCGCGAACGAGGTCCTCGTCACGAAGCAGAGTGCGTTCGTGAAGGCGCCGGGGCTCGCCATCTTCTTCCGGCCGGTGCTCGGCGATGGTCTCCTCACGAGCGAGCACGGCGTGCACGAGCGGCAGCGGCGCCTGCTCGCGCCGGCGTTCGCGCCGAAGCGCATCGCGGCCTATGCAGGCACGATGGCCGAGCGCGCGCAGCGCTTCGTCTCGCGCCTCTCGGATGCGCAGACCGTCGACATCTCCGACGCGATGATGAGGCTCACGTTCGAGATCGTCGGCAAGACGCTGTTCGACGCCGAGGTCGTGGGCGATGCCGATGCAGTCGGCGATGCGCTGACGACCGCGATGGAGGTCGCGATGGGGCAGCTCGGCTCCATGGTGCCCGTCCCGCCGATGATCCCGACGCCGAAGAACCTGCGCTATCGGCGGGCCGTCGCCCGTCTCGACGAGGTCATCTACCGGATCGTCCGCGAGCGTCGCGCAGAGCAGCGCGATCGCGGCGACGTGCTGAGCATCCTCACGGGCGCGAGGGACGAGGACGGCACGACGATGACGGATCGCCAGGTCCGCGACGAGGCGATGACGCTCTTCCTCGCTGGGCACGAGACGACGGCGAACGCGCTCGCGTGGACGTTCTACCTGCTCGCGCGCAATCCGGCCGTACGCGCCCGCATGGAGGCGGAGCTCGACGAGCTCGGGCGTGCGCCAGGCTACGACGATCTCAAGAAGCTCCCGTACACGCTCGCGGTCTTCAAGGAGTCGATGCGTCTCTTCCCGCCGGCGTACGTCCTCGGGCGCCGGCCGCTCGAGGACGTCGTCATCGGCGACCACGCCGTGAAGCGGAGCTCGATCGTCCTCGTGAACATCATCGGCCTCCACCGGCGAGCCGACATCTGGCGCGACGCGAGCACGTTCGAGCCGGCGCGCTTCCTCGGCGAGAAGGAGAAGCAGCTACCGCGCGGCGCCTACATGCCGTTCGGGGCCGGCCCGCGCGTCTGCATCGGGAATCACTTCGCGCTCATGGAGGGGCACATCCTGCTTGCGACCATCGCGCGGCGCGTGCGTTTCGAGCTCACGAGCGCGAAGGACGCGGAGCTCGAGCCGCTCGTGACGCTCCGGCCCCGAGGGGGGATCGCGACGCGCGTCGTCGTTCGCAACTGACGACGCGCGCCGTCGCGCAGGAACGTAATCGTCCACCTTCACATGAGTGGCGGGCGTTCTCCGCTCGGTCGAGCTACGTTTTCGCGATGCGGCGAGCGCTTGCTCTCGGGGTCGTGCTTGTGTGCGAAGCGCTCGCGTTCACCGCGTGCGACGACATCGAGCGGGATCCCACTCAGCGCTACTACATCCCGCCGGACACCGATTCCGGCGACGCGGACGCGACGGACGACGTGACCACGTCGTCGCCCGACGCGGATTCCGGGCCTGTCGATGCAGGGGCGGATGCGGACGCCGATGCGAGCGTCGAGGCAGGGCCGACGGGACCGCTCCTTGCCTCGGGCTCGGGGTTTCATCCAGACCTCGCAGTAGGAAGCGGGGATCATACATGTGTCGTGACGACGACGAGCGTGGGCTCGGTCTGGTGCTGGGGCGCGAACGATCGCGGTCAGCTCGGTATCGGAACGACCGGCGACGGCGCGCCGACGGCGGACGTCACGACGGCGACGCGGATCACGATCGACGAGACGGGGCTCCCGTTCGAAGGCATCGAGGAGCTCGCGCTTGCGCCATGGCACTCGTGCGCGCGCAAGGGGAACGTCCTCTTCTGCTGGGGCCAGCGCTTTTCGGGCGCGCAGGCGGAGCCGCCGTCGGCGATCGGTCCGGACCGCACGCGCCCGCGCGCGATCGGTAACCTCGACGTCGCACGCGTCGCGGCCGACGGCCCGCACACCTGCGCGCTGAAGACGAACGGCAGGCACGTGTGCTTCGGCCACTCGGCATTCAACGAGCTCGGGCGGCCGCTCACCGAGGACCCGGCGTGCACCGCGCCGATCTTCTACCCGTACCACGCGCTCGCGACGCACTCGTGCTCGGGCACGCTCGTCGAGTCGTCGGCGATCCCGAACGGGGCGCTGAAGACGTCGGCGATCGCTGCAGGGGAGGTGCACTCGTGCGCGCTCGCTGGCGATCGCGTCTTCTGCTGGGGAACGAACCTCGGCGCGCAGCTCGGCCGACCCGGCGCGCAAGCCGGAGAGCTGAACCCTCAAGAGGTGGTGACGGATCCCGCGCTGCTCTCTCCGCTCGACGGCGTGACGGCGCTCGCGTCGGGCGGCAAACACTCGTGCGCGCTCCGTCAGGGCGTCGTCTACTGCTGGGGTACGAACGATGCCGGCCAGCTCGGCGTGGCGCCGACGACGCTCCAGGAGCGCGCGTTCGCGGCCGCGGTTCCCGGGCTCGCGAACGTCGAGGCGATCGGCGTGGCCGAGCGTGTCTCGTGCGCCGTGCATAACGACAAGACCGTCTGGTGCTGGGGCGCGGACATCAGCTCCCTCCCCGACGGCGGAGCGATTGTGTCGACGGCGACGCCGACGCAGGTCAAAGGTCCCGGCGGGGTCGGCTTCCTCACCGACGTCGTCGCGGTGGCGCCGGGATTCCGCCACGTCTGCGCGCGCAAGGCCGACGGCACCGTCTGGTGCTGGGGCAAGAACGACCGCGGCCAGCTCGGCGACGGAACGAAGGTCGACAGCCCGTTCCCGGTGAAGGTCACGGGCCTGCCCTGACGCGTCGAGCTCGTCGTCAGGTTCGTTTCGTACGCGAGAGGTTGTCGCGTTCGGTTCGGTAGCGGCGGTCGATGCGCGCGTCGAAGTGCTCGACCGTGACGTCGAGCGCGTCGCGTACGCGGCCGCGGAGTGCGTCCTTTCGCATCCGGGCGGGCAGATCGGGCACGTAGACCTCGATGCCTCCGCGCGTCGCGCGATGGAGGCCGGCGATCGCCCGGAGACATCCCTCTTGCGACGGGTCGCGTGCATGGATCTCGAGGAGGGCGGCGAGCACCTCGGCGCGATCGCCGTCCTCGAGGTGCGAGCTCCTCGCGATCGTCTCGCCCCACGCGTCGAACCAGGGACCGATGGGAAGGAGGAGCTCACGCGAGGCACGCAGCGCGCGCGGCTTCCGGAGCGGCAAGAAGCGATGGTTCTCGTGCGCGACCAGGGCCTTGTTCAAGTGACCGGCGCTGACGAAGAGCGCACGGCGACTTGCTGCGTCCGGATGCGCGAGGCGCACGTAACGATCGCGGAGCGACGCGAGCCTGTCGTGGCGAGGCCACTCGCCGACGACGCGCGAGAGGTCACCGAGATTGTGCGCGACGATCGTCGCGACGGAGAGCGCATCTCTCGCGCTGCCGGACTCGAACGCCTCGCGGAAGATCGCCTCTTCGCGATCGAGCTCGGCATCGATCTGCGCGGCGAGGCGATCGACGAGATCACCGAGCTCGAGGACCGCTGCACGGCCGAGCGCGCCGGAGCGGACGGAGAACCACTCGCCGTCGTGACCCGAGACCGGTCCGTGCGCAGGCGAGACGAACGCGCGCGCGGAGACGGCGTGGACGTCCCAAGCAGCGACCCGATCGACGACGTCGCATGCGGCCGCGAGCGCGTCTTCCGTCTCGATCGCCTGCCATGCGTGGTGGCGAATGCGTGCATCGACGTCCGTTGGCACGAACGTCGCGACCGTCGCGTAGTGCGCCGCGAGGAGCAGCGCGAGATAAGCCGTTCCTTCACCTCGATGGGCGGCCTCTGCGCCGGCGACGTCGTCGAGCACGCGGGTCGCTGCCTCTGCACGCGGATCGTTCCACAGCCAGGCAGCGGTGTTCTTTACCTGACTGACGAGCAGCTCGGGAGCGATTCCGGCTTTCACGCGGCCATGGTAGTCCGGGGATCGCGCGTGATGACAGGACGGAGACGCTCTTCGAGCGACGAGCAGCAACGGGCGACGGCGCGAACGGATGTGCTCGGCGGGATGCCCGTCGCGCGCTTCCTCCGCGAGCACTGGCAGAAGAAGCCCCTCCTCGTGCGGAATGCCTTCCCGGGCTTTCGCGATCCGATCACGCCTGACGAGCTGGCCGGCCTCTCGTGCGAAGAAGGCGTCGAGTCACGCATCGTCCGGGAGAAGGGCGGAGCGAAACCGTGGGAGGTGACGTGGGGCCCGCATCCGGAGTCGGTCTTCGCGTCGCTGCCCGATCGCGACTGGACGCTGCTCGTCCAGGAGGTGAACCGCTGGGTTCCTGAAGCGGCGCTCCTCCTCGACCGCTTCGGCTTCATCCCGAACGTCCGCGTCGACGACGTGATGGTGAGCTACGCGGAGCCGGGGGGAAACGTCGGCCCGCACCTCGACAGCTACGACGTCTTCCTCATCCAAGGGCAGGGCGAGCGACGATGGCGCTGGCACACGAGCCCGACGAAGGACACGCGGCTCGTCCCCGACCTCGACCTGCGCGTGCTCGCGAAGTTCCGGCCCGACGCCGACGAGGTGCTCGGCCCTGGCGACATGCTCTACCTCCCGCCGGGATTTGCGCATCACGGCGTCGCGGTCACGCCCTGTCTCACGTATTCGATCGGCTTTCGCTCGCCGGGCGCGGGAGAGGTCTGGGGCTCGTTCGCGGCGTCCGCCAAGCAGCGACCCGAAGCGGCGCGCCTTCTCGAAGATCCGGAGCTGTCCGCGAAGGCCCATCCGGGCGCGATCCCACCCGCGCTCCTCGCACGCGTGCGCGAGATGGTCCGCTCGATGGACACGTCCGACGAGATGATCGATCGGTGGTTCGCATCGTTCGCGACGCGCCTCAAGCCAGGACACGGGCTCGAGCCGCCGCGTCGAGCGCCCGACTCGAAGAAGATCGCCGAGCGCCTCTCGCGCGGCGACACGGTCGCGCGATCGGAGGAGGGCCGCTGGGCGTTCCTTCCCCGAGCGCGAGGAGCTCTTCTCTTGTACGTCGGCGGCGAGGAGCTCGAGGTCCCGGCGGAAGCCGCGGAGCTCGCGCAGACACTCTGCTCGGCGCGCCGACACGACGGTCGCGCGCTCAAGCGGCAAGCGTCGACGAGCGCCGCCCGTGCGCTCCTCGTCCGCCTGTTCGCGATGGGGGCGCTCCGCTTCGGACGCTGATGTTCGCGCGCGTCGCGCCCGCGACGCGCGCGGAGACGCGACGCGCGCAGTCACGCGACGCGCGCAGACGCGACGCGCGCAGTCACGCGAAGCGCGCGGCCACGCGACGCGCGCGGATCAGCCTTGCCGCTGCTTTCCGCGCTGCCCTCCGCGCTCGGAGGGCTTCTGCGCGATGAAGAGGTAGTTGAAACCGCGGAGGAAGAAGTTCCCTTCCTCGGCGGCCTTGCGATAGTTGCCCATCTCGAGCGTCTTGTTGTGGCGAGCGACTGAGACGATGTCGAGGATCGCGAGCGACTCGGCGATGCTGACGAACAGCTGGAAGCCGACCGGCGCGAAGCCGCCCTTCTTCTCGAAGTAGTCGCACACGTACACGCCGAGCACGCCGCCCGGCTTCAGCACGCGCCCGGCCTCGCGGATCGCGCGGTGCATCGCCCGGTAGTACGCAGGGTCGTAGGCGGAGAGCTTGCCGATGCAATCCTTCTCTTCCGAGTAGTGGATGTGATCGCCGTACGGAGGATCCATGAACACGAGATCGACCGAGCCGGAGTCGAGCGGGAGCTTGCGTGCGTCCGCGCGCTCGATGTCGGGACGATAGGGCGCGAGATCGAACCCGCGCCCGCGTCGTCCGGTGTCCTTCGCGACGTCGAGCGTCGTCCCCGATCCGCAGAAGGGGTCGACGACGAGGTCGCCGGCCTTCGTGTAGCGCTGGATGAGGTTCCAGATGACGTACGACGGCGTCGCTCCGACGTAACGCGAGTCGCCTTGTTGCCCTTCGCCGTAGTGCTGCGAAGGGTACTCCCAGAGCGTCGTCGGCTGGATCCGGAGCGGTGGCTTCGCCGGTCGTCGATGCTGCATCGGCGCGCACCATAGCGCGCCCAGCGAAGGTCTGCCGTCAATCACGGTCGGGGGACACCCCCGACGCGCCCGGGAAATCTCCTCAGCCTCGCTGTCGCTCGGCTTCGTCAACACCGTCGGGGGACACCCCCGACGCGCCCGGGAAATCTCCTCAGCCTCGCTATCGCTCGGCTTCGTCAATCGCGAGCGCAGCGCATGCCGGTCTTGCCGTACTTGGTCATGATCGCGAACTGCCAGCGCGTGTAGTTGACCACGTGGCCTTCCCACGAGCCTGCCCGTGACCAGCGGACCATCGGGCCGTATTTCGGATCGACGTTCGAGCCGCCGCCGTAGTCGATCGCGGGCGATGCGGTGAGCTCCATCATGATCCCGCCGAGGTCCATGTGCCCGCCCGCGCCGACGTCGGCCGGAAAGCGCCCCGGCGCGCTGATGAAGTAGGCGAGGTCCCAGTCCTTGACCGGGTCGCCGCCCGGCGGGTTCTGGTAGTTGCTCGACCAGTTGATCTTCGTGATGTCGCAGCCAGGGCAGGGGGTGATGCCCTGGTTCTCGACGAAGTGTGCGGGACCGACCTGCGTCCAGTTCCCGTTCACCTCCTGGAAGCCGCCCGCGGCCGGAGCGTTGCCGTACGGGTAGCTGCCCGGACCGAACGCAGCCGAGTTCTCTTCCCACGTCTGCAGCCGTCCGCCGTCCCACGCGCAGAACGCCGCCGCGACCGGGTACGGGACGCAGTTGAGCGGCAAGCGATCGAGGAACGCCTGATTGAACGGGCGGTCTTCGCTCATGAGGGTCGAGGCCGTCCAATACGTGTGCGAGCCGTACGCTTTGTCTCCGGCGTTGCCGACGTAGCACCCCTGAGACGTGCTCGGCCGATCCGCGAGGATGCTGAGACCGCCGAGCTGATAGTTCGCTCCGCTCGGGTACGTGTCGAGGTCGGTCGGGAGATTCGACTTGTACGGCTCGATCTGGTTCCTCGCGGCCTGCGAGAGCGAGGCTTTGTTCGCCTCGTACCATGCGAGCACGTTGCCGTTCACGCGCTCGATGAACGCACGCATGCGCCCGGCGGTCGTCTTATACTTGTCGAGCTTCGTCGCAGAGCCCGGGATCGGCAGCGCGGTGCAGCAGCTCTCGTGCTTCGCGTTCGCGTCGCCGACCTCGCCGCTGCCGCACGTCCTCCCGCCGTTCGTCTGCGTGCAGCTCCGCGAGAGCGCGCACTTCTTCTGATCGTCACAGCCGTCCGATGCGCAGTCCGAATGCTGCTTGCAGCCCTTGCCGACGGCGCACTTCGGAGCGCCCGTCGTGGTCCCTCCGCAATCGACGTCCGTCTCGTCGCCGTTCTGGACGTTGTCGGTCGCCGAAGGCGCCGCGCACTTCTTCGCGGACGAGCAAACCTTGCTCTCGCAGTCTTCGGCGACGTTGCAGCTCTTGTCCGTCCCGCATCGAGGCGCGTTCGTCTTCGTGCCGCCGCAATCGACGTCGCTCTCGTCGGCGTTCTTCTTCCCGTCGGTGCTCGTCGCTGGTGGCGCGTCCGGCGCGCCGGTGCACTTCCCGCTCGCGCACTCGTTGCTCGTGCAATCGCTCCCGACATGGCATGGCTGGCCGCCGGGACACGGCGGCGCTTCGGGCCCGCCGCAGTCGACGCCCGTCTCCTGTCCGTTACGGACGTGGTCCGACGTCGTCGGCGCGATGCACTTGCCTCCGGTGCAGACGCCCGACTTGCAGTCGAACCCCTTCGCGCAGCCCTCGCCGTCGTTCTTCCCGTTGGGGTTCCCCGACGGGATGGCGTTGGTCGCTTCGTCCCCCGTCTTCTCCGTCGAGCATGCCGCGAACACGACCGCAGTGAATGCCGCGAGGAGGAGACCGCCGCTGACGCGCCTCATCGACGGGAGGATACGCCCCACTCCGAACGCCATGCCCAAGCTCCTCTGCACGGAGCGCGTGTGCAATTTTGCTGCCCGGCTGAAGTGACCGCGGATCCTCGGTCTTCCGAGCACTTGAGCGCGTTCGAGCGCGGTCCATGGATCGTCCGGATGGATCGGAGCGCCGGGCCGGCCTCTGTCACTTGCGCTGGAGCAAGTGAGGTCCCGCGCACTTGCCGATCCGCGTTGCTGCCGTCGGGCTCTGTCACTTGCGCTGGAGCAAGTAGAGGTTCCACGCACTTGCGGATCCGCGTTGCTCGTCGGGCTCCGTCACTTGCGCTGGCGCAAGTAGAGGTTCCGCGCACTTGCCGAGCTTCCGTCGGGCTCTGCCACTTGCGCTCGCTGGAGCAAGTGAGGGCGCCACGGCGCCGCCGGACCAACTTGCGCTGGAGCAAGTGGAGCGAGGCGGCGGACCTACTTGCGCTGGAGCAAGTAGAGGTTCGCGGACCTCGCCGATTGCGTTCGTCGAGTCGTTCCCGAGCGCGGCCTCGACCCAACTTGTTCGCGCAAGTGGACATCCACGCAGCGTCTCGCGTCCGTCTGCGTACGCGCTGCGTGAACCCCGTCCTACCGCGGTTGCGGCGGCCGGCGCATGCTCGCGGGCGCATGACCACGACGGAAGCGAAGCCCCGCGGCGCCGACGCGCAGGCTTCAACTTCGAGTAACGCCCTCAGCACCCGCGACGCACGTGCGTTTGCGGATGACCCAGCGTTCATGGAAGACACGCTGGTTCGCGTGCCCGCGCGCCATTCGCGCGGACGGATGGGAGTGAGCGCGATAATCCGGCGTACACCGACGAGAACCGATTCGTTCGATATATCAGCGCGCGCCGCGACAGCGGGCGGGCGCGTTTGGCACGCCGGCAGGGCAACTCACGGCCTCCGCCGAGAGGTCACACACATGCACCATGCGAACGGATGTCCGCTCGACGCGCGGGACGGGGGTAATGGCGCGAGGCTTGGGTACTCGTTTCCAGCCAGGGCCGAGCACGAGCTACCCTGCTGAACATGAGGGGAATCATCGCGCAGGTCCTGGTGCTGGTCATGGGCTGTTCGGGGAAGCACGATGCCGACCGAGCCGATCCTTCTTTCGGAGTTGGTCCAGATGCTGGCGCGTCCGAAGCCGGGCCACTCCCGGCTGGAACGGAGTCGCCGACGCCCAACTGCCCCAGTGTGCCTCCTCCTCGGAGTGAAACCTTGTCGACAACCGGCACGCCGCCTGTGGTTCTCGCATCGAACCAGACGCATCCGTCGACGGTCGCGATCGATGATCAGAACGTCTATTGGGTAAATGAGGGCGCGTTGGGTGGCGTGTACAAGATCCCGAAGGCGGGAGGCACGCCGACGCCGCTCTTCGAAGGGGCGATGGGTCCTGTGGAGTCGCTCGGGCTGGATTCAGCGTCTGTATATTTCCCGATCGTGACCGAGCCTCGGATCGCGGCCGTACCAACAGCCGGCGGTCCCATCAGGACCGTCGCTTCATCTGGGCCTACGCGCGGCGTTGCTGTCTCCAACGGGCATGTCTTTTGGATTGAGCCAACACAAGACGCGCTGTCGCCTTCCGTCGCGAAGAAAGTGCAGGCGACCGGCGGAACGACAACCATGATCGACATGCCGAGCAATCCGCGAATGAGGGGCGCATACTTCGCGGTGCCAGGTACCGACGCCATCTACGCTGGCATCATGGCAGGCGGCCTCGTACGCATTCCGTTGGGCGGAAACAAAGCGACGAGCCTCGCCGTCGGCGAAACCGGTGGGGTGGCGGTCGATGGCGACCACGTGTACTTCGCGACGAGCGACGGCATCGACGTCATGCCGAAGACGGGCGGATGTCCCCGACACATCGCCACCGCGGAGCATCCCGTCGGTGTCGCCGTTGATGAAGCGTATGTTTACTTCATTGACAATGGGACAAAGGGGAGGGTCTTGAAAGTTGGCAAAGACGGTGGGGCTTTGACGATCCTCGCCGACAACGAGGGAGGAGCACACGCTATCGCAGTAGATGTGACGAGTGTGTATTGGAACAACATTCCCGAGGGCACGATCAAGAAAGTCGCCAAGTAACTCGGGGGCTAAAAGGCCTTTCATGGGGTTGGGGGCGAAGGGCGGTGGGGGCGAGGGCGGTGGGGGTGCCGGCTGGCCGCGTCGGCGTCGCAACCGTGGTGCGTGAACGTGTCGTGCACGCCCGGTAGCTGTCTCGCTAAGGCGATCGAGTACACGTCGAACCGCTGGACGGGTGCGACGCTCTTCCTCGAGCACCCGGAAGTGTCGCTCGACAACGACGCCGGCGAGCGCGCGCTTCGAGGGCTCGTGGTCGGGCGCAAGAACCACTACGGCTCGCGCTCACGTCGCGGGACCGCGGTCGCCGCCGTCTTCTACTCGCTGATCGAGTTCCGCGAAGCTCGCCGGTATCGAGCCGGCCGCCTACCTCAAGGCTGCTGCCGAAGCTGCTCTAGCCGATCCGGACGCGCTTCCCATGCTCCCGCACGAGAGCCGGACGTCTCGGTGCAGCGGCTCGCCGGTGCGGCCCGTTCTCCTCACCCGATCGGGCTACGCGCTCGCGTCGACGTCACATGAACGGACGACGCGGCCGCGATCGCAGCCCACGCACGCTGTCGCGTTAAGAATCTTTGAGGGACGAAGCAGCATCCTCTTAGGAACGCGTTCTTCCAGGGCGACGCAGAGTGGACCGTGCGTCACCGGGCGCTCGCGGAATCGACCTCGGTCGATTTTGTAATGAACCGGCGGCTGGCACCACATCAGTCATCGAGTCGGCCGCGAGTCGACGCTTGTTACCGGAGGACATCTTGATCACGCGTATGAATCTGACGGGGCTGTTTCTTCTCGCTGCTTCGCTTGCGGCATGCACGACGAGCTCGGGTAGCTCGTCGACCGGCGGAACGAACGGCAGCGGGCCTGGGAGCGGAGCCGTCGCGGGAGGGGCCTCGGCGCGTTTCTTCCTGCCGACGGGCGAGCCGACGAACACCGCCGCACCGACTGTGCTCGTCGACGGTGACGATGCGATCCACACGGTCTATCCAGCGTACGTGGGCGGCGGCGCGTTCTACGGCTATTGCGCCGCGTCCTGCAATCGGGCCGAGGACGTGAAGGTCGTTCCCTTCGAGACCGAGGGAACTGTGTACAATGCAATGATTTCCCTCGATGCGAAGGGCCGGCCGCGCGTCCTGCTGTCGACGATGAAGCATGTTTACTACGCGACATGTGACGGCGACTGCTCGGATCCCGCCTCGTGGACGAAGAACGTGATCCTCGAGCTCGACGGCGATCAGGAGGTCTCGGGCAAGGCGTTCGCGCTCGATCCCGAGGGGCGGCCGCGCTTCATCATGCACACGGCGAAGGCGTACCTCGGGATCGGCCAGAAGACGCCGGCGACGTACTGGGTCACCTGCGACGCCGGCTGCGAGTCGGCGGATGCGTGGACGAAGACGAAGATCTCCGATCAGATGTGGCGCGGCGGAACGCTTCGCTTCGATGCGGAGGGACGCGCGCACCTTGCGATGGTCGCGAACATCGGTGGAACGGAGAATTCATCCGCCAAGGAGATGGCCGCCTACGCCGTCTGCGAAGGCAACTGTGGCGGCGACAACGCATGGAGCGGCACTGCGCTGATCGCGGCGTTCGAGTCCGAGGTCGACGCGGTGAGGATCACTCCGTCGCTCTCGCTCGCGCTGACGAAGGCCGGCAAGCCGCGCATCATCGTGCTCGGGATGTTCGAGGACACGATGAAGCGCAACCTCACGTACTTCGCCTGCGACGACAAGTGCACCGGCAACGGCTGGCAGGGCAGCATCCTCAGCGACCTCGACAAGGTCGGGGTGGGCGTCGACCTCGCGCTTGATGGGAACGACCGGCCTCGGTTCGTCCACACGCTCGACTACAACATCGCGCTCGCGTACTGCGACGAGGACAACTGCGCGGCCGAGGACGCGAAATGGGATCTCACGAAGGTCGAATACAGCGCCGACATGAAGCCGGACGAGATCTTCCTCAAAGAGAACTGCAACATCGCGGCGTGGTTCCTCCACAGCCCGTCGCTCGCGCTCACGAAGGAAGGTCGCCCGCGCGTCGGCTACCAGGCGCGCGACATCAGCGGCGGGCTCAGCAACCCGGACCCGGCAACGAAGCCGGACTGCCGCGCGGGAACCGACATGACGTGGAGCCGCCTCGCGGTGATGCCGTCGGTGAAGTAACGGCAAGAGCGGAACGCGCCCCTGAACATGAGCGAGGGGGCGCGCTCCTCCCGAAGCGCGCGCGAACGAGTCGCGCTCGTCCCGAAGCGCGCGCGAACGCCCGCCGCGCAATGACGGGCGCGCTCTAGCTATGATGTGCAGCGAACCCGCCTCAGCCCAGGTATCTCAGCACGCGGCAAGGATTCCCGACGGCGACGCAGCTCGGTGGGATGGACTTGGTCACCACGCTGCCCGCGCCGATGGTGACGTTCTCGCCGACCTCGACACCAGGCAATACGGACACGTTTGCACCGATCCAGACGTTGTCCCGAATACGGATTGGCCTGACGAATTCGAGCCCAGAGATCCGAACGGCAGGGTCGACCGGGTGTCCTGCCGTCGAGAGCACGACGTTCGGCGCGATGTAGACGTTGTTACCGATGAAGACCTCGGCGCCATCGAGGATGATCAGGTTGTGGTTGGCGTAGACGTTCCGGCCCAGCCGGATGTTGTAGCCGTAGTCACAATAGAAGGGCGGTTCCAGATACGCGTCCGTAGGAGTCCCCAACAGCTCGGCCAACGTCGGTAGGTCCAGATCAACGACGCTCTGGTTGTACCGGGCACACAGCGCCTTTGCCCTCTTCCGCTCCTGGGTGAGCTCGGGGTCATTGGCGAAGTAGAGCTCGCCTGCGAGCATCTTGGCCTTCTCGGATTCGTGCTCACTCACGGCTCGTCCTCATATCGAATATCGACCGGGCACCTCGCGAATGGCTCAGTTGCGTCTGTCACGACCGTGCCGGGGTCTTCCTGTTCCTGGGGTCGGACGTGCAACGCACATGCTCGTCGCACGCCGGCATCGCTGAACGTCGGCGCGCGCGGCCCTGCGCCATCTCGAATGAACGCTCGAGCCTGAAATCTCCGTAGGGCCGCGCTACGTGACGGTGTGCCGCTCGCTGTTCGCCCGCCCGTGGAGCCGATGCTCGCGAAGCTCGAGCGGACTCTGCCGCGCACCGGTTACGTCTACGAACCCAAATGGGATGGCTTCCGCGCGCTCGTGTTCCGCGACGGCGAGGCGGTCGACATCCGTAGCCGCAACGACAAGAAGCTCGGGCGGTACTTCCCGGAGATCGTCGACGCGGTCCGCACGCTCTCCGAGAGCTCGCTCGTTCTCGACGGCGAGCTCGTCATCCCCAAGGGCAACGGGCTCGACTTCGCCGCGTTGATGGCGCGCCTGCATCCCGCCGCGTCGCGCGTCGAGGAGCTTCGCAGAGCGATGCCTGCGTCGTTCGTCGCGTTCGATCTGCTCGCCGTGGGCGATCGCGATCTACGTAGAGAGCCTTTCCTCGAGCGGCGACAGATCCTCGCTGGTCTCCTCGATCGATCGGCCGGACCGATCGTGCTCACTCCGTCGACCGAGGACCCGAACATCGCGGCCATTTGGCTCGACGAGTTCTCGTCGCGCGGGATCGATGGCGTCGTCGCGAAGTCCCCGGCGCTGTCGTACATGCCCGGCAAGCGCGCGATGGTGAAGGTGAAGCAGGAGCGCACGGCGGACGTCGTCGTCGCCGGGCTCCGCCTGATGGTGACGTCGCCCGGCGAATCGCCGACCGTCGGCTCGCTCCTCCTCGGCCTGTACGACGACGAGCATCGTCTGGTGCACATCGGGGTCGTCAGCCAGCTCACGAAGTCACGCCGTCACGAGCTCGGACGAGAGCTCGCGCCGCTCGCGACGCAGCTCGCGGGACATCCATGGGAGCACGGCTTCGGGCTCGAACGCAGCCCGCTCGGCCGTCTCGCGGGATCGGCAGGTCGCTGGTCACCCGACGAGATGGAGCGCGACTGGATCCCGCTCCGTCCCGAGCGCGTCTGCGAGGTCGCGTACGACACGATCGACGAGCATCGCCTTCGCTATCCGGCGCGGTTCGTCCGATGGCGTCCCGATCGCGCCGCCTCGTCGTGCGGTTTCGACCAGCTGGAGGCCGCGAGCGGCGACGTTCGCGCGTTCTTGCGATCATGAACGCTGGACGCGCGCGGCGGATGGCAGAGGCCACGCGGTCGCCCATCGTCGATCGTCGGATCGAGCCGACCACGCTGGACGCGATCGAGGTCGGAGACATCGCGATCCCCCGCGCCGGGAACGCGACGATCGAGATCGACGGCCGCGAGATCGCGCTCACCAACCTCGATCGTTCGCTCTACCCGGACGCGCCCTTCACGAAGGCCGACTCGATCGCGTATCACCTCAGCGTCGCAGACGTGCTGCTTGAAGGCCTGCGCGATCGCGCGCTCACCGTCGGCCGCTTCCCTGGCGGAGTCGAAGGGCGCGGCTTCGCGCAGACCGAGATCCCTGGAAGGCCCGCGTGGGTGCGCACGGTTCCGATCGCGCTCGCAAAGGGACCCGTGAAGGAATTCACGCTCGTCGACGACCGCGCGACGCTCGTGTGGCTCGCGCAGATGGGAGTCATCGAGCTGCATACCTTCCTCGGCCTCGCGCACGATCTCGAGCATCCGACGGCGGTCCTCTTCGACCTCGATCCTGCGCCGCCGGCGAGACTCCTCGAAGCGGCCGACGTCGCGCTGCTCCTGCGCGATCGGCTGGTGGAGATGGGCCTCGAGGCGCAGGCGAAGACCTCCGGCTCGGCAGGCATGCACGTGCTCGTCCCGGTCAATCATCCCCGAGCGACGTATGCGGAGACGCGTGCGCTCGCCACGCGGGTCGCGAAGGAGCTCGCCGATGTGCGGCCCGATCTCGTGAGCGATCGCATCATGGGACGAGCGGACCGAGCCGGGCGCGTCCTGATCGATGCGCGGCAGAACGCGATGCGGCTCACGACGGTGGTCGCCTATTCGCTTCGCGCGACGCGACGGCCGACGGTGTCGACGCCGGTGACCTGGGACGAGGTTCGAACGGCGTGTGAAGCGCGTGAAACATCCTCGCTCGTGTTCACGGCAGACGACGTCGTCCGGCGGCTCGCCGCGAAGCGCTGATCCGCAGGGCCGCCTTGGATTCGGTCGGCGAGAAGGGCGCGTCGGCGGGCGAGTCCAGCTACGTGAACAGCGATCGCGGTGCAGCGCGTGGTGATCGGGTTACGCGCTCACCGAGGCGCGAGCTTCCATGCGGCGATGGCAACGGCGGCCCACCCGACGAGGAACGCGAGGCCTCCGAACGGCGTCACGGCGCCGAGCGCGCGGACGCCGGTGAGCGTCATCACGTAGAGGCTGCCGGAGAAGAGGAACATCCCGAGCACGAACGCGATCGCGGCGACGGTGACGGCGCTCGACGACGAGCGTGTCGCGAGGAATGCGACGACCGCCAGCGCCAACGCATGCATCAGGTGATAGTGCGCGGCCGTGCTCCACCATTCGAGGCGCACGGCGCCGTCGGGTAGGGGACCGAGTCGCGCCTTCAGCCCGTGGGCTCCGAAAGCGCCGAGCGCAACCGCGAGGAAGCCGAAGATCCCGGAGCCGAGCAGCGCGAGTCGTTCCATGCTCGGCACGATGGGCGCGCTGCGAGCGCGAGGCAAGTGCTCGAGGGACATTCGCTCGTCGATCGGCGCGCGCGTTGCACGCGGCTGTTCGAGTGGAGGACACCATGCCCGCGCCCGAGCAGGATAAGCACGAGCCGGAGCCGACCACCTCGCTGTCGTCCACGAGGAGGTGATCGATGGCGCGAGTGCTCGAGCAAGGAGACATCTACTTCGTCTACCGCCCGCGTGTCGGAGAAGAGCAACCGGAGGGCGTCGACGACGTCCAGCGGCTGTTCGCGATCCTCGGTCCGCGCGACAAGGACGTCTACCGGCGGCTCGTCATCGGGCGCAAGCGGCTGCCCAACGTGCAGCAGCACGAGCGGAGCTGGGCGTTCGTCGATCGCGTCGCGCGGCGGCCTGAGCCCGTCGAAGAAGATCTCGAAGCCCACCGCTACGAGACGCAGACGCGGGGAGAACGCGAGCAGCCCGCTGGACGACCCGCGGGGGAAGGGGTCTACGCGATCGTCGAGCACGACGACCACGTCCATCTCGCGTATGCCCTCGAGCTGCCGCACGCGCCGGGTGACGTCCAGGGCGAGCTCGGGATCGAGCCGGAGGCGAGCTACGTCGTCACCGTGCGCAATCCGGAGGCGCCGTCCGTGCCTCGAGCGGGCCTGCCGCGTCGCGATCGTCCGAGCTACCCACACGAGCTGCAGGAGCAGTTCGCCGGGCGACGATTCGCGCCGCTCGATCCGGCCTTCCTCGATCACGAAGGCGCGGAGCTGATCCTCATCGGAGCGCACGAGGAGCCCGAGGACGAGCTGGACGTCGATCTCGAGCCCGAGCGCGAGACCGCCGAGACGGCCGACATCTTCCGCGACCTTCACCTCTCGCGCGAGTCACATCCGGTCCGGCCTCTGTTCGAAGGCGCGTGGGACTGAGCGCAGCGGCGCGCTCGCGACAGGTGATGATGGTCAGATGAACGAGAACGGGCCGCCTGGCATTGCCAAGCGGCCCGTTTCATCGACTCGGTCCGAGTCGGCCGACTACTCCTTCGCGTCGCCGCGCGCGAAGATCGACGCGACGTAGTTGAGGACGTCGGTGGCGCTGACCTCGTTGTAACCGAAGTTCTTCATCAGGCGCGCCTTGATGATGTCGATCTTCTCCTGCGTGTCCTTGTCGACGACCGCGGACACGAGCGTCTTCAGCTTGATCGAGTCCTTCTGATCCTCGAACAGCTTCAGCTCGAGGGCGCGGCGGAGGCGATCGTTCGTGCTCCACGCGAACTTCTTCCCTTCGACGGCGAGCGCGCCGATGAAGTTCATGATCTCGCGCCGGAAGTCGTCCTTGCGGTTCTCCGCGATGTCGATCTTCTCCTCGATCGACCGCATGAGGCGCTCATCCGGATCCTCGTCCTGGCCGGTGTACCGGTTCTTGACGCGCTCCTTGAGCGTGTAGGCCTTGATGTTGTCGATGTAGTTCGCGGCGAGCTTGGCGATCGCGTCCTCGTCCGCGCTGATCGCGCGCTGGACCTCGTTCTTGACGATCTCCTCGTACTCGCGCTTCACGAGGCCGATGATCTCCTGGTAGCGCTTCCTCTGCTCGTCGTTCGTGATGAGCGAGTGGTGGCGGAGGCCCTTGTCGAGCTCGTTCATGACCATGAACGGGTTGATGGTGCCTTCGCCCGCCTCGTTGACGAGCGCGTTCGAGATCTTGTCCTGCACGTAGCGGGGCGAGATGCCTTCCATGCCCTCGCGCTTCGCTTCCTTGCGCAGCTCCTTGACGGTGTCCTGCGTGTACCCGGGCAGCACCTTGCCGTCGTACAGCTTCATCTTCTGCACGAGCGACAGATTGTGCTTCTTCGGATCCTCGAGGCGGGTCATGACGGCCCACATCGCAGCGACTTCGAGCGTGTGCGGGGCGATGTGCTTCCCCTTCACCTTCTGCTGCGCGAAGTCCTTCTCGTAGATCTTGATCTCCTCGTGGAGCTTCGTGATGTACGGGATGTCGATCTTGATCGTGCGGTCGCGCAGAGCCTCCATGAACTCGTTGTTCAGGAGCTTCTTGTATTCGGCCTCGTTCGTGTGGCCGATGATGACCTCGTCGATGTCCGTCTGAGCGAACTTCTTCGGCTTGATCTTCTTCTCCTGCGAAGCGCCGAGGAGATCGTAGAGGAACGCGACGTCGAGCTTCAGCATCTCGACGAACTCGACGATGCCGCGGTTCGCGATGTTGAACTCGCCGTCGAAGTTGAACGCGCGCGGATCGGAGTCGGAGCCGTACTCGGCGATCTTCCGGTAGTTGATGTCACCGGTGAGCTCGGTCGAGTCCTGGTTCTTCTCGTCCTTCGGCTGGAACGTGCCGATGCCGACGCGATCCTTCTCGCTGAGGACGAGGCGACGGCAGCGGATGTGATTCCGCATCACCTTGCCCCAGTCGCCCTCGTACTTGGTCATCAGGTTCTTGAAGATGAACCGGCTCGCGGGATCGAGGTCACCGTCGACGCGGACCTTGTACTGATCGTTCGAGAGGCCGAGCTCGTCGATCGCCTTCCCGCGCCAATCCATCGGGATGAGGCGGAGCGGCTCGTCGTTCATCGGGCTGGCGAAGCGGTCCGTCGAGTTCCCGGCGAGGTCGGTGCCCGCGAGGTTGACCCAGTCGAAGGAGTAGAGGGCGCCCTCGGGCGTGCGGGAGTAGTGCTCGATGCCCTGCTTGAGGAGACGGGCGATCGTGCTCTTCGAAGAGCCGACGGGGCCATGGAGCAGGATGACGCGCTTCTCGGGGCCGTAGCCTTCGGAGGCCGCCTTGAGCACGTGCACGAGGCGCATCAACGGGATGTCGAGCCCGTAGATGGCGTTTGCGCCGCCGTTCAGCTCGTCTTTGAAGAAGTTGAATCGCGTCAGCTTCTTCTTGTTGTCGATGTACTCCTCGGTCCCGAAGCTGATGATCATGTCGTAGAGGCGCTGGTACGCATTGCGCGTGACCTGCGGCCTCTCGCGAACGAGCTGCAGATACTCCTCGAACGAGCCTTCCCAGTGAAGCTCTCGATAGAGCTTGAAGTCCTGCATCGCTCCGATGCGATCGATCATCATGCCCGACTTCTCCAGCATCGCCTGTCTCCTCGCCTTCGAGTCATCGAGCCTATCACCGTGAGCGCAGGAGAAGAGCGTCGCTTTTTTGCACCGACCTCTGGCACCGATCTCGGGCGCCGCCTCTGGGGGAACCCCGACTTAATTGGCTCGGACGGGTTTCGGGGTCGTGGGGCGATGCTTAGGTCAAACGACCGATGAGCTCGTCCTCGCATCATCCTGCTCTCGTGCTCGTCGTCCTCTCGCTCGCGGCGTTCGCGATCGGCTGCGGCCGATCGCCCGCCATGCCTCGCACACCCGTGAAGATGGTGCGTGTCGAGGAGGGGAGGGCAGTGCTCTGCAACTGCGCGGTCGACGACGACGACGACGACGACGAGCTCACGCCGCGGAAGTCTCCGCCGGTCGAGTACGTTCGGCTGTCCGAGTGGCAGGAGCCCGAGTCCGCGAGGCGAGCGGCTGCCGATGTCGCGCCGCGCGGGAACGAGGACGGACCGCGGTACATCGAGTTCCCGAAGCTGACGCGGTACAAGCCCATCGACGAGCCGCGCGCATACGGTCGCCGCGGTCGCTGAGCGCTCGCGCCGCATCGAGGCGTCCGTATCCACACCGGTCGAGCTCGATATATGTGACCGCTGCTTCACAGCCGTGTCGTGACCACCGAGCTACTTGTTGGAGCGCGACGGCCGGAGACTTCGTCGCGATCGCTCGAATCAGCAGCCCGCCTCGCCGCCTTGTCACGGAACCGCCGGGAAATTGCCAGAACGTCGGCGCGTCCGCGGTCGTGCACCAGGACAAAACGTGGGATTTTCCTACGCGTTCGTAAGAAGCGCACGGCTCACCAGTTGCTATGCATGAAAGAAGATGGTCGAGCAGCTCTCGCGGTGGATCACGTCTGTGATGAGCGCAGCGCGCGCTCGGGGGGCGGTCGCGGTGGTCGCGGCGGGGCTCGTGTCGATCGGTTGCGGACGCTACGAGCCCGAGCCGGAGTACCCGCAGGCTCAGTACATCGCGCCGGCTCCGCCGACGGCCTCGGAGCTCGCGGCACAGCAGCAAGCGCGCGAGCACGCTGCCACCGAGTCGCGTGAGATCCTCATCGGCGCGGACGGCGACGAGTACGCGGACACGGACCCGAGCGCGCTGACGGAGTTCAAGCCCGCTCTCGATGATCACGGGACGTGGATCGAAGACGCGTCGTACGGGACCGTCTGGGTTCCCGCGCGTGAAGAGGTGGGGGCCGACTTCCAGCCGTACGTCACCGCGGGTCACTGGACGTACAGCGAAGAGACCGATTACGTCTGGGTCTCGGATTACTCCTGGGGCTGGGCGCCGTTCCACTACGGTCGCTGGGTCTACTTGCCCAATCACGGTTGGGCGTGGATCCCCGGACGTCGTTACGCCGGCGCATGGGTGACCTGGCGCGTTGGACCTGCGGGCTACGGATACGTCGGCTGGGCGCCGGCGCCGCCGTCCTGGTACTGGTACGAAGGCGTCGCGTACGGATGGTCGTTCGGCTGGTATCACCACCACGACTACTACGTGTATTGTCCACATGGTTACGTGTATCATCCCGTCGTCGCGACCCACGTCGTGCGGGGCTCGGCGGCACGCGAGCATTACGGTCGGACGCAGGACTATGTTCCCGCGCGACCTGGCGTCGGCGGTGGTGAGCGCGTCGTCGCGAATCCCTCCGTCGGCGGGGCGAATCGGGTGCCTGCGAAACCGGGCGTCGGCGGCCATCGCGGTCCGCGTCCGGACGAGCTCGGCGTGAAGAACGAAGTCGTGATCCCGCCGCCGGTGTCGGATCGGGGGCTCGGTCGTGCGCAGGCGCTCGCGACGCCGGCGACGGCGGTCGCGGTCGGCGCTGCGCCGCCCGCGCACGTGCGCCCGTCGGCCGCGTTCTCGGAGCCGTCGCGCGTCGCGCCGATGGACCGTGGTCCTGCCGCTCCGTCCTTCGTCCCGGGCGGCTCCCGATCGATCGCCGCGGCCACGGCGCCCCCGACGATGGCCAACCCGAGCACGCCCTCGACTGTCCCGCCGTCGGCGTACCGTGCTCTGCCGCCGACCAACATCACCCCGCAGCCTCCTGCCGATCGCTCGGCGAGCTTCTCGGCCGCGTCTCGACCGGCGCCGGTCTACCGCACGCCTCCGAGCGTTGCGTCGCCGTCTCCGTCGTTCCGCTCGTCGCCGCCGGCGGTGCGCTCGTCGCCGAGCTTCGGGTCGTCCGCGCCCGCGGTGCGATCGACGCCGAGCTTCGGCTCGTCGGCGCCTGCGGTGCGCTCGTCGCCGGCACCGGTCGTGCGCTCCACGCCGAGCTTCGGCTCGTCGTCTCCGTCATTCCGTTCGTCGGCGCCTGCGGTGCGCTCGACGCCGAGCGTTCGGTCCACTCCGTCGACTCCGTCGTTCCGTTCGTCGGCGCCTGCGGTGCGCTCGACGCCGAGCGTTCGGTCGTCGTCTCCGTCGCGCTCTGTCTCAACCCCCGCCCGAAGCCGGAGGTAAGCTCGAGATGCCCGTCATGAAGTCTGCTTCTTCCCTCGTCGTCCTCGCGCTCTCGGCCACGACGCTGATCGCGTGTGCATACGAAGACTCGCCGCCGCGTCGTCTCGTGCCCGATCCGAAGCCGTATTCGCCGTCCGACGCGCCGACCCAAGGCGGTGGAGGCACGCCGGCGCCCGTCAACAGCAGCACGGCACCGATGCTCGTCGAGGTGGACGCCGATCAGACGATGACCGCGACGGGCGGCGATGGCGTCGGCGTCTTCATCGAGTACTACAAGGGCGGCCACTGGCACGTCTGGTGGACGTGCGACACGGCGCAGACGCGTCAGAGCTGCGATTTCGTGGTGAGCGCTTCGGCTGCATCCGGGAACATCAGCAACGTGGATGCTTCCGAGCTCCCTGGCGGCTTCGTCACCGCTTCCACACCTTCGCGCGTCGATGCGAAGTCCACGACGACGACCGAGGTGCACGGCATCCGGTTCGACACGAATCCGGGCGCGGTGATCACGGTCGAGGCCGCGGTCGGAGGTCTTAAGGACGGCGCGTTCCTCTTCTTCGTCCAGGACGGCAAGGTCAACGGCGGCTTCACGGGCACGCTCACGAACCCGCTGCAGGTCCAGGGCAACGCGCCCTGAATCCGCCGAGCGTGGTCGCGGCAGCGACGCGCGGACATCACGGAGAGGCACAAGCAACATGCGCGTCGTCATCGGGCTCGGCGCCAACCTCGGCGATCGGCTCGCGACGTTGCGCGAAGCTGCGGCGAGGATCGACGAGCTCACCCCGATCCTCGCACGCTCGCACGTCTGGGAGACGGCGCCCGTCGGAGGGCCCGAGCAGCCCGACTATCTGAACGCGGCTCTCGTCATCGATTGGGATCGCGCGCCCATCGCGCTGCTCGATGCGCTGATGGCGATCGAAGCGGATCTCGGACGCGTCCGCAGCATCCCGAACGCTCCGCGCACGATCGACCTCGACGTCCTGTGGATCGAAGGCCTCGTCCTCGACGATCCAAGGCTCGTCGTCCCTCATCCGCGTCTCCACTTGCGCGCGTTCGCTCTCGCTCCGCTGCTCGAGGTCGCGCCGGATGCGGCCGACCCACGGAGCGGCCATCGTTACGTCGTGCCGGACGCGCCCGACGTCCGCGCGCTCGGCGAGCGCCTCTGAAGGCTCACGTTCGAGTCGCGTGCCGGTGCGGCGCAGCGATCGAAGCCGCGCAGAGCTCGCGCGCGGAGCAACACGACAGCTTCGAATCGCGCGGCACGCTGGCGCGTGAAGCGCGCGAACGCGGACCTCACGGCAGGCGCGCTCGGATCGAACATCCGAGCGCGCGGGTGGCGTGAGGTGTTCTCCGGCGCTGGCGCGTCAGAGGCACCCGATGCCGCCGCACCCTGCGGCGAAGCCGGCGCCGGCGCCGAGCCCGCCGAGGCCGAGGCCCGCCGTGCCGATGCCGCCGAAGCCGAGACCCGCCGTGCCGATGCCGCCGAAGCCGAGACC
>JAEXCN010000153.1 GCA_023402175.1 Pseudomonadota bacterium | reverse complement strand
GCCGCGCGGACATGCGGCGGCCCCGCGGCCATGCCCGCGCGCGAGCGCGTGCAGCTGCCCTTGGCTCGGCCACGCGCGTCACGCGGCGCGGCGAAGCTTCGGCGACTTCATGAGCGCGTCGAAGGTCGCGTAGCGCACGTCACCACCGGCCTTCGTGTCCTCGCCCTTCTCACGGAAGAGCGTCACGCGCAGCGACGCGAGCGCGACCTCGAGCTGATCGTCATCCGGCTCGATCGTCGTGATCTTCTGGCAGAGGAACCCGGGCCAGAGAAGGACGCGGAGCGGGCCCGTCGTGCAGTAGCGGGCGAAGATGCGCTGGATCTCGAACGTCACCGCCGCGATGAGCGGCAGGAACGGCAGCTTCTCGAGGAAGAAGACGACGTTGTCGAGCGCTGCGTTGCCGGTCTGGATCTTCGGCAGGAACCCGCCGACGGCGGTGAAGACGAGGATCGACACGAGCGCCACCATCACGAGGAACGTGGTCCCGCAGCGCGGATGCAGCGTCGTCTTCGCGCGCGCGTTCTCGACGGTGAGCGGGAGGTTCTCTTCGTAGGTGGTGATCGTCTTGTGCTCGGCGCCGTGATACTGGAACACGCGGCGGATGTCCGCGAACACGTTGCGGACGAGCAGCAGGTAGCCGATCACGATCGTGAGCTTGAAGGCTCCCGTGAGCGCCTGGAACGCCGGCGACTGCAGGTCGAGCCCGAGATGCAGCCAGCGATTGATGCCGGCCGCCGCCGCCTGCGGCAGCGCGATCATGAAGCCGACCATCAGGACGACCATGAGGGTCATCGGCGCCCGCGAGCCCTTCTTCTCTTCCTTCGGCGCTTCGAGCAGCGACTCGCTCGGATCGGGGCTCTTCTGGTCCGGGGCGCGCCCGGCGCCCGCGCTCTTCACGTCGGTCGCCGTATCGGCGTCGGCCGTCGTGAGGAGAAACAGCGTGTAGCCGATCGCCTGGAGGACGCTCAGCATCGCCGTGCCGATGCCGCCCTTCGTCGCGTTCGACTTTGCGCTCGCTGCCGCTTCCTCGGCCTCGAGATCGCGCTCCATCTGCTCGGCGGAGAAGCGCAGCGCTTCGCCGCCGAGGCGGAGACTCTCACCGAGCGACGCCATGCCGCGGACGAACGGCAGCTTTGCGATGCCTTTTCGCCCGTCGGCCATCGCGCGTTCGCGAACGTGGAGCGAGCCATCTCGGCGACGGACCACGATCGCGAACGACGTCGGCGCCCGCATCATGACCCCTTCGAGCACGGCCTGCCCGCCGATATACGGGCGCGTAGGCATCAGCTCAGCAGGGTCGAGAGCGGGCGTGCGAGCGGCGGAAGTCGTCTCGGGCATGGATCGACAACTCTACGCACGAGACGTGCGAGCGGCTACTCGGAGGCTGCGGGAGTTTCGGACGCCGGGGCTTCCGCGGGGGCGGCCTTCTCGGGCTTGCCCTTCTTCTCGGCGGCCTTCGGAGCAGCAGCGGCTTCCTTCTTGGACGCGTCGCCGTAGCGCTTGCGGAAGCGATCGACGCGACCAGCGGCGTCGATGAGCTTCTGCGTGCCCGTGTAGAACGGGTGGCAGTTCGAGCAGACGTCGACCTGGAAATCGCCGCGGGTCGAGCGGGTCACGAACGTGTTTCCGCAGGCGCAGTTGACGGTCGCCGGCGGGTACTGGGGATGAATGCCTTCACGCATGGGATTCCTCTTTGATCCTCCGTTGGCCGGCCCGGCGAATGCCCGGGGCATATAGGAGGAAGGCCGGCTCTCATAGCGAAGCTGTCGCGTCTGGGCAAGCACGACGGCCGCAACAGCTCGGATTCACGTGGAGCTCTTCCGCGGGAGCTCCCGGTCGCGTCGCGCAGTGGCCGCCGCGAGCGGCTCAGAACGGGATGTCGTCGTCGCCGCCGCCGCCGTAATCGCCGAAGTCGTCCACGGGCGGCGGGGGCGCCGGCTCGCGCGACGGGCCACGGCCGCCACCACCACCACCACCCGAGTCGCGCTGCGGAGCACGTCGCTCGTACCCACCGCCGCCACCGCCGCCGCCCTCGCTCGCCTCACCGCCCCTACCGCGGCCCGCGAGGATGACGTTCGATGCGACGATCTCGGTGCGGTACCGCTTCTCGCCGTCCTTCTCGTAGCTCGAGGTGCGGAGCGAGCCCTCGACGAAGATGCGCTCACCCTTCGCAAGGAACTTCGCGAGCGCCTCGCCGCGCTTTCCCCAGAGCGTGACGGAATGCCATTCGGTCCGCTCCTGGCGCGTGTTGTTCCGATCCATGTACGTCTCGGTCGTGGCGAGGCGAAGCTTCAGGACGGCCTGACCCCCACCCGTCACCCGCAGCTCCGGGTCGGCGCCGAGATTCCCGAGCAACATGACCTTGTTCAGACCTTCCGCCATCGCATCTCCTCTTCGGCCCCGCTGAGCCCCTTCAGGACGGCCGCATCCTTCATACGGTGCGTCGCGCCTGTCAACGGTGCGCGCAGCGCCGCACGACGACTCTCGTCGCGCGGCGGGCACGTCTGTGGACAACTGCCTGAAGCTTGAAGCCCGACTTCACTTCGCCGGCGTCTCGATCGTCTGCTTCGCCTTCTGCGTCTGCGTGATCGTCTGCTTGCCGCCGCCCTTCGGGTCCGGAACTTCGATCTTCTCGTGGATGGTCAGCTCACCGTCGGACTTCGGCGCGAGCGAGCTCCAACGGATGTGCTGCGTGAACTTCCCCTTGCCGTCGACCTCGACGAACATCGTGCCGCCGCGCGGGCTCTGCTCCATCCGACGCGGGACCTTCATGTCGATGTCCGTGTCGACGAGGCCGCCCTCGTTCGAGACCTCTTTCAACGTGAAGTGACGGCTGTTCGTCTCGCCTTCGTGCTTGCCACCGACGAGCTCCCACTTCGCGCCCGTGCCGATGGGCTGGCTCGGAAGCGGCGTGAGCAGGAGCTGGAGTCCCTGGCTGATGCCGCCGAGGATGCTCTCGGCGAGCTGGTTCTTCATCTGCGGCCCACTCGCGAACGAAACCTCGCCCGCTTCGCCCCGCGGCGAGACGTCGAACGTACCGGAGAGCCCGTTCAAGGAAGCGAGCATCTGCGTGGCCTGGGGAGGCCCACCCGGGATCTCGACCTTCGTCACCTTCGCTTCGATCGTCGCGCCGGTCGGTTTGACCTGCTTCGTCGTCAGGTCGAGGTGGATCTTCAGCGTGATCTCCTGCGCGGGCGACGTCTGACCGCCGGCGCTCTGCGAGATGGACTGCGCGACGGTGAGGATGCGCTTCTCGACCTTGTTCGCCGCGAAGGTGTACTTGCGCGGCGAACGCGGCTCGGCGCCCGGCTCGATGAGCTTCACCGTCAGCTGGTCGCCAGCTCCGGCATGCGCGTCGGGCTCGTCGCCCGCACCGACCCCAGCCAGGCCACCCTCGAGCCCGGCATCGCGGACGCCAAGCCCAGCCGCGTTTCCGTTCGTCGGGAGGAAGTCGTTGAAGACCATGTCCGACGGGACCGGGACCGCCTCGGACTTCTTTGCCTCGTCCGGCTTGGGCTTGTCC
>JAEXCN010000143.1 GCA_023402175.1 Pseudomonadota bacterium | reverse complement strand
ATCGAGGGCTCCCCGCTCAGCGAGGAAGAAGAGCGTCCCGGCGGCGGCGGTGAATTGTCTGGGAACGGAATTGCCCCCTCCGGGGTTGATGTCCTTCATGAGCGAGGTCGTCGTTCCGTCCGTCTTCCACAGCTCGAAGCCGTGCTCACCGTCGTCGGCAACGAAGTAGAGCATGCCGCCGTGTTCGAAGAACCCAACCGGGCTCGAATCGCCTGGGCCCTCGTTGATGTCCTTCACGAGAACCGTCCCTGCCGCGGTGCCGTCCGTCTTCCAGAGCTCCGTGCCCGCGCCCGGCGTGTTGGCCTTGAAGTAGAGCGCGCCCTTGAAGACCACCTCGCTCAAGACGGCGCCGTCGCCCGGGCCCGCGTTGATGTCTTTCAGGAGGACCGTCCCTGCCGCGGAGCCGTCCGTCTTCCAGAGCTCGCTTCCGTTGGCGGCGCTCCGCGCGACGAACAAGAGCGCGCCGTTGAGCGCGACGGGCCCAAGGTCATTGGGGAACGAGGTGAACTTTCCAGGCGCGAGGTCGACCGTTCCGGCCTCGGTACCGTCGGTCTTCCACAGGCTCCGCACGTTGGCGTGAGTCGTGAAGAACACGCTCCCGGCGAAGCTCGTGAACTTCGAGGGATTCGCGCCGTCGGCGCCAGGATGGAGATCTTTCACGAGCCTGGTGCCGGCCGACGTCCCGTCGCTCGCCCAGAGCTCGATGCCGTGCGTGCCGTCGTCGGCGGGGAAGAAGGCCGTCTTGCCAAAGACGTAGCGGCGGTCAATCGTCGGAAACGAGCTCCCAGCGGCGTGGATGTCCTTGAGGAGGCTCGTGCCCGCCGTGGTGCCGTCGGTCACCCATGGCTCGGCGTTGTTCTCGCTGGCAGTGGGCCAGTCTTCTCCGACGAAGATCACCTTGCCGTTCACCGCGGTGAACCGGGTTCCGCCGCCGCGAGAGGCGATGGCGATGTCCTTGACGAGCGTGGTCCCCGCGCCGGTTCCATCGGACGCGAACAGCTCGATGCCGTTCACCCCGTTGTTCGCGGGAAAGAGCAGCTTGCCGCCCAGCGCGACGATCTCGGTGATGTCCGAGCCGGCCGACCCTGGAGCGATGTCCTTGACGATCATGGTCCCCGGATACGTCCCGTCGCTCTGCCAGAGCTCGCGACCGTGCTCGCTGTCGTCTGCGACGAAGTAGAGCTTGCCGCCGAGCACGGTCAGGTTCTTCGGGGCCGCAAGACCGGCGGGGTCGATCTCGGAGATCGAGTCGGTGCCCGCGGCGGTGCCGTCGCTCGTCCACACCTCCCTCGTGGAGCCGCCATCCCTAATGCCCGCCGTGAAGACGAGCTTCCCGTTCAGCACCGTAAAGTCCGCCGGGTTCGACGAGTCGTTGCCGCTGTTGATGTTCTTGACGAGCACGGTGCCGCCGGTGGTCCCGTCGCTCTTCCAGAGCTCGTTGCCCTCTGCCAGCGTCCTCGCCGAGAAGTAGAGGGTACTTCCGACCGTGGCGAACGTGGTCGGGTACGTCGAATCCGGCATGAAGCCGCTCTTGATCTCGTGGGTGCCCGACCCGGTGCCGTCGGTCGCCCAGAGCGCGGGAAACTTGAGCGGCCCGGGCGCGACGAGCCGGCTCATGAAGTAGACCTTGCCCGCGTGAAGGTGCAGGGTCGAGGTGACGACCTGAGTACCGTCGGCGACGACGGGCACCGCGATGGCGTTCGTTCCGGCGACCGTGCCGTCCGTCACGAAGAGGCCGAACGGCTCGGCGGAGCTCGGCGTGCCCGACACATAGAGCTTGCCGCTCACGGCGAGGAGCGCGGTCGGTGCCAAGACGGGAAGCGCGATCGTCCCAGCGCTCGTGCCGTCCGTCACGAAGAGGCGCTCGCCGCCGCCAGCGTTGGCAGAGAAGAACAGCCGGGAGCCTACCGCGGTGAGCTTCGTCGGATCCGCGCCGGGAATGCCGGGGTAGAGATCGGTCACGAGCACGGTGCCCGCCGCCGTGCCGTCGCTCTTCCAGAGCTCGCGCCCGTGGACTCCGTCGTAGACCGTGAAGTAGAGCGTGGTACCGACCGCGACGAGCTCACCGAACTTGAAGTCGGGGGTGCCCGGAAGGTCCTTGACGATCCGCGTCCCCGCGAGGGTGCCGTCGGTCATCCACAGCTCTTCGCCGTTCGCATCGTCGGTCGCGACGAAGTACACGCGCGCAGCAGGCCCGGAGCCGACGACTGTGAGCGCGTGGGGCTTCGAGTGGGTGTGCACCGCGATGGTACGCACGATGTCCTTGAGGAGCGTCGGGCAGTCGGCGCCCTTGCAGAGCGTGCCGCTGCCGGCGTCCGTCCCCGGCGGCGCGTCGCCGGCGTCCACCGCCGGCGGCGAGCCGCCGTCGGACACCGGATCGATTCCGGCCTCGGGCGTGACCTCCGGCGTGCCGCCCGCCGGATCGTCATCACCACAGGCCGCGAGCGCCAGCGCGAGCGGCGCAGCGGCAGCAAGGCAGCGACGGGCGCACACGCGGAGAACGCTCGACATCCTGCACGAGTCCCATGGCGCCGCCAGCCGAGCAATTACCCGAAACAGGTTAATCGCCGCGAGTCGACGTCCGTCCCTCGACGTGGACGAGGTGTTGACCTTCCGTTGAAGAGCTCCGACGCCGGAGTCATCGAAGATCGCCCCGCGCGCTCGCGGACCTCACGTGCGCAAGCTCTCGAGCACCGTCACGGCATATGAGAGTTTCGTCTCGGCCTCGCTGCTCGTCGCCGCGAAGAACGCGGCCTCGAGCCAGTCATGCACGGCGTCGGACGCGAGCCACGCGTGGATCTGCTGCTGCTGCGCGCGCTGGTCAGATGACCAGAACGCGTCGGTGAGCACGCCACCATTCCACAGGAACTCCGCGAGCTGGCGAACCGGAGCGTCGCCCTCCGCGAGACGCCACTGCTCCAGGAACGGGCGGAGGTCCGCGACCGCGGGCGCGATGGCGCAGAGCACGGCCTCCGGGGTGTGCAGCGACGGAAACTCCCCGATCGTGACGTGCCACTTCGCGTGCAGGTAGTCCATCACCGCCGCCTGCTCACGCGCCGCCCAGGTGTCCAGGTTCGCGAGGGCGAGATGCCTGTAAACGACCTCGATACAGGTCGACGGAAAGTCCGCGGTGGTGAGGATCTCGAAGATGCGAGGCAAGAAGTGCTTGAAGTCTTCCTCGTCGCCCCACGTCATCATCGCGCTGCGGGCGTATTCATCGAGATCGCCGATCGTCAGCTGCCGGAGCGGTCGCGCGTGAAGCGGCGCTTCGTCGTGGCCGCAATGCAAGCACGGCGAAGTGGTCCCGCGAAGCGGCCATGACGCGAAGACGTCGTAGAGCGTCGCGACAGCCCGGTGGAGCCGTTCGCGCGAAGAGGTCGCCGCGGAGAGCACTCTCGCGATGGTAGCAGCGCTCACGCTAGGCCCGTCTTCAGTCGCGAACGCCGTCGCGAGCGTCGCCGCGGCGCCGCAACGGTTCAGAACCCGGGTGCGAAGACGCGCGCGAAGTGGGCCGGCACCTTCACGTCGCTTTCTTCCTCGTCGTGCGCGGGAACACGCCATCGACCTCGTCGTGGCCGGCGTGAAGGTCCTTTCCGCGCCGAGTTGACGAGCTTTCGCAAAGCACTATTGGATAGGGACGGTGCCGCCCAGTCCGACCCATGCTCTCCGGTTTGCGATCGCGAACGCTCCGATGGGCGCGAAGGAGGCGTTCGAGGTCGTAGCGTCGTTGACGGACGACTCTGACGATCGACTCCTCGGTCTCGCGGCGGACTTCGTGGTTCGAGCGCTTGGCGATATGATCAATCGCGAGCACACGGTGCTCGACGCCCTCCATCTCTCGCTGATCGATCGTGTGCTCGCCTCGCCGTCACTACCCCGCGCGAAGCTCCCCGTGCGATTGCTCGAAGTGATGACGGCCGACGTCGGTACGAGCGCCGAGACCACATCCTCCCGCGAGCCCGACCAGACGACAAGTCTCTGACCGCCTCGAGAAACGCGCACGCTCGTTTCGCGACATCCTCGAAGCGTCACGCCCGGACGGACGCGGTGCTTCCCGTTGGCTCGTACGCGAAGCCCGCTCAGTGCGGGACCGGGGCCGTGACAGTGTTCACGGGGCGAAGGCCCATCCCTCCCGGATACCCGTAGCTCGCGTCCCTGCCGATGCCCCATACCGTCACGGAAAACGGGCCTTCGCTCTTTGCTTCGTGGCGACCGTATCCGCAGGATGACGTCCCGAGCTTCTGCGCCAAGAACCCGCGCGTGAGCCGCAGGAACGCGTACTCGTACTGCCCCTCGGAGTCGAGCGCCTGCCAACCCGTCACTTCGCCGGCGCAGTCGAGCTCGACCGGCTTGAACCCGTTCGCGGTTCGCCTGCGGACGAGCGTGAGCGACGTGTCCGGGAACGTGTAGTCCGTCGAGAACACGTAGCGATCGAGGAACTGATTGGAGGGGACGATGTTGACGAAGTCCGGATCGCCGAACACCTGAGTGCCGTAGTTCATCGACCCCGTCATGTAGACCGCCGCATAGAATGGGTGATCGTTGTCCTGGCTCTTCACCGTGAGATAGCGATTCGTCGAGAAGGTGACGACCTGACCGGCCGAAAGTGTCTCCGGCGCGCCTGCGGGCGTCTCGGGATCGTACGTGAGCTTGGTGCCATCGACGGCGCCGACGATGCGGTAGGGGACTGCTTCCCGCGCGCTGGCTGTTTGCTCCCCCGTACCGTTGTCGAGTCGCGAGAGATAAGGCACGAGCGCGTATTCGCTGCCCCATTGCGAGAGCGGGGGTATCTGTTGCTGGAGGGTGTCGCAGCAGCAGACCCCTGACGGGACATTGTTGCATTGGGTGCCGCCGAACAGGCCGACGGGCTTGGTCGACTCGATCGGGCTACCCGCGAGCGAGTTGTTCTGGGTGATCTGGAGCACTTCGCCCCGCGACAACTTCCATACCTGCGTCTGACCCGCCCCGCCGCCGGTGAACGCTTCGGCGTCCTCGATGTTCGCGCTAGGACGCATGCGGACTTCGGTGTCGTCCTCTTGCGCCACGATCTGCACGAACGGCTTCTGCTGACGGGCCGCGCCGGGCCAGCCGTCGATGGCAAGGTAGTTCGTCGACCAAGCCGACGTCGGCAAGAGCAGCGTCGCGGTCGGGATGTAAGCTTTTGCGCCGCCGTAGGGGTAAACCGAATAGGCGCTCACCGGCAGATTCGTGCTCAATCGAAACGCGTGAGTGAATCCCGTCTCGTTGAGGATGGGATCGGTATCGAGCGCCGGAACGACCTCCGGCGGACACAACCCGCCAGAGCTCGCGTTCGATGCCTGCGACAGGAACACGAGCGCGACCACTCCCGGAGGAATCGGACCCTCGAGCGGCTTGTGAATCGTGCCGGTGCCCTCGTTCACTGCCGTGTAGATCGATTTCGAGATATCGATCGTCTGTCCGCCGTAGTCGGCGGTCACGCTCACGGGCAAGTCCCAGGTATTGGCGATCATCGCGACGAAACACTGACCGCTTCCGTAGACCCGTTCGACCGGAGGCAGGGTGTAGAAGGAGCAGCCAACGGAGCCCTTCGCGAGCTCGGCGCTACGGCATGCATCCTCGATGCACGCTCCCTCGGCACATCCGAGACCCTTGTCACATTCCTTGACGACGATCGAGTCGTCGCACCCACTCACGACTCTCTTCAGATCGCGCGAGCATTTGACGGTCGCGCACTCCTCCGGTGGTGAAGGGGCTTTGGCATCCGTGTCGAAGTCCGTGCGAAGCGGCTCGTTGAAGCCGCGATTCCCCGAGCACGCATTGCCCAGAAGAGCGGCGAGCAACGTGGTGCCGCATGCCACGAACATACGAAGGGGACGACGGGAAGGATTCATCATGCTCATTGCTCGCCCGTTGCTTGTTTACGGATGGCAATATCTTCTCCGACGACCCACATCTGGCTCGCGTCGCCGATCGGGGCCCACGCGTCCCAGAACTCGTTCGTGATCGGCAAGCCATCGATCGACACGGCAGCGAGATCCCAGCGAGTGCCGTCGAAGTGGCAGAGTCGTCCGTACTCTCCGTACGTCCAGAGATTGTTCGGACCGAACGCGAGGACGCCGTGGTGAACGAGACTCCCGCACGTCCAGTGCGATTTCGGAACGCTCCACGCCAAGATGTCCGTCCACTCGAACGGCTCGGTGCTCTCGTTTCGCGTCCCTCGGAGCATGTACGGGCTTCCGTAGGACGTCCCGAACCAGATGACGTCGTTCGGGGCCGACGTGACACCTCCCGAGGGCTTGTTGCTCGCGTAGTAGTCCAACGACTCGTACTTCTGGAACGTCGGCACTCCGTCGTCGTCGGGTGAGAGGTGCCAGATGACGGGATTGTCCCCCCAGCCGACGCTGACCGAGCCCGCAATCCAGACGTTCGTCGCGCCGTAGCCCCAGACCTTGACGAGTTGTCCGACGATGCTCGCCGACACCGGGTGGACGGACCATCCGGATGCGGACGGGTCCGCAGGCGCGCCGTCGTAGTGGAGCACCTTGCTCGCCTTGCCGTTGTTGCCGACGGCCCAAACGTCGTTCGCGGAGCTTCCCCAGATCGAGAGAATCGGCAGGTTGCCGTCGGTCGCGAGCTGGGTCCACGAAAGCGTCGCCGAAGTGGCGCCGGTTCCGTGGAACAGCCCGTTCGTCCCGCCGACCCAGATGTCCGTGGGGCTGCTGCCCCAGATCGCGAGGTGCTTGCCCGCGCCGGTGTGGACGATCGACCAACTCGTTCCGTCCCAGCGAAGGATGTTTCCCTCTTCGCTGACTGTCCACACGATGCCCGTGCCGTCACCCCACACGCCGCGAAGCGTCTGGCTCGGCGGCAGCTCGGTGTGACACCAACCGTGGACCGTGCAGACCTTCATCGGCCCGGCGTCTCCGGCGTCGTCGGGCAACGTGCCATCGGGGCCCGCGTCCGTCGCGCTGCTCGACGGCGGGGCTTGCGTCGAGGCGTCGGTCGGGGCCCCCGCGTCGCCGTCTTCGAGATCGGAGAGGTCGTGTTTTTCGTCGGAGCCGGCGCACGCGACGGCGGTCGCGCAGATGGCAGCGAGAGCGAAGGCGGCAGCCCTTGTGTTGACGGAGAGGCTCAATTCTTCGCTCCGGTGAAGTGCAGGACAATGCCCACGCCGACGACCCATACGTCGTTTTTGGCGCTGCCCCAGACGCCGTAGAGGTGCGGCTTGATACCGACGGGAAACGCTGCCTTCGAGGACTGCCAGGTCGTGCCGTCGAAGTGGAGAATCGTTCCGTACTCGCCGACGACCCATATATCGTCCTTCGAGCTGCCCCAGATGCCGCGTAGGTCCTCCGTCGTCCCCGTGGCCACGATCTCCCAGGCGGATGCGCCCGCGACCCAGTGCCGGATGGTTCCGCGGCGGCCGACCGTCCAGACGTCGTCGTTGCTGCTGCCCCAGACAGCGAGCAGATCCTGCGTCGATCGACTGTCGACTGCGAACCAACCCGGCGCGGCGGCGTCTCCTCCTCCGCCGACGCCCCCGTCGGCCAGTCGAGCCTGGGTCGTGTGGAACGTCCTGCCGCCTTCGCCCACCGACCATACGTCGCTCGCGCTCGCCGCCCAGACACTTCCCATGAACCCGCAGGAAGCGCACGGAGAGATGGCGTCCCATCCGAGGCCGCCGTCGACGAAGCTCTTCTTTCTGTACTGCGTTGCCGCTCTCGGCAGGCCGGGAATCCTGAGCGACTCACCCGTGATCCAGATGTCGTCCGGTGAAGCACTCCACACGGCAGAGAGCAGCTTCTCGGGCGCGCCCGTATACGGGACGATCGGCACCGATTGCCAATTAGCGGTGCCGCCGTCGAATCCGGGGCCGTGATAGACCGTCCCGTACGTACCTACGATCCACACGTCGTCGGGCCCGCTCCCGCCCACGGAGGAGAGCGTTCGGGTGGTCTCGACGGACGGAGTCGTCCAAGCGGCTCCGTCGAAGTGGAGGACGGTCCCCGCGGAGCCTACCGCCCAGACATCGTCCTTGCTCGTTCCCCAGACCGACGTGAACGCGCGCCGTGGATCTGCGGGGGTCTGCACGGGGCACCAGTCGACGCTCTCGCACGGATCGGGCGTCGTCGTGCAACGGGAGGAGTCAGATGTCTCGCATTCGGCGTCGGGCAGCGCATCTGCGTCCTTCACGCCCGCCTCCGGCACTTCGCTCCCCGGTCCATCGAGGTCGCTGCCCTCCGGGGCGGAGTCGGCCTGCGCGCAAGCTATCGCGGTCGCGGTTACCGCGAAGGCCGCGAGCGTTGCCACGACCGTGGCGCGCGAGATCTTCATCGACGAGACGTTCGAGGTCGACCTGATTCGCGTGCGTTGCATCAGTGAGGTACTCCGCCTTCGCACTCGACCATGAGGCACTTGCCGTTGATGCATGGTTGCCCCGCATCGGAGTCACAGGCGCGGCCGCACGCGCCGCAATGATTCATGTTCGAAAGCAAGTCGACCTCGCAACCGTCTGCCCAGTCGCCATTGCAGTCGGCCCTGTTCGGCGGGCATTCGAGTCCACAGACCCCGCTTCGGCAGACGGCGACGGCGTTCGGCTTGGTCGGGCAGGCGTGGTCGCACGCACCGCAGTTGTTGGGATCGTTGGCGAGATCCGCACACGTGAGATGGTTCAGGTCACCGCAAGCCGTCTCGCCGGAATGGCAGATGCACTCCGGCGGGCCGTCGTTGAGCGCTCGGCAATACTGTCCGGGGGCGCACTTGTTTCCGCATTGCCCGCAGTTGTTCGGGTCCTCGTAGAGATTGGCCTCGCACCCATCGGTGGAGTCACATCCGTGTTTCATGTCGCCGTTGCAGTCGGCGTATCCGGAGTAGCAAACGAACTGTGCGCACTGGCCGTTGTTGCAATTGGTATAGGTGTTGGGAGGCAGGTCCTTCGAACCACAAGGGGCATCGACCCACGGGCACTCGCTTCCACACGCACCGCAGTGTTGGTTGTCCTGTGCGATGTTGGTGCACTGGCCGTCGCACAGCGCATATCCCGATGGGCAGCCGCACGCGCCGTCGTAGCAGGGCTGGCCGGATGGGCACTTGTTGCCGCAAGATCCGCAGTTGTTCGGGTCGGAGCTGCTGTCGACTTCACACCCGTCGTCGATGAGGCCGTTGCAGTCCAGAAGACCGGCGGTCATGCAAAATGGCGTGCACTTGCCGTCGGAGCATTTGGTTTCGAGGTCGAGCGGTATGTACGTTTTGCATTTGTGGCCGCACGCTCCGCAATTGTCGTTGTCGCTGAGAAGGTCGACGTTGCAGCGCGCGACCGCGCCGTCGCCACATGTCGCGAGAGGCCAGGTGCATTCCGTTCCGACGCACGCCTTCAGTGTTTCGAACGGCGGTGCTACTGCGTCGGGGGAGGTGCCGGCCTCGTCGGCGACCGGGACGAGCGGCGTCGCGGTTCCTGCTTCGAGCAGAGGTCGATCTTCGGTGCCAACGCTCATCGTCCCTGCACACGCGACCGTCCCGATGACGGAGAACGTGATCATTGGCAGTGCGCCGCGAAGTCTTCGGTTCGCAATGGTCTTCGGCATGTCGATATCCCTGGTTCGGCAGGTAGGTCTCAGGGCACGACCGAACCGGCGCACGAGGTACGCAGTGGCTCGAGGTGAGACGAGCGCGGATGGGCCAGCACCAGCTCCTCCGCCGTGCGACGAGCACGATCAATCCGACCTTCGGCGCAGAGAAGAAGGACGCTGAGCACGAGTCGTTCCTCGCGGAGCACGCCAGCCGGGTATGCACTCGCATGCGCATCCACGACGCGGCGCGCGCGCTCGAGATCACCGGCCCTGAGCGCAGCCTGTGCCTCACGCACGAAGCGCATCTCGGCTTCCAGCGAATCCACGTCTCCTGCGTTGTCCGTTTCTCCGCCCGCCGCCGTCGGCACCGGCGGTGGTGCGGGCGCAGGCGTCCGCTCGGCGACGACTTGCAGGCGTCGCGACCTGACTCCTGGGTCGCGAGCTACGGGCGTGTTCGGCGGGATGATAGGCGACGCCTCCGGCAACACGTCCGGCAACACGTCCGGCAACACGTGCGGAGAGACAGCCGGTGCGGGCTCGATGGTGTCGGTGCTTGCGCCGGGGCCGCTGGCGCCGCCGACGACGACAGAAGAGGGCGCGGAGGCATGCGCGGGTGTCCGGCTCCGCATCACCGCAAACGTGCTGCCCGCGAGCACTACGAGAAGTCCCACGAGGAGCATGCCGGCATTCGCACGAACCGCGAGGCGTCTGCCCGACTCCGGCGCGCGACCGTCGCCGGGGCTCGCGCCTACGCCGTCCGCCGAATTCGGGGCGCCGCTCGCGCCTGCTACGCGCGCGAGAAACGCCCCGCGCATGCGCATGCGCGCGGCGGTGCTTGGAGCGAATCCGTCACGTGCAGTGTCGAGAAGAGCTACGGATTTGGGAGAGAGATCTCTCATAGGTCGACTCCATACCGGGCGACGAGTCGGTCGAATTCGAGACGGGCGCGGTGAAGGCGCGAGTAGACGGTGTTCACGTTGATGCCCAGGACCGACGCCACCTCTTCGGCCGACATCTGCTCGAGCTCGATGAGCACGAAGCAGACGCGATACTTCTCGCCGAGACGCTCGATGATTTGCTCGAGCATCTGCACCGCCTCAGTCGCCGCGGCCTCGTCGAACGGCGTCGGGCGGGGATCGCGGAGATCCTCCACGGCCGAAAGCTCCTCGCTCGGAGGTCGCGAACGGCGGTAGTTGCTCGCAACCCGTCGCGCGATCTCGAAGAGCCACGTGGTGACCCGCGCGCGGCCCTCGAACGAGGCGAGGCTGTGATGAACGACGACGAAGACATCCTGCACGGCATCCTCGAGCGCATTGCCCGAGATGCCGAGGGCGCGAAGCGTGCGCCACACGAAGACGACGTGCCGGTCGTAGATCTCCTCCGAGGATGCGATGCCTTTGGCTTCGTGGTCGTCGACAGGCGGTGCCGATGCCATCGTCCGGAGCAACGGTAGTGTCAGCAGCGCCTCCTTCATGCCCAGGATGAGTGCAAGAGCGCGTGCGAACCTTCCATCTTTCTTCACCGGCCCCAAAAAAAGCCGCGACGGGCTTGAGCGTCGGTCTCGGGTGAGTCAGAAGAGGTTGGTTTCGACGCAGACGCCAAAGCGGAGGAGCAGCGGGGAGGGCGTGAAGACGCGGCCAACTCGCTCGATCTCCACAGCCGAGTAATTCAGCGGGGTACCCAGCTCGACGTTCGCACGTGGCGAGAGCGCGCCCCACCTGAAGGGACGCGCTGCGATGCCGACGAAACCCGCGAGCCATAGTCCATCCGACCACGACGGACGGCTGATCCCGAAGCCCGTCGCATGCATGCTCCCACCTTCGAGGCGGATACAGCCCGACAGTTCGAGCGACGGCGGCCATACCATACACCCCCCAAGTGCGAGCGTGCGCAGCGAAACCGACGCCCCGCCGCCCAGTGGCGTGGCGCGAGTCGTCTCGCTTCGCGGCCAGAGGGTGGCGCCAAGCTCGCCACGAAATGCACCGTAGGCGAGGAACCCGCGGACGCCACCACCCCAGGCGAGCTTCGGGAACGTTCCGGTATCCCCCGACAGCTCGACTCCGAGGCCGCCGTGGAGACGGTTGCCTCGCTCGCGGGTTTGCGCGTCTCGCGCGGTCGAGCGCGTCATCCGAGGAGGCGCCGACGGTTGAGGCGTACCGAAGGAACGCACGTCGCTCGGGGGCGTCTCGCCTGTGCGCGCCTCCGTCGCGCTACGCTCGCTTCGTGCTCGCGACTGCAGATCGAGCGATACGATGATCGCCGTCGCCTCGGCGAGCTTCTGGCAATCGTCGTTCTCGATGATGCGGGGTTCCTCGTCCTTTGATCCGACGCGGAGCTCGAGACGATAGCGTCGGCGCGTGCCATCGACCACGCGGGCGCGAACGGAGAGCGGTTGCTGCACCAGCGCCGCGCTGACGAGGGATGCCAGATGCGACATCACGACATGCTCCTTCGGACACTCTGGAGGAACCGTCCACTCGAGCAGCATCGGCCGATCAAGCACCGGCGAGCATCGGCGCGCGGAAGCCTGGAACCATTTCACAGGAGCCTACCACGGCGGCGTCACCCACGGTCGGAGCCTGACGTCAGGCGCATCTTGGGGAAGGTGCGGGAGGCGTGCAGGTGTTGGCTGTTTCGGTGCCCAGGGCTCGCCGGCGACTTCAGAGGCCATGCGCGTGATGAGACCATTGCGACAACGCCACTGCAAACGAGTTGTGGCGCGCACCCGTGATCGCTCGAAGGCGGGTATCCGGAGCGCTAGTAAAACCGCCGCGCCCAGCCGACGCACGCCGAGCGCTTTCTAGTCGACTCCGCAGATAATAGCCGTGCTGAAGACGCGATGAGCGTCGAAGGCAAGCGTCGTGCTGTTGATGCCGCAACGGGAAAAAGCAATACCGTTCGTATTGGGCGGCAGCGATTGCTTGCTGCAAAAGTCTTTGCCGTACATGACGAGCGTATCCGCCTGCTTGAATAGGCCGGAGCCGATCGCGTCGGCACGAACCCCCGTACACTCGCGGCCCCCCATCAAACTGCCAACGACGAGGTTACCGCTTCGCGTCCGGCCGATCCATTGCTGTTGCTCGCCGGCGCTGCTTGGGGCGAGTGCCACCAGCGGTTCGTGAGCTCCCGTGTCGAACCGCCGGACACTCTCGCCGGTAGCGAGCCAGCTAGCGCCGTTCGTATCGACCACCAGGAAGTCCGCGTCACCCAGCCGAAGAAAGAAGGCAATGGGCGCCTCGAGCCTTTCCGGCGGCACCATCCACGACCACTGCGTCGATGCCTCATCGAAGCACATGATTCCTTGGCCGCCCACGCAGCCCCGACTGGATGATTGAGCCACCACCTCATCGGGCACGTGAGCAATCGGAAGCTTCTGCTTGATTGGCTGGTCCGCAGGGAAGAGATCGCACTTCGCCCCCGCGCAGGCGACAATCAAGCCATTCGCCTCGAAAAGGATGCGGTCATATTTGGTGTCGAATCGGTACTGTTCGCTGATTGTGGGTAATCCGCTGTAGCCAGAAGCTGAATAGACGATGAACTTTTTGGAGATTGCGTCGTAGCCGACGAGTTGACCGTCCTGCATGCCCTGTAGCTCAACGGAGCTCGGAGTCTCGAAGACGGGTGAGAAAGGGCCCTCGGGGTAGATGTTCGAGCACTCCGCCACTACCGGGCAAGGCCACGGATCCGCGGGTTTGGTTCCATCAACTTTGGCTGGTGATTCGGCACAGGCAGATATAGCGGAAGCAAGAGCACCAACGAACCCGACAATCAGTCCAAAACGGCGCATGAGGTTGATTGTAACTCGTCCGGTGAGCGCCGAAGGCGAGCATCGTCCATGCGATCAAGCTCGACTGATCACCGCCGTCGATCGGCAGGCGGCGGCAAGGCCGCAGCCTGCGCTGCTGCCGCCATCACGCGTGGGCCAACGCCGTGCTTGATTCCCGTACGCGCCCGTTGGCGGCTATGGTCTAGTCTTGCGCGCGATGAGGCGAAGTCTGCGGCGAAGCAGGCGCGCAACGCGAGCGTTGTTCGCCTTCGAGATCGCCGCGGTCGCAACATGGATGTGCACGGCCAGGGGGACCGCGTGGGCGGACGGTCAGCACGGGGACGCGGTCGAGCCTCTGCTCACACGCATCGAGCTGACGTATTCCGCTCCTCCTGAGTGTGCGTCGCGCGCCGAGGTCACCCACGCCATTGCGCGGCGCATCGAGCCCGGATGGCTCACGAGGACCGACACCCGACGCTTCGTGGCGGTCATCGTTCGCGAGGACTCCGCCACGTACAGGGGAAGGCTCGACGTCGAGCACTCCGGCCGAGTCCACACCCGCAAAATCAGCGGCAGCACGTGCGGGGAAGTCACGGCCGCGCTTGCCGTGTTCGTCGCCATTGCACTCGACCCCGTGACCGCCGATGACGCGGAGGATCGCCATCGGTCGCCGCCACCCGCTTCCTCGGACGATGAGCCGATTTCCTCCGCGCCCGGACCATCGCCAGAGAAGGTGGCCGTCGCGCCGCGGCCTCCTTCTCTGCACTCGAATCGCCCGTCGGGTGCTCGCCGAACCACCGCGCCGGGGAAGTCCTCGCGCTGGACGTGGAGCTCTGCCGTCTCGCTCACGTACCTCCGGGTGCCGGAGGCGGCGTCGGGCGCGCGCGTCAGCGCACAGCTCGCCCGGAGCGTCACGGCGGGGCGTCTTTCGCCTGCCCTGCGCGCATCGTGGGGTTTCGCTGATTTTACGACGCTTCCGGAGCGCGCGGGACGCGTCGCATTTCGCCTCCAAACGGCGCAGGTCGCTGCTTGCATGGTGGCCGACTTCGCGCCCATGCCGTTGGTGCTGACGCCGTGCGCGGGCGCTGATGTGGGGACGCTCGCGTCGACGGCGCGTGATCTTCCCCGTGGAACGCACGTCGAAGGGCGATGGGCCGCAGCTCATGCGTTCACGCGCGCGGCGTGGCTTCTGCTCCCATGGCTCGCGCTCGAGCTCGAAGCGGGTGCGCTCGTCCCGTTCGAGCGGAGCTTGTACGCCCTCTCTCAACCGCCCCGCGTCGCCTATCGCGCGCCTTCCGTTCTCTTCTCGGGTAGCGTCGGCCTCGGCGTCCAGGCCCACTTCCCCTGATTCAGCGGAGTGGCCGCCGGCTCGGGCGGAAGCGAGTGACGATTTCGTGATCCACGACGCCGGTGCCGGGATTGTAGGGGTGTCATGTCGCTCGGAGAGCTCCCGGTGAGCGCTCTTCAGGGGCCTCCAATGACGAGGCGAATCCCCGAGGCCACGGCTGCTCCGGTCGATGCCGCCGAGAGCCGTAAGACTCGGTTCGAGCGGCTCGTCCACGAGCACCATGACTTCGTCTGGAGGTGCGCTCGACGCCTCGGGGTCCGCACCGTTGATCTCGACGATGTCGTCCAGGAGGTCTTTCTGAAGGCGGCGCGCAATCTGGACGCCATCACCCACGAGCGAGGCTTTCTCTTTCGCACGTGTGCTTTCGCTGCCGCGCACGCACGACGGAGCGTTCAGCGCCGTCGGGAAGTCGTTGACGACGAGCTCGTCGGCGCGGAGATCGACGGCGCGGCGAATCCCGAAGAGACCGTCGAGACCAACCAACAGCGCGAGCAGCTCCAGAGAATGCTCGACGCGTTGCCGACCGAGTTGCGCGAGGTCTTCGTGCTCTTCGAGCTCGAGAACTTCACCAAGCCAGAAGTTGCCCAGGCACTCAACCTGCCACCCGGCACCGCGGCGTCCCGACTGCGCCGTGCGCGGGAGGAGTTCATGATCATCGCGGCGCGTGTCGTGCGCAACGGAGCCTCACGATGAGAAACGATATGAAGCGCCTCGTCGACGAGCCGATTGCGCCCGAGATCGCGAGCATCCTTCGGTCCGCCAAGCTCGATGTCGTGCCCGCCCGGGACGAGAAGCATGCCCGAATCATCGCCGCAGCGGCGGCGACGGTCTCGTTCGATCGCCCGAGCCGAGCGCCGGGTGCGCCGTGGCTCCGGTACGCGAGGACGATCGGGCTTGCGAGCGTCCTGGTCATCGCCACGAGCAGTCTCGTGAGCCGTTGGGGGAGCCAGTCGACGGCGACCGAGAGGGGCGCCGAAGCAACGCCAGCCGAGGCTTCACGAAGTTCGGGGATTGCGTCGACCGCCGTGCCGGCGGACGGCCCTCCGTCGTCCCCGGCTCCCAGAGCGGAGACGTCACCGCTCGAGCCCGCTTCGACACCGAGCCTTTCGGTGGACGATCTTCCCGCCGCTCCACCGGATACCAAGCGCGATGGCGCTGGTCCCAAGACGCGACGCAATCCCTCCACGTTCGAAGACGAGCTCGCCGTGGTGGACGCTGCACGCATTGCGCTGGCACGAAGCGATGCGAGGGAAACGCTGGCGCGCGTAGCGCAGTACCGAGCCCGGTTTGGTGCCCCTCGATTCGCGGACGAAGTCGACGCGCTCGAAGTAGCGGCGCTCGCCGCCCTCGGTGATCGTGCAGCGGCCCTTTCGAAGGCGGAACGATTCGCTGCAGCCTATCCGGATTCGCCGTACCTGCAGCGCGTTCGTTCCGTCGTCCGAACGACCGAATGAACGGTCACGCTTCATCGCTCTTCGCATGAGCGCAGTGGGCTGACCAGTGCCCCGACGGCGCGAATGCGTCGAGTCAGAGCCCATCCCCGCAAGCGCTGGGGGCTGGCGTCGTGGTGGCCGTGATCGAGAAGGATTTGTCGTGCAGATTTCATCGGAATTCCGACCCGAACGCTCGCGCACTTCGCGGATGCTGCGCAGCGCGGCCGTCATCGCCGCGAGCGCAGCGTTGGCTACCGTGTTCGCATGCGCGTCTGATGGCGTCTTGAATGTCGGCATCGGCACCATCGACGAAGACGCTTCCAGTCCGCCGTCCTTCACCAATCCGGCCGCTAGTGATGCGGCGCTCACCGACGCAGAGAGGGAGTCTCTCGCGTGCATGGGTACGGAGTGTCCTGCGCCGTGGGAGACGTGCAATTCCGCGAGCGGGCCGGCGTACAAGTGCGGAACCGATCTCTCGCGGGATTCCGACAACTGCGGCACGTGCGGGAACAAGTGCCCCGTCGACACGGCACTCCACATCACGTCGCGCTGTGCCGATGGCGCGTGTGCCCTCGAGTGCCTGAACCCGGCATCGAGCCGTTCCGAGTGGCGCAATTGCAACGGCGCCCTCGAGGATGGTTGCGAGGCCGACGTACGTTCGGACCCGACGAACTGCGGCGCCTGCGGGAACGTCTGCGCTAGCGGCACCCCGTGCATCGAGGGCAAATGCGGATGCCCCGCCGGACTCACGGCGTGCAACGGCAACTGCGTCGACACGAGGAGCAGCGATTCCAACTGCGGCGCATGCGGCGTCAAGTGCGACGACACACCGGATGCGTGCTCGCCGACCCCGCCGAACGCATATTTCGGCTGTCGCGGAGGCATGTGCGGCCGGCTCAAGTGTGTCGGTACGGCGGCTGACTGCAATGGCAATCTCGACGCCACGCAGTGCGCGGGGGACGGCTGCGAGGTCGGGAGCCTCGCTACGACGGAGAACTGCGGCGCCTGCGGAATCAAGTGCAGTCCTGGTGAGCAATGCGTCAACGAAGGTAATGGGTTCGAGTGCGCGATCCCGTGCGTGAGGACCGGGAAAGTCCTCTGCGGGGTGCGGTGCGCCGATCTCCTCAACGACCCCGAATACTGCGGGAGCTGCGAAGGTCGCTGCAAGGCGCCGGGGCCCAACCAAAAGAGCCTCTGCCGCAAGGGCGTGTGCGCCTACGAGTGCATCACCGGATTTGCAGACTGCAACGGAGATCCTACGGACGGTTGCGAGACGAACCTCCGGATCCACTCGGGCAATTGCGGTGCGTGCGGCAATGCCTGCGATATCGGCGCGGGACAGCCATGCATCGAGGGCAAGTGCCTGATGACGGAATGCGACGGAGGCGTGACGACGAAATGAAGCGCTCGATCTCGCTCCCCACGCGCCTCGTCAGCGCGGCGGCGCTCGGCGCCTTCGGAAGCGCGGCCTTCGCCGTCGCCAGCTGCGCGACCATCGAGCCCGCAACCGACCCGCCGCCGTCGCCGGCGTCGACGCTTCCGGACAGCGACGCCGGAGCCGACGCGCTGGTCGACGGTGGATGCGATGCCTCCGACCCGAGATGTTTGGCGTTCACCTGTGAAGGGGTCGACTGGTGCCCCGTGCCTACCGGGGTCAGCGCGGTATACGCGCTCGTCTCGGTGTGGGGAGCGGGCAAAGACGATGTTTGGGTCGGCGGATCAGGCGGCACCCTCATTCACTGGGATGGCGTCGCGTGGGCGCCGACGACGACGGGCGTGAAGAACACGTTCAACGTGATCTGGGGCAATGGCGCGACGGACGTCTGGGCCGCCAGCTCGACGGAGGTCCTCTTCCATTTCGACGGCACGAAGTGGACGCCCGCGCCGAGCGTCCCGAGTGGGAGAACCAAGGCGCCGATCTTCGCGGGCTGGGGTGCCGGTTCGGGCGAGGTTCGATTCGGCACGAGCGCCTACGATCTCCCGGACGATTCGCGCGCGAATCAGGCAATCGCGAAAAGAGCGAGCGACGGTGGCGTCGAGTGGACCGGGGAGCTGGGCACCGCGACGGTGCACGGGATCTGGGGCAGCTCGGCCGACGACGTTTGGATCGTCGGAGACAACAGCGGCCCGGGGACATCGCACCAGGCAGGCTTTACCGCGCACGGCACGCGCACACGGGACGGTGATCTCGTCTGGTCGGAGATCGAGAGTCAGTCCGTGGCGATCCTCGAGAGTGTTTGGGGCAACTCGGCGGACGACGTCTGGGCCGTCGGAGGAGCTGGGACCATCCGGCACGTCGACGGTGCGGGAACGCGCTGGGAGATCGTGCCTTCGCCCACCGTCGAAGCGCTCCACGCGGTGTGGGGCTCCGGACCGAACGATGTCTGGGCGGTCGGCGACCCGGGGACGATCCTTCACTGGGATGGCGCGACGTGGAAGCCGTCCGTGGCGGCATTCGCTGCCGACAAGAAGCGACCGGATTTGTACGGCATCTGGGGAAGCGGACCGAACGACGTCTGGATCGTCGGCGATAGCGTCGCGCTTCATTACACGGGAGATACGAAATGAGCCGAAGAGGAAGAACGTCGTCGCTACGGGTGCGCTTGGGGCAGGGTGCGGCCGTGCTGAGCGCGCTCGGCATCGGCGCGATCGCGTGCGTCGACGATTCCGCCAACCAGGGCATCTTCGAAGACGTCGGGGTCGATGCCGGGCTCGATGTCTCCCCAGACACAGGCAAAGACACCGGCGCAGACGTGGACGCGTTCGTCCCCACTCCGGACGATGCCGGCGCGGTGGACCCAAAGGGATCATTCGATCCTGCGAACGAGCCCGTCACGTGTACCGGCTCTCCGTGCGCAACCGAGCTCGTCGCAGGGGAGAAGCACTTCTGCGCTCGGATGAGCGACGGCACGGTTCGCTGCTGGGGAGCCGATTTCTTGGGTGCGCTGGGCGGCGCAGCGGGTAGCGCGAGTGCGATCGACGGCGGAGCGATCAAGGTCGGAACGGTCGTCGGCCTCGGCTCCGTGACGCAGATCAGCGCGGCGGGCTCGACGACGTGCGCGCGGCTCTCGGACGGCGGGGTCCAGTGTTGGGGCGACAACCGATCCGGCCAGCTAGGGCTCGAGGTAGACCCTGCGGTGGCCGACGATGACTGGCATCCCACGCCGGCTCCCGTCGCGCTCGACCAAGCCGCGACGCGCGTGGACGTTGGCCACGGAACGGTCTGCGCAGTGCTCTCGTCGACGGAGCTCGTGTGCTGGGGCAAGGACGACAACGCGCAGCTCGCGCTGAGCGATGCCCCCGAGGGCCGCAGGAACCCGGTTCGTGGTCCAGGGCGTCTCGCGATCGATCCGTTGGTGACGACACGGACCGCCCCGGGCAGCACCACGATCATCGGGCTGAACAGCGCCGGCGAGATCTGGACGTGGGGTGGGGTCGCCGGAAGTGAAGGGGTACTCGCCGGCCGCGTGGCGACGCTCAGCCCGGATCCGAGCCCGAAGCGCGTCGACACGCTCACGAAGGTGACGAGCTTTGCGGCGAGCGTATCGATCTACCCAGATCTTACGGCCGGACCTGGCGAAGACACTCCTTTGGCTCCGCCGAATGCGCATGCGTGCGCCATCGCAGACGGCGAGGTGTTTTGCTGGGGCAGGAGCGCGGCAGGTGCACTCTGCACGGGACTGCCCGACCCGGAGACCGTCCCGCGCAAGGCGCCGTTTTCGGCGAAGACGTGGCCGCAGCAGCTCGCGGTCGCCGACGAGATCACCTGCGCGCGCATGACCGACGGCAGCGTGTATTGCTGCGGTAGCGACACCCGCGGACGACTCGGGACCGGAACCGTCGGCACGGTCTCCTCGGTCCTCACGAAGGCAAGCGCCTTCACCCGCCGTGCGGTTCAGGTGGCGACGAGCGACCACTCCGTTTGCGTGCTCGTCAAAGACGGGACTGTCGAGTGCTGGGGCAGCAACGAGAACGGCGAGCTCGGGATGACGCCCGACACCCAAGCGCATCCAACGCCTTCGAAGATTGTTTTCTAGAGAGGTGTCGCTCATGCGTCGTCGGGTCGTTTCGATTTTCGCTTCGATTCCCGCCTCGGGTGGACTTGCCGCGCTCGTGCTCGGTGCATGCGGCTCTGATCGAAGCTCGTTCGACCCCGGGGCGCCACCGCTCGTGACCACGGACGGCGGCGCCGAGGACGCCTCCTCGGCGTGCGGCTTTCGATGCTCGCGAGATCTGAAGAAGGTGCTCCAAGGCTGTGGCGATGAAGAGGACCGAATCGTCGCGGAGTGCCCGACAGGACAGGGCTGCGGGATCGACAGCTGCGTGAATGCCTGCGAGAGCGCTGCGCTCTCCAAGGGATCGACCGGCTGCTCGTTCTGGACGCTTCCCCCGGACGACTACACGTACGCTGCTGGGTGCTTCGCGGCGATGATCGCCAATACGTGGGACGTGCCCGTGAACATCACGGCAGACTACGGCGATGAGCCGCTCGATATCTCGAGCTCGATCTACTCAGCGAGCCGCGATGGTACCGCTGAACCAGTTCACACCCGTCGGGACGGGCCTCTGTTGCCCGGCGAGGTCGCGATCGTCTTTCTCTCGGACGCGTCGGCACGTGGCGGGGCATATCCAGTCCCGTGTCCGCCAGGGGTGACAGCGGCTCTGAATCTCGATCCGATCCGGCACGGTACCGTCAAGACACGTGCGTTTCACTTGAAGACGAACGCTCCCGTCGCTGCGTATTCGATCTTCCCGTACGGCGGTGCACAGAGCTATGTGCCTTCGGCCACGCTTCTGCTGCCGGTCTCGTCTTGGGACAAGAGCTATGTGGCGGTCTCACCCGCGAAGTTCGGCGTCGCCTCGAGTCCGACGTTCGACCGACGGACGCTCCAGATCGTCGCAAACGAGGACGACACGAAGGTGTCGATGCGGCCGACAGCGGACATCGCGCAGGGCGAAGACGTCGCGCCAGCCGCCGCCGACGAGATCGCCGAGTGGACACTCTCCCGCGGTCAGGTGCTCCAGATCACGCAGGAACGGTCGGCTTCGGGCAGTCCGTTCTTTGCGGACAAGCCCGTCGGGTTGTTTGGGGGATCGCCATGCGCGTACATTCCGTCGGACACGACGTTCTGCGACCTCACGCAGCAACAGATCGCTCCGTTTGCGCAGTGGGGAACGGAGTATGCACTCGTCCCGTACCTATCGCGCGTCATCGCAGTCGAAGGCACGACGCTCGAGAACGTGGCGTGGAGCTTCGTCGGCGCCGTGGACGGTACCGAGCTCGTCTATGATCCCACCAAGCCGCCGGGGGCGCCGGAGACGCTCGCTGCTGGGCAGGTCGCGGGCTTCATGACCAACGCGCTCGTCACGGTGAAGAGTCAGGACAGTCGACATCCGTTCCACGTGGCGGTCCACATGACCGGCTCGATGGCCAGCGGGGGCATTCCCGGAGGGAGGAGCGTAACGCTCGGCGATCCCGACTTCGTCAACGTCGTGCCGTCCGATCAGTTCCTCGATCGCTACATCTTCTTTACCGACTTCACATATCCGGAGACGTCACTGACGATCGTTCGTCGAAAGACCGCGCGCGGGTTCATGCCGGTCGAGCTCGAGTGCGGCGGCGAGATCTCTGGCTTCGCACCGCTAGGTACCAGCGGCGAATACGAATACGCCTGGGTCCGGCTCGTATCGGGCTTCGCCCCGCAGGCACTCGCGGCTGGGAGCTGCGGGTACGGACGTCACGAGGCGACGAGCGACGGCCCGTTTTCGATCACCGTCTGGGGTTGGGCAAAGGACGCGAGCTACGGCTACGCCGGCGGCATGGGAAGCCGACCGATCAACGAGGCGCTGCCGCCGCTCGTCAAATAGCTCGGTCGGGGCGACCTGACGCTGACGTTCCCGGCGCAGCACCGTGTCGTACCTCCACATCCGTTGCTGGGGCGGCGACTGGTTTGGGGAACTCCGGTCGGACCGAACCTGGTCATGGCGCTGCTCCTCGACGGGCCGCAAGTCGAGCCGCGGTGGCCGGGGCGCGCGCGCGGGTGGAGCTTGGTCGAGAACGCCTCGCCTCGCGTGAAACGGCTCTGCTACCACCGCTGACTGTCCGGAGAGTACTCACCGATTTCGCTCTCGAGGGGCTCTCTCGATCCCGGCGCGCCCGCCGGTCCCTGCGCTCCGGCCGCGCCACGAGGACCGTGCGCCCCCTGCGGACCGGCTGGACCGCGAGGTCCTACAGCACCCGCCGGGCCTCGCGGCCCTTGGGCTCCCTGCATGACAGATGCGCCGCGCGACGGGGAGCTCGCCGGACCGTACGCCTCGAGCGAAGCCGGGCTTCCGGCTGAGGAACGACTTGTCCGCATGCGGCGTCTCGGGCCTACGCTGAAAAGCGTCACAGTGGCCACGGCGCCGCCGACCGCAACACCTACTAGGAAGGCGAGGTTCGACGGACGCGTCGTCATCATGACCACGTGCGACGCACAAATTGATCCGTGCGCTGATGCATGAGCGACCGAGCGCTCGCCAATTGCGGCGTTGGAGGGGCGTCGTGACCGGTGACGAATCGCCAGATGCGTGTGATGAGCTTCCGTCATGTCGGTTCAGTCATGGGCGCCACGCTCTGCACGCTCGGAACGGAGGCGCATGGCGTCGCCCGAGCTAGGACATCACGCCCTCCATGCATGGCGTCGGGCGGTGCGCTCTGATCGTCGGCACCAAGGATGCCTCGGGCGGACTGACGATGTGAACGGCGCGCCCGAGCTCGTCCTTCACCTGTGCTCGATGGTTCAAATGCAGCTACGCAAGCTGGCCGCGCGCCATCGCAGGCCGCCTGCCCTCCAGCGGAGCCAATCAATGGCGCGGAGCGGTTCGAGGCCGCCCCGCCTGTCGGTCGACGCGGACGACTCGCGTGATCGCCCGTGCGAGCCGTCCCACCAGATCCCTCTGGGCGCGCGCTCGCTCGGCCGTCTGCGGGCGAAGGCGGGCCGCACAGGGCGAGGGCGCGTCAAGGAGCTCGCGTACGACGGCGACGAAGGCCGCAGGCTTCTCGCGATGTGGATAGTGTCCACAGCCCTCGAACCGGATGAAGCGGACACCCTCGAGAGACTCGACGAGCGTCCGTCCGTGCGCGATCGGAATGATCCTGTCGCGAACGCCCCAGAGGACGGCGATCGGCGGGAGCTGCGCGATCTCGTGCGCGTGGTCGAAGAACGCCTGGCGCTGTCCACGCCAGTCGATGATGTCCCGGACGGTCCTCGCGAATGCTCGCGCGGAACCGGGCTCGGCGTTCATCGTCGCGAGCTCTCGGATCTCTTCTCTCGTGAAGGCAGAGTTCCGGAGAAGCGCGAGGTACGTCCCTATTCCCATGAACGGCTGCCCGAAGGCTTCGACGACGAGGGGCGTCGACGCGAGACGAAGCGCTGCACGGATCTCCCTCCCCAGGCCTCCAGATGCCACGAGGACGAGCCTTCGGACTCGCTCGGGGCACTCGCGCAAGAGCATCTGCGCGACCCCACCGCCGAACGAGTGCCCCACGATGTCCACCTGTCCGATACCGAGCGAATCCAGCCAGTGTGCGAGGACGCGTGCGTGCCAGACGAGCTCGTAGCTGGCGTCGGGCCGCTCGGACAGGCCATGGCCCGCCAGATCCGGCATGAGGACGCGCCGATCAGCCGCGAGTTCGGGTGCGACGTGCTTCCACGTTCGGTGCGAATCGTAGAGTCCGTGCAGCATGACCACCGGCGCCGGGCCGTGCGCATCTCCGAGCTCCGCCCAGTGAAGGCGGACGCCGTCGACCGACGCATGAGCGTGGGACGGAGCACTGCGCATGCAGTGATGCTCGCACCGCCCGTGCCGAGGCTGTCGCGCGTCGATGCGAGCCGCGGAACCGGCTACGTGTCAGTGTCCGGCGCGACGTGGGGCGTGGCAGGAAGCGCGAAATGGAACACGCTTCCTTCGCCCGGATGGCTCTCGACCCACACCCGGCCGGCATGCGCATCGACGATGCGTTCCGCGATGTAAAGGCCGAGCCCAAGACCGGTGCGGTCTCGCTTCGCGCCTTGCGAGAAGCGATCGAAGATGCCTGCCAGCTTCTCCGGCGGAATACCGCAGCCGGTGTCGGTCACGGTGAACCGTACCTCGTCCGGATCGCTTTCGACGGACACGTCGATACGACCGCCCGCTTCGGTGAACTTGAGCGCGTTCCCGATCAAGTTGGCGAGCACCTGGAGGATGCGTTCGCGATCGTAGAATGCTCGGGTCGGCTCCGCCGGAACGTGCGAGCACAACGCGATGCTCTTGGCCTCGGCGAGAGGACGAGCGTTGTCGACGGCCTCTTCGACGAGCTTCGCGGGATCATCCGATGCAAGGATGATCTCCAGCGCGCCGGCATCGAGGCGAGAGATGTCGAGCAGATCTCCGATGAGCCTGTTCATGCGCGTGACGAAGCGCTCGATAGGACGAGTGCTGGCGGAGATTGCTTCTCTCGTGCGTTGATCGGCGTCGAGGCTCCTCAGCAGAGCCACGCTCATCGCGATCCCGTTGAGCATGCCCCGGAGATCGTGGCTGACGATGGCAAGGAAGTCGTCCCGCGATCCGACTACCGCGTCTGCGCGGATTCGCTCGAGGAGGAGCCGCTCGTCGGTCTCGCCACGCTCGCGCTGGAGCAAATTCGTGATGTCACGTCCGAGCGCGGCGCGGTCTCTTGCGAGCTCTTGGTCGTCTCGTGCACGCTCCTTTTCACGCACGAAGCGCTCGTCGAGAGTCGCCGGTTGCTCTCGACCGCGCACGTCCCCTCGCGTCGTCACATCGCCGGCATCATCACGTGATGCAGAGCGGAGTGCCTGATCCGCCCGGGCGCGGGCATCATCGATGATCCGATCGACATCATCGTCGTGCTCCGCTCGCTTCCGCGCGAGCTCGTCGTCCGTGCGGAGGCGTTCGGCACGTATTCCCTCGTCCGTTGCCGTCCGCTCAGCCGTCGGCTGTCCACGTCCCATCGACTTCATCAGCGAAGGAGCTAGCAGTCAGTATTCCGCGAACTGGTCGCATCGAGGGGCCGCTCGAGAGCGTGGCGTTGCCGCGCGTGAGGCGAAAATGGCACGTCCGACCTCGGAGGTGAGGCTCGAGAGAGCCGAGAAAGCCTTTGCATGTTTCGCGTCGGGGCGTACCCTGTGGGGTTCACCGACCTCGTTGCTCGCGAGCGACGCTCTCCAAGAGATCGCTTCTCGCTCGCAGACTTCGTCGACGAGAGTGCGCGCGCCATCCGACATCGCGCCCCTTCGTGATGCGCGTTCCACCGTGAGCGGACGCGAAGGAGAGCGATGATGGAGCGAAGACTTTACGTTGGGAACCTGTCCGAGGACGTCAGTTCCGAGGCATTGCGGAAGCGCTTTGCGCAGCACGGTGCAGTTGCGAACGTGCACATGGCGATCGATCGCTCGAGCGGACGCTCACGCGGCTACGCGTTCGTCACGATGGCAAGCGACGAAGACGCTCGCGTCGCGATGGATCGCCTCGAGGGCGCGATGTTCGAGCATCGTCCGCTTCGCGTGAACGAAGCGGGAGCGGACCGCGACGAGTCCGGGCCGCGCACGAAACAAGCCCGACGCGGCGTACAAATCACCTCGCAGTTTCGCGAGCGCCAGAACATGACCTACGAGCTCGGTTGTGGAGGCATGACCCTCGCCATTCGCGTATTCCCGCTCGACCGCACGGAGCAGAGCTGGCGAATGGAGGCGAGGATGACCGATGCCGTCGGTCTTCCCATGCACGTGACGACCGCTGTTCATTCCACGCGCGCAGCTGCGCTGGATGAGCTGGCGCGGAGATGGGCGCAAGGGCCCGGCTCCGCGGTCAACGGGATCGACTGGCGGGAGGTCATCGGAGCGATGGAGGAAGTTCGTGCGATCTGACGATCGCGGACGCGACGTCTCGAATCTCGAGGATGCACGGAACGACGTCGAGCAGGCCGAGGCCAAGCTCGAGGCCGCCCTTGCCGGTCTTCGCGTCTTGCCGCGGGCCGAGAAGGTCGCCGTGTCATGTGCGATCGAGGAGGCGCTCGACCGCCTGCGAGCCGCTCGCGCGAAATTGACGGCAGCCGAAGTAGCGTCTGTGAGCGCAGGATGAGCGTGTCACGATCAGTTCGCGACCTCCTGCTCGAGCAGACGGCTGTCGAGACGGCACGTCGCTGGATCGAGGACGTCCGCCTCGAGCTTGCCCGCGAGGGACGTCCGCTCGACGGCGAGTGGCCGTGCACACTCTCGGAGGCACGTCTCCGCGCGGGCGACGCATTCCGGTCAGCGGTGGCGCACCGGGAGATGGCAGCACCCGACCACGGCGACCTCATCCTCCTCGCGAAGCTGACCACCGGTGAAGCACGCCGGGCATGGCGCAAGCTCGTGAACCGGAGGGGACCGTGAGCCCGTCACGCTCGACATCATCGACACGGATCGACGGCACGAGTGGTGCCTCCGTTGGAGCGGCCATGATCAGCTCGACTGGCACGACGTCGACCACCGCGAAGCAGTCGCCCGTTTCGGACGATGTCGCGCGCGCGATCGTGCAGGGTCTCCTCGATACAGACCTCCTCGGAGTCGCGCTCCTCCGCGCGGGTGACTGGGTGCACGTGTTGGCGAACGCGGCGTACGACGCCCTCATGTGCGTGGGAGAGCCGACGACAGGCAGGCCTTTCTCGGACGTCGTCATGCCGGACGCCGTATCGGACGCGACGTTCGAAGCGGTCATCTCGACCGGTCGTGCCGCTCGCGTCACGAGAGTCGCCCACGTCGTGAGCGACGGAGTAGCGACGTCTTCGACCCGGTACGTGACGTTCACGATCCTTCCAGTGCGTTCCCTCACACCCGATGGCGACGCGGTCCTCGTCTTCGCTCGAGATGCGTCGCACGAGCTCCACGACGAACGCATGGCCGAGCTCTTCCTCCTTCTCGCGCGCGACATGTCCACGGACGGCGACGAGGCGAGCGCGATCCGTTCGGCCGTGGCGCACGCGAAGGAGGCGCTCGGCGCGAGCGCGGCCTCGATCTTCCTGCTCGGGCCCGATGGCAAGAGCCTTCACGGCGCACTCGTCGGATGGGACTGGACGCGTAGCAGCTTCGTCACCGAGCTCGGACAATGGCCGAACGTCGAGCGCGCGATCTCCGCGAACGAAGCGTGTTACTTCACCGCCGCCCATGCCGAGCGCGCGGAGGAGGGTTGGTTTGAACGCCGTGGGATCGACGCCGCTATTTGCGCACCGATGGCGGCGGACGGTCATCTCGTCGGCGTGCTGTTCTTCGACTACGCAGGCCCGCCGCCGTACGCCGTGGACCTGGCGCTCGCGAAGACGGTCGCGGACCAATGCGCCTTGCTCGTCGAGCACGAAGCCGCGCGCGTGGAGCGTGCGCGCTGAGCCTCATCCTGGGCACGCCTGCACCGCGTCGTTCCTGAAGAAGAATTTCCTCTGACCAAGATCCTCTAGAGTGGCGGGCATGAAGAAGTGGGCCGCAGGATTCCTCGCGTTGTCGGTGGTCGCGTGCGTGGAGCCGCCGAAGACGCCGCCGTCGCATCCGGCGCCCGTAGACACGGCACCGCCCGAAGATACCGAGAAGCCGGGGCCGTCCGCTCCACCAGCAGCAAGCGCGCCGCCTGCGCCGGGAACACGGACGACCGTCGCCGAGAAGAAGATCGAAGACAGCTGGGACCAGATGGTCGTCGCCAGCGGGCGGCTGTACGTCCTCACCGAGGTCAACAAGTGGACGACCGGTCCGATGTACGTGCCGGCGGCGCGCCTTTGGTCCGCGCCGATCACGGGCGGAGAGCTGACGCGCCATCTCGAGCTCGAAGGGCTCGCGTCGCTCGCCGCCGACGAGAGCTCGCTCTACGTTGCGGTCAACCGTGACCTCGCCGCGATGAACACGAGCCGAGCGAAGTCACCCACCGGGCGCATCTTCAAACTCCCGCTCGCGGGAGGTGCACCGGTCGATCTGGCGACGGGGATCACGCCTTCGAACATCGCCGTCGACGGCGACACCATCTGGTTCGATGGCTTCCGCATGCCGAAGGACGGCAGCAAGCCGCCGGCACCTTCCGGCGTGAAGGGCGCGATCGCCTTCGCATTCGATGCCGAGAACGTCTACTTCACCGCGGGCAAGGGCAGCGCGCAGCCGGTCAAGCCCGATGGCAAGAACGGTCGTTTGCTCCGGATGCCGAAGTCCGGCGGTGCACCCGTCGTCCTTGCGACTGGCCTGCCGGACGAGCCCGCCGGTCTCGCGGTCGACGGGACGCACGTGTACGTCGCGGCGGTGGCATGGGGCTCCGACGCGTCCGAGAAGGCCGGGGTCATCGCGCGGGTCCCGAAGGCCGGGGGCGAGCTCGCCGTCCTCGCGACGGACGTCCCCATGCCGCGTGCAGCGTGGCTCTCTGGCGATCACGTCTACGTTCGCTCGGGCCGCCCCGGCCGCCCCGGCTCGATCCTCCGTGTTGCCAAGTCCGGCGGATCGACCGAGCCCGTGGTCGAGGACGGCACGCTCGCGCACGCCACGATGGACGCGACATCGATCTACTACTCGAACGACGGCACGTTCCGGAAGGAGCCGTTCGCGAGGCTCACGCCCGCCGTCGTCGTCCGCGTGGTCAAGTAGCCGTCGCCCGGGAGTCCCGCTGGTACCGTGGTTCCGATGCGATCCTTCGAGGAATTGGTGGCAGAGGCGCTGGCCGCCGACGTCGTCGGATGGGGCTTCGAATGGCTCGACGGTCGTGCCACTGAAGAACGCCCTTCCTGGGGATACGCTCGGCTGGTTGCAGACAGGTTGAGTCGGGTGCAGTCCGCTCTCGACATTGACACCGGCGGCGGTGAAGTCATCGCCGAGGCCGCGTCGTTGCCGCCCACCATGGTGGTGACCGAGGGCTGGCCACCCAACGCTGAACGCGCACGATCGGTGCTCGGTCCGCGAGGTGTCCGCGTGGTCGAGTCCGATGACAGCGACCGACTCCCATTCGATGACGGATCGTTCGAGCTCGTCACGGCTCGCCACCCCGTGCGCCCGAACTGGACCGAGATTTACAGGGTGCTCGTCCCGGGCGGCCGCTACTTCGCGCAGCACGTCGGCCCGGCGTCGGCTTTCGAGCTGATCGAATTCTTCCTCGGGCCACTACCGGCGCAGCGTCGGCTGCGCGCCCCGGATCGCGAAATTGCGGACGCCCAGCAGGCCGGTCTGGTCATCGAAAATCTGCAGCAGTCGCGGTGTCGTATGGAGTTCTATGACGTGGGCGCCGTCGTATGGATTTTGCGCAAATGCCCGTGGTGGGTGCCAGACTTCTCCGCCGACAAATACGAGGAGAAGCTCCGCGCCCTAGACGCGCAGATGCGTCGCGGCCAGCCCGTTGTCGCGCACTCGACGCGCCACCTCATCGAGGCCCGCCGACAAGGTCACGTCGTTCACGAACCCCGATAGACATCGGTTCAATCTTGCTTGGAATTGCTCACTCCCGGGACGAGGAGGACGTCGAGTCGGGTGAAGCGGTCGGATGTATCGAGCTCGCACTCGAGTCGGCAGCGAGCCCGAACCGCGTGCGTGCTTCGGCGCGGGCGTCGGGCACGCTGAACGTCATGAGCTCACGCGCGTCCGCTCACCAAAGTCCAATCAACTTCGCGTCGCTCGGCTCAATCCCATATTTTTTGAAGAGCGACATCAGGTTTGCTTCCGCCTTCGTGCGTTCCTTCTGCGCGTCCTCCGCGCGGAGTTGATAGCGCGAGAGGTTCGGGTTGCCATTCTTCTTTGCGACCTGCGCGTTGTCGAAGGCGATGAGGTATTCGTCGTCCACCCTCTTGAAGCGATCGAGGAGCGTGGCGTACTCCGGGTCAGCACGCACAGCCGGCTCCTTCTTCTTGGCTTCAGGGAGGCGCGCCTTCTGCGCATCGTTCTCCGCGATAGCTGCGCCCTGGATCTTGGTGATGCACGTGTCGACCTTTGCGACCCGGTCTTGCGGCGCATATGCGCTGCATTGAGATTTGAGGGCGGCAGCCTGCTGGGCGATGGGTGCGCTTGCCTGTGCTGCCCCGAGGTCTGCGACGGTCTGGTCGGTGCAGTAGGTTCCCAAGAAGTTGTCCATCTGGGCCGTGCAGCCCTGGGCCATTTGAGCGTTCGTGTCTTGGGAAGGCTGGGGTGTTCCGAGCGCGCATCCGGCGGCAACGATTGAACAGCCAAGCGCCAACATACCCTCGAGCAGCTTCATTTTTCCTCCAGTGCGAAAAACATATTCGTGTGACGATGACGAATCGACGTCGTCGCTCGTTGCTCCTGCTCCGCGGCGTGCACTTTGACGCGGCACTCTTCCAGGCGATCGAGCGCGGGCTTCGCCTTCGGGTAGTGCGTGCAGGTCTCGCGGAGTTGGTCAGCTCGTTCGTCGTATCCGCTGGGCCGATGGGCGTCCGCGATGCGCCGAAGCGAGATCGGATCGCAAAACTGGGCGACGAGCTGCGCAGAGCCTTGCTCGCACCCACGCGTCAGCTGCGTCTGCTCCACGCTCTCCATGGTGGGGATGCCACACGCAAGGGTGAGCGCCGCGAGGAAACCTCCGCCCAAGAAGCGCGTTCCGTATACCATCGACGGAATAGTGCTCTCAAACGTTGTTTTTGATTTGTGAAAAACGAAAATTCGCAGCGCTCGGCGAGCGCTGAGCCTCCGCGGGGCAGAGACCTCCTAGCTAGGCTGGCGGCGGCTAGGCGAGAGCGAGCCGCTCGATCTAGGCAGACGTTGCGGTGAGCGCGGCGGCAGCGGACGGCTCGCTGGCCGAGGTCGTCGCCGTCGCCGTCGTCGCCGCGAGGAGCGCACGCGCGGCCGGGCGCACGACTTCGTCGAAGGCTCGTGACGCTGCCTGTTCGAGCTGTACGCCATCGAGACGTCCATGGCTCGCGAGGGCAATCTCGAAGCGTGCGGGCGCCTCCAAACGCGGAGCCACGCCGAATGCTTCGGTCACCGCTTCGAGCACCGCGGAGCCGCCGGTGCGCAGCGCCCATGCCACGAAGCGCCACGCGAGCTCGGCATGACGCGCTTCGTCCGCGACGATCGTCGAAAGGGCCGCTCGCACCGACGGATCCACTGCCAGCGCGAGCTGCTCGGCCGCAATCGATGCCGCTAGGGTCTCTCCGATGCAGCCTTCCGCTACCGCTCGCGCAGCAACGGCAGCGAGGTCGGAGCTCACTTCCACACGGCCGTCGAACGGGAACGGCCCTGGCGCGATTGGCTCGCCCGCATAGGCGCTTGCCAGCGCGAAGCAAAGACGGGCGTGATGCATCTCGTCGAGTGCCGCTCGGTGCGCTTCCTCGATCAGCTCTGCGGGCGCGCCGAGGGCAAGGAGCTCCATTGCGAAACGGCCGAAGGAGGCCACCGACGCATGCTCGAACAGTCCATCACGCGTCCACTGAGCTGCGAGCTCCGCGCGCGCGGCCGGATCGAGCGTGTCGACTCGAGGTGACGGCGCATCGATCCGGTAGGCGCCCGCAACGGACCGTCCGCGGACGGCGTCCGCCGTACGAGCCGCCGCATCGACCAGGTAGGGACGGCCCTCGCAGATCGGCGTGTATACGACCGTGTAGCAGCACCTGTCGTCCTTCAAGGTAGCGTCGGTCGTCACCTCGTCGACGAACTGCATCTGCTTCTTCGCGTCCGCACGTGACGCGCACGACGGCGCAGTCGAGCCTGCGTCGGTGCCGGATCCGTGCGATGCGGGACCATCCGCCGTTCCCGCGTCCGATGCGTCGCCGGTCTGACCTGCGTCGGGCGTCGCGCCGGCCCCCGCGACGTAGCTCGGGGCGATGCACCTCTCGGTCTCGGTCGGTCGTGGATCGCAGCCCTCGACCGAAGAGTGTGAACGCATCACGCACGCCCCGGCGGGCAGCGAGATGGTTACCAGAGCGAGGATTCGCCTCGCGAGCTCGTGACGGAAAACATCGGACGTAGTCATCGAAATTGCCGTCTTTCGCGAATACTACGATCAATGCCGAAGGATTGTCCATCGAGGCTGGTCACCGCGACGTCCCGGCTGATCGATCGCTCTGACGTACACGCTGCCATCGCGTTGGCGCGACGTGTTCCTCACGCGAGCAGCACGACCCCGTCGCCCACGCGTGCAGTGCCGGGCGTTCGGACGGTCGCGTACATCCCGAGGTTCTGCGATGCCTCGCGCACGATCGTTCGTAGCACGGCGGGATCCTTCGGCAGGTCCGGCTGGGCGCTCATCGTCATGCTGCAGCGCGGCGCGGGGACTTCGATCTTCAGAATGGCGGTTCCTACCTGGAGCTCGCGCCCACCCCAGCTCGTCTCAACGAAGCCCGTCCACTCTGACGTGGTCCGGATGAAGAAGTTCGGACGGAATCGGCGACGGTCCCAATCCGGATTCGGGTTCCGTCGGCGAAGCTCGTCGAGCGACGCCGTCGTGAGCAGGTGCACGGGGAACGCATCGAAGTACGTGCCTGGTGGCGTCGTGAACGAGATCACCTCTCGTGGCAGCTGCATGAGGTCCGGGTACGGCTCGTCCGGCGCGCGCCCGAACTCCTCGCGTACGCGGTCTTCCAGCTTGAGGACGCGAAGCACGGTCGGATAGAGCGCGCGGAACGTGGACGAGCGGCTGAGCGCGCCCACGATGCGCGCAGCGCCGTCCCGCCGGCGATAATGCTTCTCGTCCGACGCAGGCTTCAGGGGCCAGAGCGAGACCGGCTTGCCGACCAGACGCGAGAGTTGCTCGTTCACTTGCACGTCGTCGCTCGCGACGCGCGTGCCGTCGGGCAATGCCATCTCGACGTGAGCGACCTCTCCGGCGTTCGGCTCCTTGCGGTACCGGGCCGTGCACTGCATCAGCACGGGGAGCCGCTTTCCGTTCGTCATCTCGTCGGCGCGCTCGTCGCGTAACGCCCAGCAGCGGTCGCCGAGCAGGCCTTGCGACGAGATCGACGCGTCGCTCAACGACTCGCCGGCCATCGACTTGACGGGAAATCTCCAGAGCTCCTCGACGTGTCCTACGAGCATGTCCACCCTCCTGCGCCGCCGACCGCCGGCGATGATGCTCTCATCACCCAGAAGCGCTTCTCGTGCAATGGTGCGCGCGATCGCTCCGCGGCGGCGCATCTTCCGACAGGCCGATCACGAAGAGGGAGCGGACACGACGTCTCGCTACGTGTCCGAAGCGCGTCAGTGTTGCGGGACGATGTGATTGCCGCCGGGGTGCTTCGCATCCATCGCAGCGGTCGTGATCACGGCGATGCCGATGACGATGAAGCTGAGTGCGAAGTACCAAGCCAAGAACGCTGGCGTATCCATAGGGGCCTCCGCAGTACGCGCGTGCATCGCTAATGCCGGTTCAACCTGACGCGTCGTGCTCCGCCCTCAGCTCGATCTCGCTCGATCTCGCTCGATCTCGTGAGAGAAGGTGTAGTCGCATCCGCTCGATCCATTCGGCGAGAGCTCGACGGCACGAGCGCAGTCGCTGCGCGCGGCTGCAGGATGTGCCAGCCCGGGCTGCGTTTCGCTCACCGCGCTGGGAGCTTCACCGCGCCGGGAGCTTCGCCAGCCACGGCCGCAGCTGTCTCGCTTGCGCGGGATTCGCCTTGCTCGCTTCCTCCCAGTCGCGGCGGGCGTCGGCGTGGCGCTTGTCGATGAAGGCGAGCATTCCTCGGTCGATGAGGCCCGGACCGATCTCGAGCGCTCGCACGCAGTCGCTCCGCGCGGCGGCGAGCTCTCCGAGCCCGACCAGCGCGAAGCAGCGCGTGCCGAGAGCCGAGGCCGCGTCGGGCGCGAGCGCGAGGGCGCGATCCGCATCGGCGCGCGCGGCTGCGAAATCGCCGAGCTCGACCTCGATCCACGCGCGGTTGTTCCAGGCAGACGCGAGGTCAGGAGCGATGGCGAGGAGCTTCCCGTAGTCGGCCAGGCTCTCGTCGAGCCGGTCCTCCTGCTCGTTCAGCCACGCTCGTGAATGGAGCGCGCCGCGATGTTCGGGGGCGAGCGCGAGCAATCGATCGAGGCGAGCGCGCTCCTCGGCGCGGTCGTGCAACCGGTGCGAGACGCGCGCGCAGATCGCGAGGTCGTAATGGCGCGGCTCGGGATCTGCGAGGAGCTTTTCGCAGTCTTGCTCCGCCTCGGCGTATTTCTCCTCGTCGAGGTGGAGGCTGACGCGATGTCCTCTCGCCAGCACACTGTGCTCGTCCAGCGCGAGGGCGGCATCGATATCGGCGTGCGCCTCGTCCATGCGCTTCTGTGACTCTCGCGCGAAGCTGCGCATTGCGAGGAGCGCCGCTTTCTGGGTCGGGACCTCGGTCGTACGGATGGCTTCCGAGCAGTGATCTGCGGCCTCGTCGAGCGCCTGAGGCCCTTCTTGCCCCGGAGTGCCGGTCAATACTTCGAGCTTGACGCCGACATCACACAGCACTGCGTGCGTCTGCGTCGTCGGCTTCATTCGATGCGCCTCACGCATGTCGGCGCGAGCCGCCTTCAGGTCCTCGATCTCGGCGTACGCAAGACCTCGATTGAAGAGGTGCTCGAACCGGCGCTCGATCTCGAGCGCAGCGGTGTAGCGCTCGATCGCCTGCGGATACTCCTTGGCCTCGAGGTGAGCGAGCGCCGAGCGAGCCTCGCGATCGGCCTGGATCTCAGGGACCTTCAGCGCGCGAGCGCGAACACCGAACGCGGCGAGGACGAGCAGCCCGGCGAGCCCTGCGGCGATCGCAAGGCGCCGCCCTGCGTTCTCGGCGGGCCGGAGGACGTCACGTGCGAGGACCGCTCCCGCCAGAGCTCCGGCCACGAGCCCGCCCGCGTGCGCGGCCATGTCCGTGTTCTTCTGCGAGAGCCCGAAGAAGACGTTGTACCCGATGAAGCCGATGATGCTGTTCCGCTGCTGCGCGAGATACTCCGGAGGAAATACTCCGCGGTGCAGGACCGCGAACGCGAGCAGAGCGCCATAGACGCCGAAGATCGCTCCGGACGCGCCGACACTCACCACGAGCGGGTTCCATGCAACCGAGGTGAGCGACGCGCCGACGCCGCTCAGCAGATAGATCGCGAGGAAGGAGCGATTCCCGAAGACGCGCTCGGTGACGTGCCCCACGCTCCAGAACGCCCATAGGTTGAACGCCAGATGGAGCGGACCGCTGTGGAGGAACATCGACGTCAGCGTGCGCCACCACTCGCCGTCGACGAACGCGGGGCCGAACTGACCGCCGGCCTTGAGCAGCTGACCGCCGGTCGGGCTCGTCACCGAAACGCCGAGCGCGAACTCGACCACGAACCCGACGAGGATGAGGACGGCCAGTGCCGGCGTGACCCACGCGGTCGGCGTGATGTGCCGGAGCAGCTGGTCGACCGTGATCCCGGGCGCCTCATCGGCGGCCTCGGCATGCTGAGCAGGGTCACCAGGCAGAGCAGCGGCCGCAGGCTGAGCAGGGGCACCAGGTTGAGCAGCGGGACCAGGCTGCGCAGGCTCTCCGGGCGAAGCAGACGGAGCAGGTCCGACGGTCTCGGCAGGCGCGGCGGGATCGCCCGGCGGAGGCGGCGGAGCGGCAAACGGATCCATCATCGGGTCTCTTACCTGAGCGATGACATCGCCGCGAGTCGCAGGAAATCGACGGGATCGGGTGACGATCGCTCAGGGCGCGATCACATTCGGCTGTTCGCGAGCATCCACGAAAAGTCATCGTCCCGCCGAGGTCTGAAATCAGCTCAGCCGGAGGGGCGCTTCGTCGCGCCGTAATGAAGACGGGTTGCGTGCGTCTGTGAGCCGGGAGATGGAACATGACTGAACCGGCCATGACCACCTCGACGGGAACAACGGCGCATGGCGTCACCGATGCGGATGCCGTCCGCATCGAGCTACCCGTCGAGGGAATGACGTGCGCGAGCTGCGTGCGCCGCGTCGAGCGTGCACTCACCAAAGCCACCGGCGTCCGCGCTGCGGACGTGAACTACGCCCTCGGACGGGCGACCGTCACCTACGATCCCGCGGAGACCTCGCCGAGAGCGCTGGCGGCTGCGATTGCCGAGGCAGGCTACGAAGTGCCAGCCGGCGTGATCCTTCCCGAGCCGCCCGCACTCACCGTGGAGCTCGGCGTGCTCGGAATGACGTGCGCAGCGTGCGTGCGTCGGATCGAAAAAGCGATCGGAGGCGTGCCGGGCGTTCGCGAAGCACAGGTGAACCTCGTGACGCATCGCGCGACGGTGACGTTCGAGCCTGGCGCCGACGCTTCGGTCGATGCTGTCGCTGCCGCGATCGAGAAGGCCGGCTACGAGCCGGTCCGCGATGCGATCGCGCCGGAGCGCGCCTCGGTGCCCGAAGCGGCGAGCGCGGAGCCTGATGCGAGCGCTGCGCGCGCGACGGCGATCGAGCAAGCGGAGGATCGTGAGCAGCGCGCGATGCGGCGCGGGTTTGCGATCGCGGCGGTGCTCACGGTTCCGCTGCTCGTCGTGGCGATGTCTCACGGTCTCATGCCGTGGACCGAGACGACGTTCGGACGATGGCTCCAACTCGCGCTGGCGACGCCGGTCGTCTTCGGGCCGGGCCGTCGGTTCTTCCGCCTGGCGTGGACGGCCGCGAGACATCGCGCGGCCGACATGAACACCCTCGTCGCGATCGGCACCGGCGCCGCGTGGATCTATTCGACCGTCGCGCTCGTCGCGCCCGGCCTGTTCCCGCATGCGGATCACGGGCAGGTCCCGCACCTCTACTTCGAAGCGGCAGCTGCGGTCCTCACGTTCCTGCTCCTCGGCAAGATGCTCGAGACGCGTGCTCGAAAGCATCTCGCCGATGCCGTGCGCGGGCTCGTCGCGCTACAGCCGAAGGTCGCGCGTCGCGTTCGCAACGAGAGCGGCGACGGGGAAGAAGAGGTGCCCATCGGGTCGCTCGCGTCCGGGGATCTCGTGCTCGTTCGGCCGGGAGAACGCATCTCGGCTGATGGAGAGGTCGTCCGCGGAACGTCTGCCGTCGACGAGTCGATGCTCACGGGCGAGAGCCTTCCCGTCGACAAGACGGCGGGCACGAAGGTCTACGGCGGGACGCTCAACCAGAGCGGTGCATTCACGCTCCGCGTGTCGACGGCCGGGAAGGGAAGCGCGCTCTCGCGCATCGTCGAGGCCGTCGAGCAGGCGCAAGGGTCGAAGGCGCCCATCGCACGTCTGGCCGACACGGTGAGTGGCGTCTTCGTCCCGATTGTGCTCGCGATCGCAGCGCTCACGCTGATCGCCTGGGTCATCGTGGACCCGACCGCCGACGGCTTCGCGACGGCAGTCGAACGCTTCGTCGCCGTGCTCGTCATCGCGTGCCCTTGTGCGCTCGGTCTGGCGACTCCGGCGGCCGTAGCGGTCGGCACCGGCCGCGGCGCGGAGCTCGGCGTGCTCGTGAAGGGCGGCGCGGCGCTCGAGGCGGCGAGCCGCGTCGACCGCGTGCTGCTCGACAAGACGGGCACGCTCACGACCGGAAAGCCGACGCTCACCGATGTCGTCGACGTCAGCAGCCGCGGCGAGGACGAGCTCCTCAGTCTGGTCGCCAGCGCGGAGCGCATCAGCGAGCACCCGGTCGCGCGTGCGGTCGTCGCCGGTGCGGAGGCGCGTGGGGCGAAGCTCCTCCAGGCAGACGACTTCCGATCGGTGGTCGGCAATGGCGTCGAAGCTCGGGTGGGCGGCGTGCTCGTCCGCGTCGGCACGGCGGGCTGGCTGCGCGCCGCCGACATCGATTCGGCCGCGCTCGAGCGTGACGCCGGACAGCTCGCCGCACGCGGGCGGACACCGTTCTTCGTCGGCATCGACGGCGCGCTCGCAGGGCTCGTCGCCGTCGCGGACCCGCCTGCGCCGGCGGCGCGCGAAGCGCTCGACGAGCTCCGCTCGATGGGCATCCGCGTCGCGATGGTCACGGGCGACCGCACACAGACGGCGCGGGCGATCGCGTCCGAGCTCGGGATCGACGACGTCTTCGCCGAGGTCAAGCCGGAGGACAAGGCGCGCATCGTGTTCGAAGAGCGCGCGAAGGGACAGGTCGTCGCGATGGTCGGCGACGGCATCAACGATGCGCCTGCGCTCGCCGCTGCACACGTCGGTGTCGCCATCGGCTCCGGCGCAGACGTGGCGATGGCGGCGGCCGACATCGCCCTTCTCCGCGGCGGGATCGGCGGCCTCGTGACGGCGCTCCGCCTCGGGCGAGCAACACTGCGGACGATCCGCCAGAACCTGTTCTGGGCATTCGTCTACAACGTCGTCGGCATCCCCATCGCCGCAGGGCTCCTCTATCCCTGGACGGGCTGGTTGCTCTCTCCCGTCATCGCGAGCGCTGCCATGTCGCTCTCGAGCGTGTCGGTCCTGACCAACTCGCTCCGGCTACGTCGGTTCGTTGCGAAATAGATGACATCGAAACGCTAATTCAGAAATCGAAATAGGAACCAGGAAGAAAAGGAACGAAGCATGAGCACGAAAGAAACGATCCTCGCCGTCGACGGGATGACTTGCTCGAATTGTGTCCGTCACGTCGAGACTGCGCTGCGCAAGATCGACGGCGTCGGGACCGTCGAGGTGGCGCTCCGAGAAGGAAAGGTCCGCGTGGAGCACGATCCTGCAAAGGCCCCGGTCGCGCGGATGATCGAGGCCCTCGTCGACGAGGGCTACGAGTCGCGCGAGAAGGGGGCGTGAGGGCCACCCGGGAACGTCGAGGCGGTCATGGGACGCGGCACCGAGCTGCGGCTCAGGCCTGTGCAAGGGCGGTCGGTTCGTCCGTCGTCGACCTCGGGCGCGCGAGCACCCGTGCGCCGATGCTCGGAAGGACACCGAGGGTGAGGATCGTCGCGGTCACGAGGCCGCCGATGACGACCGTGGCGAGCGGGCGCTGGACTTCGGCACCCGAGCCCGTCGCCACTGCCATGGGGACGAATCCGACCGCCGCGACGAGCGCGGTGGTCAGCACCGGACGGAACCTCGAACGAGCGGCGTTGCGCGCCGCGATCATCGGCGGCTCGCCTGCCGCGAGGCGCTCGCGCAGCGCAGCCACGAGCACGCTTCCATTGAGCGTCGCGACTCCGAAGAGTGCCAGAAGCCCGACCACCGCGCTCACCGACACGGGCAGTCCGCGCGCCGCGAGCGCGAGGAAGCCTCCGCTCGTCGCGAGCGGGACGTTTGCGAGGACGACCATCGCCGCTCGTCCCTCGCCGAACGAGAGATAGAGAAGCACGAACACCGCGAGCAGCGTCCCGGGCACGAGCACCGCAAAACGCTCGGCGGCATGGACGAGGTGCTCGTATTCGCCGGAGACCTCGACGTGATACCCGGGCGGGAGGGGAGTAGCGGCGATGCGCGCGTTGATATCGCTCACGAACGAGCCGAGATCGCGACCACGGACGTTCGCCTCGACGAGGACGCGCCGCCGTGCGCCTTCGCGGCTGACGATGGCAGGGCCTTCCTCCGTTTTCACTTCGGCGACGTTCGCGAGCGGAGCGCTCGCACCGCCCGGCAGCGGGATCAGCGTCGAGCCCATCGCATCCGCGCTCGACGGTAGAGGGAAGAGGACGCGCACGTCGAAACGCCGTTCGCCATCGACGAGCACGCCGACCGTACGACCTGCCTTCATGCCTTCGACCGTCGCCGCGACCTCGGTCGGCGGCAGCCCGAGACGCCCCGCACGCGCAGGGTCGGGGCGGATCGTGAGGAGCGGAAGACCGGAGAGCGGCTCGACGCGCACGTCGGCGGCGCCCGGGATCGAGGCGACGTCGTGTGCGACGCGCGATGCGAGCTCTTCGAGGACGCCGAGATCGTCGCCGAAGATCTTGAGGCCTACGTCGCTCTTCGTTCCTCCGAGGAGCTCGTGCGTACGCATCTCGATCGGCTGCGTGAACGCGAACGCGGTGCCGGGCAGCTCTCTTCGAAGCGCCTCGGACATCTCCGCGGAGAGCGACTCGCGCGTCGTCCCTGCGCGCCAGGCGCTTCGCGGATTCAGCATCGCGAAGACGTCGGATTGCTCGACGCCCATGACGTCTGTGGCGACGTCGGGGCTTCCCGTTCGCGAGATGACCGTCTTCACCTCGGGGAAGCGGCGGAGCGTCTTTTCGATCGTCGTCGTTCCGGCGACGGCCTCGTCGAGCGAGACGCTCGGCGGGCGCGTGACCTGCACGACGAGGTCGCCTTCTTCGAGGCGTGGCACGAACTCCACGCCGCGCGTCATGCCTGCGACGACGCCGAGCGCGAGCATCACTGCAGCTACGGCCGCAGCCACGATTGGCTTGCGGAGCAGGAAGTCCAGTGCGGGATCGTACGCGCGTCGCAGCCAGCGGACGATGCGCGGATCGCCGTCGTGCGCGCGTCCGAGCGTGAGCGACGCCAGCGCCGGTACCCACGTGAACGTGAGGGCAACCGCCGTCGCCAGCGCGAAGAGGACCGTGAGCGCCATCGGGCGGAACAGCTTGCCCTCGACGCCTTCGAGCAGGAGCACCGGCACGTAGACGATCGCGATGATGATCACGCCGTACGCGAGCGGCCGGCCGACGATGCGCGCCTCGGAGGCGAGTGCCTTCGACGCGTCGAGCTTCTGCGCGGCCATCGCCGCGAGCGCGCCTTCGACCACGACGACGGCGCCGTCGACGACGAGCCCGAAGTCGATCGCGCCGAGACTCATCAAGTTGCCGGTCGTGCCGGAGAGGCTCATGAACGCGAACGCGCCGAGCATCGCGAGTGGGATCGTGGTCGCGACGACGAGGCCGGCCCGGAGGTCGCCGAGCAGGAGCAGGAGCACGACGACGACGACGACGCCACCTTCCAGCAGCGAGGCGCGGACCGTCCCGAGGACGCGATCGACGAGCGACGCGCGATCGTAGAAGACGCGCAGCTCGACGCCTTCGGGAAGGCGCTTCTGGATCTCCGTCAGGCGCTCGCGCGCTCGCGCGACGATCTCGTGTGCGTTCCCGCCGGCGATCATCTGCACCATCGCGTAGACGGTCTCGCCTTCGCCGTCGGCCGTGGCGGCTGCGAGGCGGAATGCTCGGCCGTCGGTCACCGTCGCGACGTCGCGCACGAGGATGGGCATGCCGTCGCGTGTCGTCACGACCTGTGCGGCAACCGCATCGATGCTCCGGTACGCGCCGTCGAGCCGGATCATCGCTTGCTCGCCGCCGCGGACGATCGCGCCGCCGCCCGTCGATTGTCCACCGGCGAGGAGCGCGCGCTCGACGTCCTCTTGCGTGATCTTGCGCGCGATGAGATCGGCGGGACGAAGCAGCACGTCGACCTGCCGGGTCTCGCCGCCCCAGCCGTTCACCTCGACCACGCCGGGCACGGTGCGGAGCGCATACGCGACCTCCCAATCGAGCAGCGTGCGGATCTCGGACGGCGAATGGCCGGGCCACCGCATCGTGAAGTGCAGGACCTCGCCGAGTCCCGTCGTCATCGGGCCCATCTCGGGCGAGCCCGCGCCGCGTACGGCCTCACGAGCCGCGGGCAGGCGCTGCGAGACGAACGAGCGCGCATCGGCGATGGGAAGGTCGTCGTCGAAGATGACCGTGACGGCAGACACTCCCGATCGCGAGACGCTCCGAATCAACGTCGTGCGAGGAAGCCCTGCGAGCGCGAGCTCGACGGGGCGCGTGACGAGCGCCTCGACCTCCAGCGGGGACAGTCCGGGAGCAGCGGTCAGGACCTGCACCTGCACGTTCGTGACGTCGGGCACTGCATCCACGGGCAACGCCCGCCACGCGCGAACGCCGAGCAGCGAGAGGAGGACCGTCGTGAGCAGCACCGCCCAGCGATGTCGGACGCAGGTCGCGACAATCGCGCCGATCACTCTTCGCCTCCGAGCTCGGCGCGCATCAGCTCGCCTTTGAGCAGGACCGCGCCTTCGACGACGACCTCTTCGCCTTCGGCGACGCCGGCATGCACCACGAGCTCGTCGCCGATGCGGAGCCCGGGCTCGACCGCGCGGACGTCGAACGCGCCGGGCTCGCGTCCCTTCACGAAGACGATCGGTGCGGACTTCATCTCCATCAGTGCGGCGGCAGGAACGACGAGGACCTGATCGGTCCCCGCATCGGAGCGCGACGGAGCAGGCACCTCGACGTCGACCTCCGCAAGTGCACCGGGGACGAGGCCTTTGCACGTGTCGTCCGGAAGGAGCCGAACGCGACGGCTCCGCGTGGTCGTGTCGACCTGCGGGAGCGCAGCGAGCACGCGCGCCGTGCAGCGTGCCCCGCCGCGAGGCTCGACGTGAGCGATGCTCCCAGGCGCGAGGGTGATGCCGGCGCCGTCGGCGATCCGCGCCTCGACGAGGACGCGCCCTTCGCTCACGAGGCGGAAGAGATGTGTCTCGGGCGTGACGTGCGCTCCGAGCGGCGCCGTTCGCTCGACGACCGTGCCTTCGACGGGGCTGCGGACGGGGAGCTGCGCAGAGAGGACCGGCGATCCCGCCGAAGGCGCGGGCTCCGCGAGCCCGAAGCTCGCCACGAGCGTCCTCGCGGCTGCGAGGTCGGCGCGCGCGAGATCGAGCTCGAGTCGCGCGTCGTCGAGCGCGATCTGCGTCGCGGCTTCCGAGGCGACGAGACCTTCGAGGCGCGCGACCTTGCGCGACTGCGTCTCCGTGCGCGTGCGCGCGCGCACGAGGTCGGCGATCGCCCGCGCTGCCTCCGGTGCGTCGAGCCACGCAAGGACCTGTCCTCGCTTCACGCGGTCGCCTTCGCGAGCCTCGAACCGCGCGATGCGCCCGGCGAGTAGCGTGCCCGCCTCCGCGGCGCCTTCGGGGCTCGCGACGATGTCTGCGGGCAGGCGGATCGCGCCGGTCGGCTGGCGGCGGCTCACGCGCGCGGTCCGGATCCGTCCCGACTCCACGAGATCGGGAGCAACGTGGACCACGCGCGGCGCTGCGGCTCGTGCGCTCGAGGAAGAAGGCGCCGGGGCGGCCTTGGCAGCGGCTTCATCGTGCCGGCTGCACGCGAGGAGCGACAGCGAGAGGATCGAAAGGTGTATAATGCACTTCATCGCGCGCCCCCCCTCACGAGCGTGCCCGCGAGCGCCGAGAGACGGATGTCTGCGCGCCAGACGTCCGCCATGGCCATGACGAGGCGCTCCTCCGCCGCGAGCGCAGACCGCCGGGCGAGCAAGACGACGCCGAGGTCGTTCGTTCCTGCGGAGTACGCCGTCATCGCGGTGTCGAGCGCGCTCTTCGTCGGCGACACGACGCCGTCGCGGAGCTGCGTCCGCACCTCACGCGCGTGCTCCTTCTCGTGGAGCGCGAGGCGCGTCTCCCGTTCTAGCTCCGCTCGGAGGCGCTCCGCATGCCCGGTCGCGGCGGCGGCGATCGTCGATTGTCGGCCGACGTCGTAGCGAGCGGCATCGAAGAAGGGGAGCGGCACGGACACGATCGCCGCGGCCGCATGATCGCCAGAGCCCTCGCGCCAGGCCGTCGCGCCGACCGACAACATCGGACCTGCCGTGGCGCGAGCGACCGCCCCTTCGGCCGACGCCTGGCTCGCCCGAGCCTCGGCAGCGCGGACGGCGGGGTGTCGTGCGACCTTGTCGACGACGTTGCGTGCATCGACCGGCAATTCGTCCGTGTTCTCCAGGCGTCCGTCGGCCGCGAGGGAGACGTCCATCGATCCGCCCATCGCATGCGCGAGCGCGAGGCGCGCTTCCGTCGCGCGGCCCTCCGCGTCGAGGATGGCGAGCTTGGCCGAGCCGACCTCGGCCTTTGCGAGCGACCGCTCCACCGCCGTTGCGACGCCGCTCGTCACCCTGACTTCCGCGATGCGCGCGAGGCGAGCAGCATCGTCGGCTGCAGACGTCCGCAGCCCGAGCAGCGCCTGCGCCTCGAGCAGATCGATCCACGCGAGCGCAGCGGTCGCGCCGCCTTCGATGCGTGCGCGCTCGACGTCCGACTCCGTGGCTCGGGCCGCCCATTCCGCCGCGCGGCGCCTCGCCGATCCGAGACCACGCATCGCGATCTCCTGCTCCACCGTGACGGAGACCTCCGGTCCGACAGGCAGGTTGTACGGACGTCGCGCGCCGGCCATGACGGTCGCTCGAGGCAGCGCTGGGAGCGAGGACCCGGGCGCCCGTGCGAACGAAGCTGCGGCTTCATGAGTCCTCGACGACTCGGCGACGGCGGGGCCACGACGAGCGCCTTCTTCGATCGCGCGTGCGAGCGTCAGGGCATGCTGGCCGGGGGCCGCTCGGTGCTCGTCGGGCGGCGACGGCGACGCACGCGACGCTTCGGCGGAGCCGAGCGCGGCCATGACCAACGCGAGCGCGGCCGTGTGATGCGGGAAGCGCTTCACACGACGACGTCTACGTGGACCCGGCCGTTCCGCACATCCGACAACTGCCGGAGTCGCTTCCGCCGAGGATCGCGCTAACTTTCCGCGGCAGCATGAGCTCGGAGCCGCGCGCTCGCCGCCCCTTCGTGTACATCGCCGCGGGCCTGCTCGCCGGGCTCGCGTATGCGATCCTCAACACGCAGACGGACGATTGGGCGAGCACCGAGTGGGCGCGCGTCGGCTGGACGCGGTCGTTTTTCGCGTTCCATGCGTTCGTCGATCGGGGGATCCCGGTCCTCGCAGGGGCGCTCCTCGGGCTCGCATTCCACTGGGTTCACCTGCGTTCCCGCCTCGTGCACGCGGAGGCGCTTCGATACGAGGAGCTTCGTTCGAGGCTTCGTCACGTCGAGCGCGATCAAGCTGTCTGGGTGGTCGCTGCGTCGACGCTTCACGAGCTGAAGAACCCGCTTCATGCAATGGGCCTGCTCGTCGACGAGCTCGAGGAGGTCGCACGGACCGGCGACTCCGCGGCGATCGCGGAGCAGGTCCAGCGTGTTCGGCGCCAGATGGATCGGACGCTCGTCCCGCTCGACGCGCTCCGCTCGCTGACGCGGCACGGGCCAAAGCGGCGGAGAGTGCAGCCGATCGGAGCGACGGCCGCCGAGATCATCGCCTCGCTTCGTCCACTCGCTGCCGAGCTCGGGATCGAGCTCCGCCTCGAAGGCGATCGGAATGCGACGGCGCACGTGGATGCCGAGCTCGTCCGCATCATCCTCGACAACCTCGTGGCGAACGCACTGGAAGGCACCGCGGACGCGCGACGTGCACGCGTGGTGGAGGTGCGGATCCTCGACGAGCCGGCTGCGTCGCGTGTGGTGCTCCGCGTGAGCGACGACGGGCCCGGCCTTCCGGAGGCCCGACGTGCGACGGTGTTCGAGCCTCTCCGCACCGAGAAGTCGAGCGGCCTCGGGCTGGGCCTGCCGATCGCGCGCGCTCTTGCCCGCACGCTCGGAGGAGACCTCGCGCCCGCGGACGTCCCGGGCTTCGCGACGTCGTTCGAGGTCGTCGTACCCGTTCGCGCGGAGGCCTCGTGAACGCGCTCCGTCGTCCGTGCCTGCTGCTCGTCGAGGACGAGCTCGAAGCGCAAGGCGTGCTCGCGCGCGCCCTCGAGCGCGCCGGGTACGAGGTCGCCGCGGCGGCCGACGTCGCAACCGCCATCTCGCTCCTCGAAGAGCGGCGGGTCAGGCCCCCGGACGTCGCCGTCATCGACGTCGTCCTCGGGGCCGATCACTCAGGAGGTCTGCGCGTGCTCGAAGCGTTCCGTGTTCGATCGAAGCGAGCGCCTGTCGTCATCGTGACGGCGTTCGCCGACGTGCAGAACGTGAAGAGCGCGCTCAATCTCGGCGCCTCGCACCTCCTCGAGAAGCCTTTTCGCGCCGCCGAGCTCCTCGCGGTGATCGAGCGGCTCATGGCGGCGCGGCCCGATCCCTCGGAGGCCGTCACCAGCGCATTCGCAAGAGCAGGTCTCACGCCGAGGGAGTCCGAGGTCGCGCTCCTCGCGCTGAAGGGGCTGTCGAGCCCGGAGATCGCGCAGGTCCTGTCGATGAGCGACAAGACCGTGCGCCAGCACCTCTCCCGCGTGTACGAGAAGCACGGCGTCAGCGGCCGCGGCGAGCTCGTCCACCTGCTGTTTCCGATCTGATCTCGGCGTGAAGCTCACACCAGCTTGACGATCTGCTTGCCGAGGTTCTCGCCGCGGAGCATCCCGAAGAATGCGCGCGGTGCGTTGGTGATGCCCTCGGTGATCGTCTCCCGATAGCGGATCTTGCCTTCACCGACCCAGCGCTCGAGATCGGCGAGCGCTCGAGGCCATCGGTCCATGCGATCGGACACGATGAAGCCTTGCAGCTTGACGCGCTTCCAGAGGAGCGCGGGCACGTTCTTCAAGCCGTATGCGTCGACCTCGTTGTATTGCGAGACCAGCCCGCAGAGCGACACGCGGCCGAACGTGTTGAGGAGGCCGATGACGCTATCCATGATCGGACCGCCGACGTTCTCGAAGTTCACGTCGATGCCGTTCGGCACCGCCGCACGGAGCGCGTCGTGGAAGTGGCGAGACTTGTAGTCGACGCACGCGTCGAACCCGAGCTCGCCCACGACGTAGTCGCACTTCGCCTTGCCGCCGGCGATCCCGACCGCGCGACATCCGCGGATCTTCGCGAGCTGGCCGACGACGCTGCCGACCGCTCCGGCGGCGGCCGAGACGACGACGGTCTCTCCTTCCTTGGGCTCGCCGATGTCGTAGAGACCGATGTACGCCGTCACCCCGGGCATCCCGACCGAGCCGAGGTACACCGAGAGCGGGAGCTTGCCTTCGACCTTCTTCAAGCCGCATCCGTCGGAGATGCCGTACTCCTGCCATCCGAGCGAGCCGACGACGCGCTCACCGACGGAGAACAACGTGTTCTTCGACGCGATGACCTCGCCTGCGGTGCCCCCGACCATCACGTCGCCGAGCGCGACGGGCGGCGCGTACGACTGGCCTTCATTCATGCGGCCGCGCATGTACGGGTCGACCGAGAGGAAGTGGTTCCGCACGAGCACCTCGCCGTCCCTCAGCTCGGGAACGGGCTCCTTCGTGATCCGAAAGCTCGACTCGTCAGGAAAGCCGGTGGGCCTCGAAGCGAGCCGCACCTGCGTGTTCATCAGCGCCATGCCGAGATGGTAAAGACGCTTCGTCCGGGCAGCCAACAAGAGCTCGTGGCCGCATGTGGATCGACGCATGCAGCCGCATCTCGCGGCTCATGGCGTACGAGCGGATCGGGGACTACGGGCTCATCGGCAACATGCGGACCGCCGCGCTCGTCAGCATGCGCGGTTCGATCGACTGGCTCTGCTTCCCGCACTTCGACTCGCCGAGCATCTTCGCGGCGCTCCTCGACAGTCGACGTGGCGGTCGCTTCGCGATTGGCCCGAGCGACGCAAACGTCTCCTCGAAGCAGCTCTACTGGCCCGACACGAACGTCCTGACGACGCGCTTTCTTGCGCCCGGCGGCGTCGCCGAGATCGACGACTTCATGCCGGTATCGTCGACGGCGCAATGGGAGGATCAGCTCGTCAGGCGCGTGTCCGGGGTGCGCGGGACGAGCGACCTCCACCTCGTGTGCGAGCCGGCCTTCGACTACGCCCGCGAACAGGGCACGACCTCGATCACGAAACACGGCGCCGTGTTCCAGAGCAAGGGGGGTACGACGCTCGCGCTCTCGACCGAGATCCCTCTGGTCGCGACCGAGCGCGGCGTCGAAGCCCGCTTCACGTTGCGCGAAGGGGAGAAGACCACGCTCGTCTTTCGCGGGATGGACTGTACGGATTCCTGTCGACCTCCAGCGACGACCGAGCAGGCCGCGAAGGCGTTCGAGGAGACGATCCAGTTCTGGCGTCGCTGGCTCTCGAAATGCAGCTACCGCGGGCGCTGGCGAGAGACGGTCCACCGCTCTGCGCTCGTACTGAAGCTCCTCACGTTCGATCCGACCGGCGCGATCGTCGCGGCGCCGACATGCAGCCTGCCCGAGGTCGTCGGCGGCGGCAGGAACTGGGACTACCGCTACACGTGGATTCGCGATGCCGCGTTCACGCTCTACGCGCTCCTCAGGATCGGTTTCACCGAGGAGGCGGAGCGCTTCATGGGGTGGCTCGGCAGCCGCTGTCGCCGTGTGGGGGGCGAATTCCCGCTTCAGATCGTCTACGGGATCGACGGACGGAAAGAGCTCACGGAGGTGAGCCTTCCTCATCTGGAGGGCTACTGCGCGTCGGCTCCCGTGCGCATCGGCAACGGCGCATACGAACAGCTTCAGCTCGACATCTACGGCGAGCTGATGGACTCGGTGTACCTGTTCAACAAGTACGGGATGCCGATCTCGTTCGACCTCTGGATCCTCCTCAGAGGCCTCATCGATTGGGTTTGCGAGAACTGGCAGCGGCCCGACGAGGGCATCTGGGAGACGCGTGGCGGTAAGCGCCATTACGTCTACTCGAAGCTGATGTGCTGGGTCGCGATCGATCGCGGCCTGCGCCTCGCGACGAAGCGCTCCTTCCCGGCGCCGCAGGAGCGATGGCTGAGGGAGCGGGACCGCATCTTCGACGCCATCATGTCGCGCGGCTATAGCGAGAGGCGGCAGGCGTTCGTGCAGGCGTTCGACCACGACACGCTCGATGCGTCGAACCTGATCATGCCGCTCGTCTTCTTCGTCTCGCCGGTCGACCCGAAGATGCTCCAGACGCTCGATCGGATCAGCAGTCCGCCGCGCCACGGCGGTCTGCTCTCGGACGGCCTCGTCTACCGCTACGACACCGAGCGGCCGGAGGACGGTCTCGTGGGCCAAGAGGGTACGTTCAACATGTGCACCTTCTGGCTCGTCGAGGCGCTGACGCGCGCGGGCCGCGCCGACCGCCGGCTACTCGAAAGGGCGCGCCTCCTCTTCGAGCGGATGCTCGGCTATGCGAACCACCTCGGTCTGTACGCGGAGCAGACGAGCGCGACGGGCGAGGCGCTCGGCAACTATCCGCAGGCCCTGACGCACCTCGCGCTGATCAGCGCGGCGTACAATCTCGATCGCGCCCTCGACGAAGCGCGCTGACCCGCGCGCTCGCGACGCTCAGGTGCAAGCGTCGGGCTGCTTCTCGATGACCTCGCGCTCGTCGGTCGTTCCATCTTTGCCCAGCCAGAGGAGGACGTCGGTCCGCGTGCAGCGCCTGTCGTGATCGCGCGACGCCACGATCACCCATCCGTTGGGCTCCTCACGAAGCCAGCCGTCGCCGTGATGGCACTCGACGCGATAGCCGGCGGCATTCGCGTAGAGGAGCGCCTTGGCGGGGGTGTCGATCGTCGGGAACAGCGCGAGGAGCTCGGAACGGTTCGAGACCTTCCCGACGACGTCGCCTTTCGTGTACGCGAGGTAGTAGCCGCGAATCTTCGGATGAGAAGCCCCGAAAAAGGTCAAGTCGGCCTCGTCGAACGGAGGGCGCAGCGTCTCGCGTTCACTCGACAGCTGGCCGAGCGCGGTCTCGCACGCCGCGCGATCCGCGGCTCCCGAGCACGAGGTGCCCGCGTTGTACTGGGCGCGGGGGGCCCCGGCGTCCGCGGTGCTGTCCACGACCGGGCGCTCTTCCAGGAAATCCAGCCCTGCCTGGACCCGGAGCTGCTCCAGGAAGGGCGTTCCTGGCTGCGGCTCGCCCTGAACGGGATCATGCGCGCAGGTGAACGGCGCGGCGAGGTTACCGCCCGCGTTGAGCGTCCGAGGCCCGGCGTCCACGCTGTTTCCCTCGCCCGCGCCGGGGCCGCCCGCTCCGCCCGAACATCCGAAGAGTGCTCCCATGGCCACGATCGAGAGGAGTGGGCCCGAGACGAGCCGAATGCGTGCGAGTGCCATGGCCGACCGCTGAGCACTGTACGTGCCAAGCGGGGTATTCGGGAAATTGACGCTCGATCCAGACGAGCTCGTGCCGAAGCGCGTGCAGCCCTCTGACATGGCTGTCATACGCTCGGCCGAGCTGCAGCCGTGGCGACGATTCCATGACGTTGATCGTCGAATCGACGTAGCTACGACGTTGGTGAAGGACGAGGCTCCTCGCATGACGTTCGATTCCCCATCTGCTCGGTCCTCCTCGGCGGTGCTCTGGTCCCTCGTCGGAGGCTCGCCTTCGCTCCTCGACGCGTTGACGATCGACGGGCCCGCGAACGTCCTTCCGTCGATGTTCGACGTGACCGCATTCGCCGCGAGCGCGATCGGTGTCGCGTCGCTCGCCGCCTCCGAGCTGCTCGCCGCGCGAACAGGAACGCGCGCTCGCCCGGTGAAGGTCGACACGATCGAAGCAGCCGCCGCGTTCCGGAGCGAGGCGCTGTTCTCGCCGATCGGATGGGAGCGGCCGCCGAGCTGGGACCCGATCGCAGGCGACTATCGCGCGGCCGATCGCTGGATCCGTCTTCACACGAACTACGCCTCGCATCGCGACGCCGCGCTTTCGGTCCTCGGAGTGGCGCCCGAGCGCGCGGCGGTGGAAGCAGCCGTCGCGCGCTGGGAAGCCGCGCGGCTCGAGTCGGCGGTCGTCGAAGCCGGCGGGTGCGCCGCGACGATGTACGAACGCGCGGAATGGCTCGTGCATCCTCACGGTGCAGCGACTACGGACGAGTGGCCGATCACGCTCGACGACGACGGCCCGGTCGACGCGTCACCGCTTCGCGTCCGCGGCGCTGCCCGTCCGCTCGAAGGCATTCGCGTGCTCGATCTCACGCGGGTCATCGCCGGTCCGGTGTGCACACGCTTTCTCGCCGCGCACGGTGCCGACGTGCTCCGGATCGATCCTCCTGGCTTCGAGGAGGTCGCCGCGCTCGTGCCGGAGACGACCGCAGGCAAGCGGTGTGTTTTCCTCGCGCTCGACACGCGCGACGGCGCGGATCGCTTCGATGCGCTGCTCGAGCGCGCGGACGTCATCGTCCACGGCTTTCGTCCGGGCGCGCTCGAGCGACTCGGCTTCGGTCGCGAGCGCCTTCGTGCGCGTAATGCCGGCCTCGTGATCGCGAGGTTGGATGCCTACGGCTGGAAGGGGCCGTGGCGCGATCGGCGCGGCTTCGACAGCCTCGTCCAGATGAGCTGCGGAATCGCGGCGGCGCGAGGGGCGGAACGGCCGTCGCCGCTGCCCGCGCAAGCGCTCGATCACGGCGTCGGCTACCTCCTCGCAGCAGGTGTCTGCCGTGCGCTCGCGCGGCGCGCCTCGGAGCATCGCGCATCCACCGTGCGGGGCGCGTTGCTCGGCACGGCGAACCATCTGTTCTCCCTCGCGCCGGCCGATCCGGCGGCGAAGGTGCCGTCCTGGCCCGAGCGCATCTTCGAGCGGACGAACACGTACTGGGGCGATGCGCTTCGCGTGCGGTGTCCGGGAGAGATCGAGGGGGTGCCGCGGCCGCGGCTCGACCGGAGCGCGGGGCCGCTCGGACGCGACGAAGCGACCTTCTGACGGCGAGCTCGACAACACGCGTTCCTCCGCCGCCGAATGTCGGTAGCATGAGCCCGCCGCTCATGAGCGATGACGGGCAGAAGATTGCGGGACGGCTCTCGTCCGCCGAGGAAGAGGAGGTGTTCTCCTCCGCTGCGAGCGATCCGCTTGCGCAAGCGCCAAAGGACGCGGACACGCCGTCGAAGCGTCCGAGCATGATCTCGTCGGGCCCGTTCGAGATCTCGCCTTCGTCCTTCTCCTCGCCGCCGCCGCCGTCCCGGACGAGCGGTCCACCGGCTGCCGTGATCGAGAACGCGATGGAGCGAGGACGCCCGCAGATGTCGCTCGCGGCGATCGTCGGAATCGCCGCCGCCATCTTCGTCGTCGTCGTAGTACTCAGCCTCCTTCTGTTCCGCTGAAGCCCTCGTCTGCCTTTTCGTACGTCCTTGAAGAAGATCCGCTCCGGTCCCGACTTCGCGCGCGCCCCATCCGCCAGCACGCTCTTCTTCTGGCATTTCGCGCGGCGTGTGGCGCCGTGGCTGGTCGGCCTCGTCGCGTACCTCGTCCTCGCGACGATCCTCCTCCGCTGGGACATGGCCTCGAACGGCGAGCCACGGACGGACTTCGGCGCCGACCTCTACGGGATGTACACGCAGATCTTCTTCGAGCCGACGCAGCAGCTCCCCAAAGCGCCGATCGCGCGGGCGCTCTTCTGGATCACTCCGCTCATCGGGGCCGGCCTGATCCTCCGTGGGCTCGTGCGCGTCGGCGGCTCGCTCTTCGACGCCGAGGAGCGCAACAACCTCTGGGTGAAGATCATGAGCGATCAGATGAAGGATCACATCGTCGTCTGCGGCCTCGGCCACGTCGGCATTCGCGTCATCGAGTCGCTGAAGAGCCTCGGCGCGGCGGTGATCGCGATCGAGAAGAGGAAGAACGACTCGTTCGCCCCCGTCGTCGAGGAGCTCGGCATTCCGGTCCTCTACGGAGACGCGCGACGGGACGCGCTCCTCATCGAGGCCGGCGTACAGCGCGCGAAGGCGATCGTCTGCGCGACGGACGACGATCTCGCGAACCTCGAGGTCGCGATCGATGCGAAGAAGGAGAACCCAAACATCCGCGTCATCATGCGGATGTTCGATCAGCGCATGGCCAGCAAGATGCGCTCGGCGCTCGATCTCGACGAGACGTTCAGCACGAGCGCGCTCTCGGGCTCGCTCGTCGCGCTGCAAGCGATCGAGCCGGGTGTCCGCGGCGTCTACTCTCTCCAGGACGGCAAGATGCGCGTCGACATGGAAGTCCCCGCACCGCCCGGGTGGTGGGGGCGCAGCGTGATGCAGTGCGAGGACGCCATCGACGGTCGCGTGGTCGGGATCCGTAGAGACGACGGGCAGTATGCGCGCGCACGGCACGACTCGAAGCTCGCCCAGGGTGACATCGTCACGCTCGATCTGCCGGCCGAGTGCGTGGCGAAGGTTCGTTCGAGCAAGGTGAGCTGAAGCTCGCTCTCGAACGAGAAGAGTCTCTGCGCTCTAGAGACGCGCGGTCGCCGCGCCCGCTTCGCGCTCCTGCGTGAGGGCGATCTCGCTCCACGCAGCCTCCTCGAGCGCTGCGGGAGCTGCATCGGCGTCGACCCGTACGTGGACGGCCTCCGCGGCGAGCTCGAGCACCGATCGTTCGCTCATCACGCGGCGCCGCATCAGCGCGAACATGAACGGAATGAACGCGAGGCCGGTGATCGCCGTCAGGAGCGGCGGGATACCGACGAGCAGCGCACCGGGCAGCGCCGCGACGCCGATCGTGATCCCCCACGCCTTGGCCCACTCGCGGTGGATCCGCATCTGCGCGAGGCTTTCCGCCGTCGCCGTCCTCATCTTGCGTGCGAAGGCGATCGCTTGTGCCATGAGCGCGAGGTGCGCGTGTCCGACGATCACGAGCGAGATTGCGATCCACTTCCCGAAAATCGCGGGGGGCTCCTGTAGCGTCGTCGCCATGAATGTGTAGTGGAGCGTCAGCGGCATGAGCAGCGAGATCGCCGCCAGTGGCAGCGCGGTGCTCCACAGCTCGAGCGAGTCGAAGCGTCGTTCGACCTCGCGGAGCGGATCGCTCGCGGCGATGCGCGCGAGATCCTCGTCGAGATCGCCGGTGAGCTTCGGCACCGGACGCGTGAAGCGCCGGAACCCGATCCCGAGGAAGAGACGAACGACGAGGTACGTCGTGATCGCCGCGGTCCCGCCTCCGATCAGCGCGTACGTCGATTCGCCGTCGTCGCCGATGCACGCGACCAGGACCATCGCGGCCGCCGCGGCGAGGCCGACCGAACCGGCGAGGATGCGCGCGATCCGGGCTGCTCGGACCGAACGAAGGCGAGGCAGGATCGGCTCGAGCATCTCGCGAGCGAGCTTCATCTCGGCGAGCCGCATGCCGACGATGTGCTGATACGCCGAGCGGTAGGCGTGGCTCATGCTGCTCTCGTTAGTAGGGTCGAAGGACGCCCCTTCAAGGTGATGCTTAACGCGCGGACCTGCCACCCGGGCATCGTCGAGCGGTCGCACCCGTGACGTGAACGGCGCCGCGATCGAGCCGAGCCGTATGCGCCGTCAGCTCAGTTGCAGCGTCCGCTCACGCACGCCGAGCTCGGGCCGCAGTCGGACGACTCGGTGCACGGCGATCCGCTCGCGTTGGCGTAACAGGTGTCGACCGTGCAATGAGCCCGAGGCCCGCACTGGTTCGAGGCCGCGCACGGGCTTCCCGCCTGGTTCGGGTAGCACTGCCCGCGCGTGCAATGCGCCTGCGTCCCGCAGTCCTCGACGTCCGTGCACGGGCAGCCGGCCTGGCTCGCGTAGCAGCGACCACCGGTGCAGTGGATGCCCGGACCGCAATCCGCCGACTCGCGGCAGGTGCGCTCGCCCGTCGTCGGGCATTCCACGGTGGCCGGCTCGACGGGGCCGGCCGCATCGACGCCGCCACGGCACGCGGAGACGACGCCCATCGTCGCCACGAGGACGAGCAGTGAGGACGTCGCGCGAGCAGCCATCGGCGAGCACCATCGCCGGAACGACGCGAATGGTCAACCTCGGTTGGCGCAGCGCGGCGAGACACAGCCGTACACATGACGCAGAATGCCGTTTTCGATGAAGTGAGACCGCCGTGACGATTCTTTGATGAATCGGGGCAGCTCGCGACATTAAGGGGTCGAACGCTGCGCGCGATGTCCCACGCGCGCGAAGACACCGGCCCTGGTGTGCACCGGCCCAACGCACACCTGATTCCTCGAACAGACTCCTGCGCGCGTCATCCCCCCCACCGCGCGCAGCCGGCCCTGGTGTGCACCGGCCAACGCGCACCGTATATTTCCAATTGATTGCCGATCTCGCCCCCGACGAGGGCAGCGCGAAGATCGCGGTCCGCGGAGTGATCCGATGAAGCTCAGTCTGTAGTCCTCTCGCGAGTGCGCTCGCGACGCGAAAAGCTGACCTTGTACGACGTGGAGCTCCGGTCCTCTCGAGGAGCGAGGGAGCTCGTCCGAAGGTGGCCGTCGTCCGCGCTCGGCGGCACTTCGTCGCGTAAGCGGCCGATGCCGCGGATCGTCTCGGGCATCGGGGAGGGCGGAGCGCGCTGCCCCACTCGTAAGAAGCGCGTGGCGCTGCGACTCGCTTTGCGCTGGACGTGTGCGGGGCGCGTTCGTGCTCGAATGCCCGTAAACCGCGAACTCTAGCGCCGATCTCGCGGAATAGGCGGCCGGGCGTGTCGATTGCATCGGCGCGGGGAGCCGTGCCCGAAGGCCTCCCTCGGAGCGCCCCGCGGACAAGAGAATGGATTACCCGATGCGCGATCGCGAGTCCCGCGAGCCGACCACCGTGCTCGATCATCTGCGTCCGACCGTCGTTGTGCGAAGACGCGTCGTCGTCGACGTTGCCGCCCTCAAACAGCAGAAGCTCGAGAGGCCCGAAGACCCCGAGCCGAGCGACGCAGGATCGGCGCGGGCCTCGGGTTGTTACCTGCGGGCGGGCGTGGCATCCGACGACGAGAGCGCTCCTCCGTCGTCGATCATCGCCCCAGAAGCGGGCGGATCGTCCGAAGAAGAAGCACTTGATGTGCGGGATGCGCAGGAAGAGGCCGAAGCGGCTTTCGCCGACGAGCGAGAGCAAGATCTGCCGCCTTCCGTCCGCGAATCGAGCGGGCCGACGCACGACGACGTCGTCGATGCGCCAGCGCACGAGCCGACCGCCCCGCAAGCGCCCACGGTCGATGTTCGTCCGGCGATCCCGGTGGGTCCGACGATCGCCGTCGGAACGCTCGCGAAGCGGCTCGGTCTTCCGTCCGCTCAGGTCGCCGCCGAGCTGGTGAGCCGTGGCTTCTTCGAGGTCACGCCCGCGACGATCCTCACGCGTGACACGGCGCGGATCATGGCCGATGCATTCGGTCGTGCCGTCGAGGAGGTGCCGGAGCCGGAGCCGGTCAAGGCGCCTCGGAAGCGCACCGCACGCCGCGCACCGCAGGCGAAGCGCACGGCGAAGGGATCGAAGACGAAGAAGCGCACCGGCGGCGGCGGACGGACGAAGCGGGCCGCCTGAGCACGGCTCAGGGCTCAGGGGCTCAGGGCTAGCGGCTCGACTGCGCATGACCTCCTCTTGGTGGTGACCACTCGGTGGTGACCACCCATGCGAGCCCGTTCACGAATGGGCCCTTTGTGAGGCCCACTCCGGCGCGGAGAGAGGTAGACTCCCCGCCCCGTAATGCCCGAGTTCATCTTCACCATGCAGGGGGTGACCAAGGTTCACCCCCCGGACAAGCGCGTCCTCGAGAACATCCATCTGTCGTTCTATCCAGGAGCGAAGATCGGGGTCATCGGCGCGAACGGATCGGGCAAGAGCTCGCTCCTCCGCATCATGGCTCGCGTCGACACGCAGTTCGCCGGCGAGGCCCGGCCGCATCCGGGAACGCGCATCGGCTACTTCGCCCAGGAGCCGGACCTCGGCAGCGCGAAGACCGTCTGGGATGCCGTCAGCGAGGGCGTGAAGGAGACGCAGGACCTCATCACGCGCTTCGAGGAGATCAGCACCAAGCTCGGCGAGCCGATGGACGGCGACGCGATGCAGACGCTCCTCGACGAGCAGGCTGCGCTCCAGGACAAGCTCGACGCGGCCGACGCGTGGAACCTCGACCGTCACGTCGAGCTCGCCATGGACGCGCTTCGCGTCCCCGCGCGCGACGCCGAGATCAAGCACCTCTCGGGTGGTGAGAAGCGTCGTGTCGCGCTCTGCCGGCTGCTCCTCTCGCGGCCGGACATGCTCCTGCTCGACGAGCCGACGAACCACCTCGACGCCGAGTCGGTCGCGTGGCTCGAGCGCTTCCTCCAGGAGTACTCCGGCACGGTCGTCGCGGTGACGCACGATCGCTACTTCCTCGACAACGTCGCCGGCTGGATCCTCGAGCTCGACCACGGAAAGGGTTACCCGTTCCAGGGCAACTACTCCGGCTGGCTCGAGCAGAAGTCCGCGCGCCTCGCGCAGCAGGAGAAGCAGGAGTCGGCTCGCCAGCGCAAGCTGAAGCAAGAGCTCGAATGGGTCCGCGCTTCACCCCGCGCGCGGCAGGCGAAGAGCAAGGCACGTCTCGCGGCGTACGACACCCTTCTTGCCGAGTCGCAGAACGGGTCGTCGGATCCGACGGAGATCTCGCTGCCGCCGGGGCCGCGCCTCGGCGATCTCGTCATCGAGGCCGACGGCCTGAAGAAGGCCTTCGGCGATCGCGTCCTCCTCGACGGGCTGTCGTTCTTGTTGCCGCGCGCCGGCATCGTCGGCGTCATCGGACCGAACGGCGCCGGCAAGACGACGCTCTTCAAGATGCTCGTCGGTCAGGAGAAGCCCGACACCGGCACGCTCCGCATCGGCGACACCGTGAAGATCTCGTACGTCGATCAGAGCCGCGACGCGCTCCAGGGCGACAAGAGCGTCTGGGAGGTCATCAGCGGTGGCAGCCCGACGGTCGAGCTCGGCAAGCGCGAGGTGAACAGCCGCGCGTATTGCTCGTGGTTCAACTTCAAGGGCTCCGACCAGCAGAAGAAGGTGAAGGACCTCTCGGGCGGCGAGCGCAATCGTGTGCATCTTGCACGCTTGCTCAAGGAGGGCGGCAACCTGATCCTGCTCGACGAGCCGACGAACGATCTCGACGTCGAGACGCTCCAGGCGCTCGAGAGCGCGCTTCTCGGCTTCCCGGGATGCGTCGTGGTCGTCAGCCACGATCGCTGGTTCCTCGATCGCATCGCGACGCACATGCTCGCGTTCGAGGGCAACGGGAAGGTCACCTTCTTCGACGGCAACTACCAGGCGTACGAAGAGGACCGGAAGAAGCGCCTTGGCGACGACGGCGAGAAGGGCCCGAGGGGCAAGTTCCGCAAGCTCGGCGCGATGTAGTTCTTGATGTCGGCGCGCGCGCCTTCACGGGCGGCGCGCGCCGGCGTGCATCACCCTGTTGGCGCATCCCGCGCCGGTTTCCTTGTGAAGTGAGGACGACAGATGGCTCACATCATCGAAGAGGCGAAGTCGGGACGCGCCGGCTGCCGGACGTGCCGGAAGCCGATCGCCAAGGGCGAGCTCCGGTTCGGCGAAGAGGTCGAGAATCAGTTCGCTGACGGCGGTGAGACCACACACCGCTGGCACCACATGGCGTGCGCCGCCGGCGCGAAGAGCGACGAGCTGCGCGCCGCGCTCGCCGCGCACACCGGCACGCCCCCCATCCCCGACGAGCTGCGGACGGAGCTCGAACGCCTCATGGCCGAGGCCGACGCGAAGAAGCCGCCGCCGTACCCGCACGCCGACAAGGCTCCGTCGGGTCGCGCGCGGTGCCAGGGGTGTGGCGAGAACATCCCGAAAGGCGAGCTCCGCGTCGCCTTCGAGCGAGACATCGAGCGCGGCATGTCCGTGATGAAGGGCGCCGGCTACCTGCATCCGAAGTGCGCGGCGGCGTACCTCGAGCAAAACGGCATGTCGCACGACGACCTCACCGAGGCTCTCCGTACGAACACGCGTGAGCTCTCCGAGCAGGAGCTCGACAAGCTGTTCGCCGAGGTCTGACCGCTACGATGTTCGGCACCGCGATCGACATCTACCGCGCAACGCGCAAGAAGCACGACCTCGTCTTCAACATCTACGTGATGCGCCCGATCGCGGCGTTCGTCGTCGGGATCTTCGCGAAGACACCGATCACGCCGAACCAGGTCACGCTGCTGAACCTGGCCATCTTCGTCGTCGCGATGGCGCTCTTCGTGGCGCTCCCCGACTATCGCGGCGGCCTCGTCGCGGTGCTCGTCCTCGAGCTGTCTTATTGCCTCGACTGCGTCGACGGCATGCTCGCGCGGCACAAGAAAATCGCGTCGAAGGAAGGGCACCTCTTCGACTTCTTCACCGACGAGATCAAAGCCGTCCTCCTCGCCGCCGCGCTCCCGATTCGCTTCTGGCGCGTCGGCGCGTTCGGGATCGACGGCAAGGAGTGGGCGCCTGGGGCGCCAGAGTTCCTCTTCGCGGCGATCGCCGGCGCGATCATCATCGCTTCGGCGACGTCGCTCACGAACTTCGTCCGCCGACCCGAGGTGAGCGGCCGCGAGTCGACGGTCGAAGCGCATTACGAGACGGTCACGCAGGCGAAACCGACGTCGCTCGTGGGCCGTGTCGGCGGCCTCGTGACCGCGTTCCTGCGCTTCCTGAACCACTATCCCAGCCACATCTGGATCTTCGCGCTCGTCGGTCGGCTCGACGTGATGTTCTGGATCTACGTCGCGATCAACTTCCTCTACCTCGGTCGCGGCTGGCTCGGCATCATCCTGCGTTTCGGTCGGCCGCCGCGAAGGTCGTAGCCGCTCGGTCGTGCCGAGCAGCGCATCGCGTGCCACTCGACATGCGATCAGGCGGCCGCCGCACGTCGCTCGAGCGCGGCCTGGCGTGGCGATTCGTCACGCGCGGGGAGGTCCCAGCGGGAAACTTTGTCTCGGTTCGAGCGATAGAACTCCGCGAGATCTGGTCGCCGGTTTGTCCGATGAGAAGGCCGCACGATCGTCGCCGGATCCCGACGGAGCGCCTGACGTCGAGGCCGTTGCGGCCGCCGGTCGCCGCGGGCAACGCGACATGCGCGACTGACGCACGTGCAATCGATGCGTCGTCCACCGATGGCCGCGTGCTTGCACGTTCCGGCCTCGCCGTGGTGCCGGTCCGCATGATCTCGGGTGAACACTGCGTCGAAGCGCTGGAGCGCGCCGGCTTCACTGTTCAACACCGCGGCGACGGCATCACCGTGCTCGGACGAGGCTACCGCGCCGTCGTCGTACCGATGCTCGCCGAGCTTCCGCCGGCGTCGCTCAACACGGTCCTGAACGCGGCGGGCATCTGTTTCGGCGACTTCGTCCTCCTCCTCGAAGGGCAGACCCTCGCGGACATCGGAAGGACACGCAGCGGAATGCGCCCGCGAGCCTTGTCGCCCGACGATCCTGCGGACGAGGAGTGAGCAACGCTAGGGCTTGGTGCGCGAACGTGACTTCGCGACGGGCGTCGAGCCGCGCGAGGCGAGGCGGGTCGCGTGATCGAGCACGGCGCGCGGGCTCATCTTTCCCTTGTAGACGTAGATCGCCGACGGGACGCTCTCGTCGAGGACCTCCGCGCTGACGCGAAGGCGTGAGCTCACGGCGAAGACGACACGCGCGTCGAGACCACGCTCGGCGAGCTCGGCGCGGCGGAATACGGCGTCGCGGCTCCAGTATCCGAGCACCTCGACGTAGACCGGATCACGAGCACCATCGAGCGACAGCTCGAGGTCGGGGATGCAGATGCCGATGCCGGGCACGTCGAAGAGAGCGCTCGCAGGGCGTGCTCGGCAGTCACCGCCGAGCGCGTTGATCCCATCGAGGAGCTCGCGGACGTCGTCGGCGAGATGGACCTGATCCTTCTCCGCGGGCACCTCCGTGCGTCGCCGCTCGCCACGGCGAGCACGAACCGCTGGCGCTCCTTCCGCGCGGAACACGAGCGGCTCGCGGGCCTTGCCCCATTTGATGTCGGCGACGAGCGACCATCGCTCGAGCGAGCGGAGCGCAGGGAAGGCGAGCGCGAGGCGCAGGCCGTACTTCGTCACGGCATCGAACATCGAATACGGCCCGTCGATGACGACCTTCCAGCCTGGATCGTTCGCGTCTTCGAGCCGCTCCGCCGTGAAGAGCAGCTTGTGGAACTTGAGCTTCGCGAAGAATGCACGGACCAGCCCCGGCGATGCCGAGCGGACCTCGCACGTGATTCGAACCGCGGTGAGGAGGACCGCCTGCGCCTGCCCGAGCTCCCACGCGTCGACGAGGCTCTCGGCGTCGAGCGTCGGAGCCGCACGGAGCACGTGCTCGCTCCGGAGATCGGCGAACATCGCTCGCTCGACGATCTCGGGAGACGTGCCGAGGGCCTCTGCCGTCTCGGCGACGACGGCCGCGCGATCGAAGCGCTCGCTCGCGTCGTGTGCGCGCCGGGCCTCGCTCGCCCGCGTGAAGAGGAGTCGACGGAGCTCGATCGGATCGACATCGATCTCGGCCTCGAACGAGCAAGCGTCGGCGGCGAGCTTGCGGAGACCGGCTGCGAGCTTGAAGCGCTTGGCCCCGAGATCGCCTGTGGCCGCGTCCCAGGCCTCCTCGAGCTCCTCGCGTCTCCGGCCGACGAGGCCGTGCGCTGCGTCGAGGATCGCGGAGGCGATCGCGAGCGCCTCGGCACGCGCTTCTCGATCGAGGCTGCGGATGGCGAGCTCGCCGCCTTTCTTGCGGGCGTCGACGAGATCAGCGGTAAGCATCGTGCTCGCGCCTCCTGTCGCTCGTGAAAGTCTCGGTCGTTCGCGCAGTGACGATCTCGTAGAGGAGGGCGCGCTTGCCCTCTCGCTGGCGGAGGATGCGTCCGAGCCGCTGCACGTGCTCGCGGACCGAGCCGCTCCCCGACAGCACGACGGCGACGTTCGCATCGGGGACGTCGACGCCTTCGTTGAGGACCTTCGACGTCACGACCGCTCCGTACGTGCCCGCCGCGAAGCCGGCCAGGATCGCGCTCCGCTCGGTCACCTTCGTCTGATGCGTGATCACCGGGACGAGGAACGTCCGCGAGACGAGGTGCGCCGTCGCGTTGTCTTGCGTGAAGACGAGCGCGCGATCGTGGCGATGCGCCGAGAGCAGGTGCTCGAGATACGCGAGCTTCGCCGTCGCCGCGAACGCGAGCTCCCGCTGGCGGCGGTACGCCTTCATCGCGCGGCGGCCCTCGGCGTTGCGCGAAGCACGCATGATGAACTCACCGAAGCCGCGCGGGCTCGACATCACGATGCCGTGCCTGCCGACGAAGTCACGGTAGATCTGCCGCTCGGCGTCGTGCTCCTCGCGCTCCTCGGGTGAGAGCTCCACCTCGACGCGCTCGGTGTCGTATTCGGCCAGGAACTCGCCTGCGAGCTCGCCGATGTCGCGCCGGTAAACGGTAGGCCCGACCAGCGAGCCGAGGGCAGCGTCGAGACCATCGGCACGCTCGGGCGTGGCGGTGAGGCCGAGCCGGAACGGCGCGATCGCGAGGCGTGCGGCGAGCGCATAGGTCGGGCTCGGCAGATGATGACACTCGTCGAACACGACGAGGCCGAAGCGCGAGCCGAGGTGCTCCATGTGCAGGTACGCCGAGTCGTACGTCGTGACGGTCAAAGGCCGCACGTCGTGCTCGCCGCCCCCGACGATGCCGATCGAAACCCCGAAGGTCGCCTTCAGGATGTCGTACCACTGGCGGACGAGGTCGAGCGTCGGCGCGACGACGAGCGTGCTCCGCCGCCGGTCGTCGATCGCCATCATCGCGAGCTGCGTCTTGCCCGCGCCCGTCGGGAGGACGACGACGCCCCGCGCGCCCTGACGCTTCCACGCCTCGAGCGCCTCGGTTTGGTAGAACCTCGGCTCGCGATGCACGCGTGCGCCGTGCTCGAGCTCCTCGTACCGGCGCGCCTCGTCGTCGTAGGCGACGCCGGCCCGTCGGAGGGCGAGGACGATGCGCGCGTAGGCGATCGCAGGCGCGCGGAAGCACGCCGACCTCGCGTCCCACGTGAACGTGTCGGGGACGGTCCACGACCGGGCTGAGTCGTCCTTCTCGACGCCGAGAAGCGCGACGGTGCCTGCTTCGAAGCGCAGCGTGGGCACGCCGCACGCTTACCACGCTTTCGAGGCGTGGCGTGCGCTTGCTCAGACGACGAAATCGAGCAGCTGCACGCGCGTCGTGTAGTCGTCGAGCTTTGCCTTGAACTCGTCGATCGGGGGATCGAGCTTCACGACGACGCCGCCTTCGCCCTCGCGGACGACGCTTCCGCTGAGGAGGATCTCGGTCGTCGGAACGATCATGACCCCTGCCCAGAACGACGGATCCTTCGTGAGGTCCTTCATCGTCCCGGCGACCTTCACATGGCCTTCGGAGACCTCGAGGACCGGCACGGTCCGGCCGTCGTCGAGGCGGACGTGCGCCGGATAGGCCGTCGTCGGGTTCACGCGGTAGTGCGCGCGGCGGTTCTTCTCGATGAGCGTGTCGAGCGTCTCGAAGATCGGCTTCGAGATCTCCGTCTCCGGCGCGGCGAGGACGATCTCGCGCATCTGCTTCATCGCCTTCTGCGTGCGCACGATGTTGCCGCGCATGTCCTCGATGCGGCTGCGGTCGCGGCGGACCTTGTCGCTCACGAGGCCGAGGAGGTTCTTGTAGAACGCGAGGCCGATGTCGCCGTTGGCGTCGAAGAACCCGAGAAGGTCGCTGACGTTGACGGAAAGGACCTCGATGTCCGTCGTCGCCGTCGCCGTCGTGCTGCGCGGAAGACCCGTGAGCGCGCCGAGCTCGCCGAGCGGCGCGAGCGGGCGGAGATCGAAGCGGACCGCGGGCACCTCTGTGCTCGTGCGCTCTTCTTCGACCGTGACCTGCCCCTTCGTCAGGAGCTCGAAGCGCGTGGCTGTGTCGCCGGGCCGGAACAGCACCGTGCCTGCCTTGTGAGTCGCCGGCTGGAAGGTCGCGACGAGCTGCTCGAGGCGAACCTCGGAGATCCCCTGGAACAACGGCAAAGCCCGAAGGTCATGAACGATCGACACGGTACTACCCTCCTACCCCGCGCTCTCGCGGCTCGACCGCATCCCGTAACCGAGCCGCGGCGCCGCCACAAGCTGGGAGAAGCCAGCCGTAGGCTGCGTCCCCCTTCAACTTCGGGCCCAGCCGCCGGGCGCTGTCGCGTCAGCCTGCAATCTTCTGACGGGCCGCGAACGTCTTCCGACGAGCTACGAGGGATCCACGTAGTCTTTGCAGAATGCACGCTCATCCGAACGAGGCCGCTTCGTCCATCGCGGCTTCCGCAGCAGCGAGGATGCGTGCTTCGAGCCCGCCGGGCAGGGGAGCCTCGAGCGCCGGCCGGACGAGCGCACGTGTCTTCCGCAGCCGAGCGATGCGCCCGGCGCACGTCTCACAGCTCGCCGCGTGTTCGTCGAGCTCGCTGGACGGGCCGCTGTCCGGCTCGTCGTACAGCCCGTCGAGGAGCGAGGAGTCGAACGTCTGGCACTCCATCACGCACGTCCACGCGCCTGCGCCCGGCGCTCGAATCGTAACAGGCACCCGTCGTCATGGCTGAAGCGTTCCCCTTCGAACGGGCGAGCCCGCGGAACGATCTGCGGCGATGGACGCACCAAAACGAAACGGTCAGCGACCTGGTGGCTCGCTGACCGTTCGTCGATGACTACTGCTGGTGATTACTGCTGAGAAAGCAGCGGAGAGGGCGAGATTCGAACTCGCGGGACGCTTGCACGCCCACATGATTTCCAGTCATGCACCTTCGGCCACTCGGTCACCTCTCCGGAGCGCCCAGACCTAGCACGCTCGGCGGCGAAATTCAGCAGTCCGTTACGAGAAGCGTGCTCGTGCTCCGGGCGGGGGCGTTTAGCGGCCCCAGACCTTGAGCGCGGCTGAGGTCGGTCCGTCGGCGGTGACGCGTCCGAGCGGGGGCTCGGGCGCGGCGGGCCGCCCCTCGCGGGCGCCTCTTCCGGTCTTCTCGACGAGCTCGTTCCAGGCGAGCGAGTGGAGCGCCTCGGCCGCGAGCGGATGGCTCGGGCGTACGTCGCTGACGCAGTCCGGATCGAGCGAGAGGTTGCAGACCTTCACCTCGCGCTCGCGCACGCCGACCACGGCGAACGCGCTCCACCGCGCCGAGAAGCGCGTCGTCGTGGCCGCGACGAGCGGCCGCTCGACCGTCGGCCGCTTCTGCGCGGCGATCGCCCAAAGGCTCTCGCCCCGGAGCCGCGGCGGCGGTGGAAGTCCGAACGAGTCGAGCACCGTCCGCGCGATGTCCACTCCGCTCGTCGCGGCGCTCACACGCTCGCGCGGTCGCTCGCCGATCCCGCGGACGACGAGCGGGATCGCGAGGGCGCCCTCCTCGAGCGAGTCGTCCTCGAGGAACGGGACGCGCGCGGCCGCATCGACGCCGACATCGCCGGTCACCAGCAAGACGGTGTCCTTGTCGCGACCCATCGTGCGGATGCGCGCGACGAGCGCGCCGAGCGCCGCGTCGTGGGCGGCGAGCGCCTTGCCGTGGAGCGCGAACGCGCGCTCGCGATCGGGATCCGCGAACGACCGCCCGCCGGCCTTTCGCGCCTTCGCGAGCGCTTCTCCCGCGTGTTTCGGCTCGAGGCTGCCCTGGTAGTTCTGCGGCGGAAGCTCCTTCAGCTCTTCGCTCGTCACGTCCCACGGCGGATGTCCGCCGCGCGCATGGACCACGAGGAAGAACCGGTCGTCCTTGTGTGCATCGAGCCACTTGCCGACGTCGTCGAAGATCGCCGTCGCCGGAGCGTCTTCTCCGGGGAGCCGCGTGACGAATGTCTCCCATCCACGTGCGAAGCCGTACGGCGCCGTCGTCGTCGGGTTCGCGCTGAACATCGCGGTCACGATGCCGGCCTGACGTGCGGCCTCCGCGATCGTGAACACGCCGGGAGCGAGGACGGCATCGGCATCGGAGGCGCCGTGCTCTCGCGGCGAGAGACCGGTGAGCATCGACCCGACAGCGCCGGTCGCCCAGCTCGACGTCGCGCGGTGTGCCTCGAACACGACGCCGCTGTTCGCCAGATTCGCGAGCTCCGGCATCGCGATCGACCCGCCGTGGATCGAGATGCGCCGTCCGGTCGTGCCGAGCACGACGAGGATCACGCCTCGCGCCTTCGGGACCACGGCCGGCGGAGCGGCCGCAGCAGCGGTTTGCTCGGGCGGCGGAACGACGCGCGCTTCGGCGAACGCGACGCGCGCGCCCTTCGAGCTGTTCTTCGCGACGAGCTCGACGCCGGCGATCGTACCGATGTCCCCGAGCGGAATCGAGATCGGCCTCCACCCCGTCGGATCGGTCGGCCCGCCGAGATGGAACGTCCCCACGACGCGCGGCTCGGAGCGATCGACGAGGACACGCACCTCCGCGTCGGCCTCACCGCCGGTCGCGCCGATGAAGCCCTCGAGCACGCTGCCATTGGGGATGAACGCGGAGCATCGCGCGAAGCCGGGCGCGCGGAGCGAGACCGAGCGACGCGCGGTACCCGCGATCGAGACGGTCGTCACCGCATCGCTGCGTGTCGGCGCAGAATAGGGCGCATCACCGTCGTTCGGACCGACTCGGATCCAGTCGATCTCGGCGAGCTGATCGTGCTGCGTGCGCGAGCCCCCATTGAAACGGAGCAGCAGCTCGTTCGTGCCGCGCGCGATGAACGTCGACGGTGCCCTCGCAGAGACGATGGTGGTCTCGCCCTTCTTCAACGAGAGCGATCCGATCGGCTTGCCGTTCAGGTAGACGGACGCGCTCTTTGCGGCACCGCCGCGTACGCGTGCTTCGACGATGACGCCGTTCTCCGGCTTGACCTCGCTCGTCGAGATGAACGACAGCTCGAGCGAACGCGCGCGGACGCTCACCCACGATGCTCCCTCGTGCTCGCGCATCTCGACGTCCGGCTTCGCGAGCCGCGTGCCCGACATCCGCGAGCGCGTCGTCGCATCACCGAGATCGATGAGCACGCCGCGATGGCCGAAGCTGCAGTCTTCGCCGTTCGCGAGGAAGTCGATCACCGTCGCGTCACGAGGGGTGTCCGTCGCTTTCGATCCCTTCGCGCTCGGCGCCTTCGCGGCGCTTGCGGCGAGGGACGTCGCGGACCCTTGCGCCGCGTCCGGGCTGCCCTTCGTACATCCGACAGCGAGCACGATCGTGGCGATCGCGCTGCTTCGAAGTCTCGATCGGGCGCCCGAGGACGGCATCGCGCCTCCTTACCGCGAACGGTGTCGCGGTCAAAGAGACGCGTCGGGCCTACTCGTACTTGACGTGTGCGACGCGGCTCGTCCGGACGTCGATCGTGTACGCCCGCTCGGCGCTGCCGTCGTTTCGGACCCGGACATCGTGGTTGCCAGGCGGAGCCGGCACCTTCGTCGATCCGCGCGCCCGCTCCTTGCCGTCGACGAGGACGACCGCGCCCTCGGGGGCGGAGACGTCGATCACACCATGCCCCGCGGGAAGCGCCGTCTCGGCCGCGACCGGCGTGTAGAAGACCTTGTCGGCCTTGTCCTGCTCCGCGGCCGCGGTCTTCGCGGGCTTTGCGGGCAGCGGCATCTCCGGAGCCGGGGCCTCGAGCTGCTTCTGCTGCTGCTTCGGCAAGCTCGTCGAGCTCGTCGAGAAGTGGAGAACGGCCCACGCGACGATGCCCGTCGCCGCGACGAACGCGACCATCGGCCATGCCTTGCGCTTCGCGGGAACGACCACCGGCTCCTCGCTCGCCGTCACCGACGCGAACGGGGTGAGATCGTCACGCTGCAGCTCGTTCTGCTCGTCGACGGTCGCGTCCGCGTCCTCGTCATCCTCGCTCGCCGTCTCGACCTTCGGGACGTCGATCGAGACCGACCGCTCTTCGCCGTAGACGGTGTCGTCCACGACGGTCGGCTCGCCGAGCGCGACGATCTGATCGGCCGTCGGCGTTCCATGCTCGTCTTCCTGGCACGCCGGCGGCACCGGCGACGAGCGCGGGCGGAGCTCCTTCGGATCGATGATCGACGGCTGCTCGGCGACCACGGGCGGGAGAGCCTGCGCGGGCGTCGGCGAGCGGTGGATCACTTCGCGGAGGACGGCATCTTCCAGCGACGAAGCTGTACCGGGCGTCGGGCTCGTGCAGATCGGAGCGGAGACCTCGCCGGTGCAGATGGCGTCGCTGTTCGCGTGCATCACGGGCAGCGCATCGACGAGCGCCGGGACCGGCGCGGGCGTGCCCGAACGCGGAGCAAACGAAGCGCGCGCATCGGCGTGCTGCAGGAGCTGCGCGATCGCGGGCTGCAGCATGTCCTCGCCATCCGCGCCCTCGATGCCGATCACGAAGCCGCGTGCTGCGAGGTCGCAGAGGATGTCGTCGAGCAGAGCAGGTTCGGCTCCGCCGCAGAGGAGCAGCTCGCGAGGGGATGCGCCGTTGGCGAGTCGGCGCGCGACGAGGCGCGCACGCTCGGGCGTCGCCGCGAGATAATCGTCGAGCGCTTCGTCGTCGAAGCGAATCCGCGCGACCGTGTTCACCTGGATTCCGGTCAAGAGCGAGATCGCCGCGCGAGCCCTCGCGATCGGCTTGGCGAGCTGGGCGGCGAGGTTGCCGTCGAGGTCGGCCTCGATCGGCGAGGTGCTGTTCGTCACGGTGAAGCGGCCCGCGCTGATCCCGAGCATCTGCGCGAGGACCAGCGAGCCCTTGAGGAAGCTGCCGTTGCCGTCGGTGCGCGTCGCACGCTGCGGCGCACCCCAGCGGATCTCGACCTCGTAGAGGAACGAGGCATCGCGGACCGAGACGCGCGCCTCGGGCCGCGTCGCGCAGACGATCTCGAGCAGGCTGCGGATGCTGATGCCGTCGAGCCGTCCGCGGACCTCGCCTTCCTCACGAAGGCGCGCCTCGATGCGACCGCGCGTGCGGAGCGCCTCGCGGACGCGAGCGATGATCGCGCGCGTGTCGCTCTCCTTGCGGACGTAGCCGGCGGCGTTGGCGCCGAGCTCGCGCACGCGCTGGAGGAGGTCCTCCTTCCACGAGAGCAGGATGACGGGCGTATCGCGGAGCGCGACGTCGCGGCGGAGCGCCCGGCAGAGCGAGAAGCCGTCGACGTTCGGCATCAGGATGTCGCTGATGACGAGATCGGGGGAGCTCTTGTACGCGAGCTCGAGCGCTTGCTGTCCGTCGAACGCCTCCTGGACGATGCAGCCGGCCGTCTTCAGCAGATCGGCGAGGAACCAGACGACGGCGGGATCGTCGTCCGCGACGACGACGCGACGGCCCTGGAGGCGGACCTCGGCAGCGGGGCCACGGCGAGGCGCACGGATCCGATCGCCGCGTGCAACATCGGGCTCGCAGAGGAGCGGCGCGGGCGTGAGCGCGCCTTCGGGGCCGCCGGCGAATCGGATGAGCCCGTCGCTGCGCGCCGTCACGACCTCGCGGACGCGCGCGATCGCGCCCCAGACCGCGCCGAGCACCTCGGTGCCCTGACCGAGCGGGATCCGGCGGGTCCGCGTCGACGGGTCGGCCCGTCCGACGATGGCGTCGCGGAGCTCGGTCGCGAGGCGCTCGCCGAGCTCCTCGAGCGTCGGCTCGCCGAGAACGGCATGGGCCGCGCTGGCCACGATCGCGAGGCTCGGACAGAGCGTCTCTTCGCAGACGGCGCGAAGCGCTTCGCGCGACGTCGGCTTGCTCACCGTCTTCGCGACGCCCATCGCGATGTAGCGCGCGGCCTCGCCTTGCTCGAGGAAGCTGCCGACGACGACGACGGGGACTGCCTCCGTGAGCGGGTCATCCATGAGCGCCTCGACGAAGTCGGCAGCGCTCGGAACGTCCGCATCGAGGACGACGAGATCGGGCTCGTTCGTGCGGACGAGGTCGAACGCGGCGGGGGCGTCCGGCGTGCTCTCGCAGACGAACGTGGCGCGAGCGCTCTCGTCCTCTTCGAGGAGCGCCTCGGCGATGAGCGAGCTGCCGACGACGAGCACGCCGTACCGCGGCGTAGCCCGCTCGGCGGACTCCGCGCGGGACGAGCGCGCGCGGCCGTCACCCCACGCGAGCGCCGGCAGGTCCTCGATGATCTGCTCGATCGACTCGAGGTCGATGTCGTCGAGAGCTGCGTCACGCGGCGTCCGGTCGAGGGTGCCGAGCGCCTCGGCGATCCCGCGGTCCATCGCGTCGAACTTCATCATCTTCGCGGCCGAGGCGAGCGCGTGGAGCTTCCTCCGGAGCTCGTCGCGCGTCGACACGTCGTCGGTCGTCGCCTTCACGCGGGCGAACGTCGTGCGGAGGTCGGCGACCTTGCGGCCGAGCCCCGCGACGAAGTCGGCTCGAGCACCCCCGAGCCGTGCACTGGCTGAAGGCGCGCGCGCGCCATTCGAACCATTCGAGCTCGTCCTCGCCCTGGTGTGCGCGTGTTCAGCTTGCATCGGATCGCGCGTAACATGTGCGATCTGCACGGGCCAAGTTTTGGGGCTGCGCCCGACGACCCGCCGCGCTCATGGAGAACTAGGCGAATGCAGTACCGAAAGGCACACGGCCGGGACCTCGAACGCCTCGTCGAGATCCATCTCGCTGCGTACCCGGATCCCAGGAACGTCGAAGCACGCGAGCGGAACTTCACGCACAATCCGTTCGGAGGGCTCGAGCATCTCGTCGTCGCGGTCGATGCCGGAGCCATCGTCGCACACGCCTTCCTGTTCCCGTTCCAGGCGCACTTCGGTGGCGCGCCCGTGAAGGTCGGAGGCATCGCCTCCGTGGGGGTCGCCCCCGAAGCGCGCGGGCGCGGCGTTGCCAGCGCGCTCGTGGAGCATCTCCACGTGCTCTCCGATCGGCGCGGCGATGCCCTGACGATGCTCTACGCGTTCAGGCACGGCTTCTACGCGCGGCTCGGCTACGCGACGACGTCCTCGCGCAAGCGACTCGCGATCGATGCGCGTGCGGTGCCCGCTTCGTGGCAAGCGCTCGCGCGCGACCGCGTCAGGGGTGTGCGCTCGGGCGACGACAAGGCGATCCGCGGCCTGCACGCGCGCGTGGCCGAGCGCTCGAGCGGGTGGATCGCGCGCCCGCGACGCTACTGGGAGATGCTCCTCGCGCGCGAGCGTCGGATCACGCTCGTGTGCGAGCGCGCGAAGCAGCGAGGGAAGGACGAGCGCGGGGCGGCCGGCTACGTCGCGTTCTCGCTCTCGCAGAGCGAGCTCCACGCCGAGACGATCCTCGAGGTAGAGGAGATCGTCGCCGAAGACGACGAGACCCGGCGTGCGCTCTTCGGGGCGCTGGGGGCGATGCGCGATCAGGTCGCCGAGATCGTCGTCGAAGTCCCGGAGTCCGATCCGATCGAGCGGGCGCTCCCCGACGCCGACGGCCGCCGGTCTGGGACCGAGGGCGTCGAGCACGCGTTCGGTGAGATCGTCGGTGGTCCGATGGTGCGGATCGAGGACATCCCGCGTGCGCTCGCTGCGCGAGGGTACGCGTCGGACGGGGCGTTCGACGTCGTCGTCCGCTCGCCGGAGGAGGGCGAGGTCATCGCGCTCGGCATCCGCGTCCGTGGCGGCCGTGCGGAGGTCGGGCCGGCGCAGGGGGTCCGAGGTGCTCTGCAGACGACGCGCGCGGGCGTCGCCGCGATCTTCTACGGGGCTCTTCCGGCGAGCGCTGCGGTTGCGCTCGGGCTCGCGCGTGCGGACGCGCGCCTCGCGTCGGCGATCGACGCGATCGTGCGCATGCCGCCGCTCGCGCCCATCGACGCGTTCTGAGCGGTGCTCGAGCTCGGCGGTGCGGTCGCGCTCGCGCCCGAACGCGGTTCTGCGCGCGACGGCCGGGCTGGTTCGCTATAGTGCCACGCGTCTCGCATGACTGTTCAGCCGCCGATCGAGAGGCTCGCGCACGAGCCGGAGCCCGACAGCGACGGTTCGTCGATTGTCATGCGCTTCGGGTTCATCGTCGCCGGTGGCGTCGTGGCGGCAGTCGCCTCCGCGCTTCCGGCCGCGCTCCGGATGGGCGACGACGGTTCGGCGTCGAGGGCGCTCGTGCAGTGGCTCGTCCTGTCCGCCGTCGCGACGCCGATCGCGGTGGCCGCGGTCGCCGTGCTCCGCCGTGCGCGCATTGGTCTTCGGCTCCTCGCGGGAGAGCGAGCTTCGATGCTCGCCGTCGGAATCCTCTGGTGGAGCGTCATCGAGCTCGGGCTGCTCTCCATCTTCGGCGCGCTGCTCCGGAAGACGACGCACCACCATGCGCTCGCGGGCGTGACGTTCTCGGCGTTCGCCGTCGTCACCGGCGTGCTCGTCGCGCTCTTCGCACGACGGACGACGGCGCTCCTCACGCGAGGCGGCGCGAGCCTGCTGAGGATCGGCCTCGTGATCGCCGCGGTGTGCGCGTTCGTCGTGATCATGCTCGTCGGGATCCGGACGTCGCGTGCGGAGGGCATCCACACGGCAGGGGCGCTCGTCGACGCGCTCGCCCTGGCCGTGACGACCACGATCGCGTCGTCGCGCTTGTTCGGCCGATGGCGCCCGATGGCGATCGCCGGTGTGCCCATCGCCGTGTTGCTCATGATGGTGGGCCTCACGACGTTGCGCTTCGATCCGAAGCTCCAGGAGGGGCTCGGAGAGGCGGCCCCGCTCCACTCCTTCGTCATCGGCTTCTTTGGATCGTGAGCGCCCGTGAGTGCTCGTGAGCGCTCGCCCGTTGACCTGGGGGAGCATCGGCCTAGATTGGCGCGACCCGTGACGCTCTCGCTTCGAAACGCAGCTCGCGTGCTCTTCGTCCTAGCGGCGCTCATGACGGCGACGGCCGCGGATGCCCAGACCGGGCAAGAGCAGCCTGCCGCCCGCTCGGAGGCGCTCGTCCCTCGCGCATCGCAAGGCGTCGCCGTCGTCGGAACGGGGACCACGCGAGACGACGCGTTCGCGCTCGCGCGTGCGGTCTACGGGAGCTCGCTCCGGCCGAAGCGCCTCGACGAGCTCCGCGCGCGCATCCTCGCGGGAGATCCGGCGCCGCCTTCGGCGACGAAGGACGTGCGCGAGCTCGCCGAGCTCCGTGCAGCGGTGTCGGGCGACGATGCGGCGAGCCGAAAGCTCCTCGCGACGATCGCGCAGCAGCTCGGCGTGCAGGCGCTGCTCGTCGTGGGCCGAGCCCCGGCAGCACCGGTGACGGGCGAAAAAGAGCAAGAGACGGAGAGCGAGACCGTTCCGGCCGAAGCCGATGCCGGGGCGCCGCCCGCGGCCGGCGCGGCCGCCGCCGGTCTTGCAGACGCAGGGGCCGCGCCCGTGGCGCAGGCCGGAACGTCGTCCGTGACCGCCCGCGTGTTCCTGGCCGACACCGGCGAATTCGACGCAGCGCGGTACGAGCCCGACGCATCCGGCTGGGGCGCGACGGTGACGTCACTTTCCTCGCGATTTCCGCCGCCTCCGCCGCCTCGCGCGGCTCAGCTCCAGGGCCCTCCGCCCAAGCTTTCGTCGGAGGGCAAAGGCGGCCGGCCCCTCTACGCCTCGCCGTGGCTCTGGGGCGCGGTTGGCGCGGCCGTGCTGATTGGCGGGTTCTTCTTCTTCGTCTCACGGGACACGAGCGACGACCCGATCCATCTTCAGATGCGCGTTCCTCGGTAGGCGTCGTCGTTCCCACGAGGAACAAGATCTCGTCCTCGTCTGCTCATCCAGAACGCGACCCCGTCCGAGCTCGTCTGGCATCGGACCCAGATACGATGTCCCGCTGGTGCCGATTCCTCTTCAGCCTGCTCACCGCGCTCTTCGTGAGCCTCGGGAGCGCTCCGGCGTTCGCGCGAGGGCCGGCCGAAATCGGCGCACTCTCCCCAGGTGCACCGGGTAGCAGCGACACGCGCGGCCCAGCGCTCGTCGTCCCGCACGACGTACCGATCGTGCTGCCGACTGCGCACGTGGCGATCCCGCCGGTGCCGCCGTCGTACGTCACGAAAGACCTCGGCTGGCTCGAGCTCTCGTACCCGCCGGCGGCGAGCGAGCGCGTCGAGTCGATCCTTCACGACGCAGACGCGGTCAAGGAAGAGCTCACGACGGCCCTCGGCCAGAACGTCCTCTCGCGCGTCTCCGTCCGCATCGCCCCCACTGTCGCGGACATGGCGCGCCTCGCTCCTGCGGACGCGCCGCCTCCCGAATACGCGAGCGGTGTCGCGTACCACGGGCTGCATCTCGTGCTCCTCAGCATGCTTGCGCCGCGCGGTGGAGAGGCCGTCGATCTCGACGAGGTCTTCCGCCACGAGCTCGCGCACGTCGCGCTCGAAGACGCCGTCCAGGGCAAGCACGTGCCCGTCTGGTTCAACGAGGGCCTCGCGATCAAGCTCTCGGGCGAGAAGTATCCGGCGCGCATGCAGACGCTCTGGAGCGCGACGCTCTCGGGCACGCTGCTCCCGCTGTCGGACATCGATCGCAGCTTCCCGCGCGACAACTTCGAGGTGAGCATCGCGTACGCGCAGAGCGCCGACTTCATGCGCTTCCTCATGCGCAAGTCGGATCGCCTTCGCTTCGTGGCCATGATCGATCGCGTTCGCGAGGGCCAGGCGTTCGACCGCGCGATCGCCGAGGCGTACGGCGCCGACCTGCGACGCCTCGAGCTCGAATGGCGCGGCGAGCTCGAGCGACGTTTCTCGGTCATCCCGATGCTCACGGGCGGCGGGCTCATCTGGGTGCTCGTCGTCGGCGCCCTCGTGCTCGCGTACGTCCGTCGTCGTCGCCGCGCGAAGGCGATCCTCGCTCAGTGGGAGCGTGAAGAAGCGCTCGAGGACGCGCGCATCGCCGCTGCCAAGCTCGCCGACGAGCGCGCAGACTCTCCGATCATGCCGGTGTCGCTCTCCGTCGCGAACGCCGCGAGCGTCTCGGTGAAGATCGAGCGCGACGGCGGCTGGCACACGCTGCACTGACGGGAACGGTCAGTACGTCACTTCGGCTCGATGCGCGGGCAGCCCGTGATGATGCGCACGCTGAGCACGTCGCCGCTCTTCACGCGGTCGCAGGCCGTGCCCACGAGGGTCACCGTCTTGCCGGAGATCGTCCAGCCGTTCACCGGCTCGTAAGGAAGGACGGCGTCGTCGAGATAGACGTTCACGAGCGCCGCGTTCGCAGGCTCTTCCTTCAGATCGAACGTGCACGTCCCCGTGATCTGGGCCGCCACCTTCTTCAGCGCCGCGAGCATCACGTCTTCGCTGGCTGCGTTCACGGCGAAGTACCTCGGGCTCGTCGGCAGCGCGGTCCCGCCCGTCACGGCCATCTCGTCGAGGAGAGAGGCGTAGGGCGCGGCGCCCGGAAGGCCGACGACGTAGACGGGGATCCCGCCGCCCTTGAGCGCGCTGATGGCGCCGAGCGTCGACGTCGCGTCCGTGCAGTTCTCGCGATAGCCGTCGGGCGGCTCGCAGCAGTTGAACGGGCCCTCCTTCGGGCAGCCGGGGCGGTCTTCGATGTTGAGCTGGCAGCGGTCGTAGCCGCAGCCCGCGTTCGGGTTGCAGTTCGGCGCGCCGTCCGTCGCGAGGATGACGAAGCTGCGACCGGGCACGTTGGCGAGCCGCGTGTGCACGGCCTCGAGCGTCGGCCCCGTCGGCGTGCCTCCACCCGGCGCGACGCGCGTTGCGGCGAGGAGCGCGGTCGTCGTGGGGCCGTCGACGCCGGACGAGGGCGGATCGCCCGGGCGGACCGACATGATCTCCTGGCCCGGGGCGCAGACGTCCTTCGCGCTCGGCGCCGGGAACATCGTCGCGCCGAAGCTCGCGCGCGGCCCGAGGCTCCGCATGATCTTGGCGATGGTGACGCGGACCTGGTTCCACTTGTCCGGGTTCGCCATGCTGCCCGAACGGTCGAGCACGAAGTAGATCGTCGGCGCGTCCACGAACAGCGGCACATCGAGGCACTCGCACTGCGAGCCGTCGGGCTTCGTTCCGCACCCCGGCGGCTTTGTGGCGCCATTGTCCGGATTGAACTGCGGCCCCCCGGACGTCGAGGCGCCGCCTCCGACGTCATTCGAGCCGCCCGAGACAGGCGGCCGTTCGCTCCCGCACCCGGTCGCGAGCGCAAACGCGAGCGTCAACGTGCTGAGCCCGATTCCCAGCGTGCGGGGACGCGCCACGCTGAAAAAGTAGCAGAAGAGGCACGAGGAGCGACATAACGGAAGCTTCGGAGCACGGCCTTGTTGTGCTCTCGTCAGCTGCGCCATCCTTGGCGCGCCGATCTCGTAGTGTCCCCGTCCGTCCGTCTCGATGCTCCTTCGCCTCCGTGCCTTCCTGCTCGCGCTCGCTGGGCTGCTCTTCGTTGCGAGCTGGCCGGGCGCGGCGCTGCGTGGAGCGGCGATCGAGCTCGTTGCTCCCGCGGTGCCGAAGGAGATCGCGGGCCGTGACGGCATCCTCGACGTCGTCGTCCGTGCGCAGGACGGTGACTTCATCGCCGGCGCGCGCGTCCGTGCGTTCGCCATCCTCGACGGAAGGGCGCACGCCGCGGGGGAGGCCGAGTCCGATCGGGAAGGACGAGCGACGCTGCGCGACCTGCCACAAGCAGAGCACTGGATCGTCGCGGAGTCCCCCGGACGGGCGCGTGCCTCGCAGATGGTCGTCGTCGTCGCGGGCGCACGCCGGCTCGATCTCGAGCTCGGTCCGGAGCACGTGCTCGACGTCGAGGTGAAGGACGAGCACGGCGAGCCGATGATCGGCGCCGAGCTCGAGGTGCGCGCCACCGATCCGTTTCCCGTCGGAGCGCGCACCGGCGCGGACGGCCGTGCGCGCGTGACGCGGCTCGGCGAAGGGCCGTTCACGGTCGTCGCACGTGCTGCCGGCTACGAGGAGGTGACGAAGCGACGCGTTCCGGAGGAAAAGCCGCTCGTCATCGTGCTCAGCAAGCAAGGCGCGCTCCTCGTCGAGGTCGTCGGCGAGAACGGCGCTCCCGTAGCCGGATCGCGTGTGCTCGTCGGCTCTCCGGCGCTCGGCTCCGCACGTGTCGCCGAGACGAACAAGGAGGGCAAGGTCCGCATCGCCGGTCTCGACAGCGGCAGCTACGCGCTCCGCGCGGTGAGCGGCACGCGGGTATCGCCGATCGAGCTCGGGATCCTCCTCTCGAAAGGCGAGGAGAAGGACGTGAGGCTCGCGCTCGCGCCCGGCGTGATGATCACCGCGCACGTCGTCGATGCCGCGACGGACGACGATGTTCGTGATGCCCGCGTCACCCTCGCCGAGAACGGCCTCTCGCCGTTCCCGAGCGACGGCGTCACCGACAAGTACGGCCGCGTCGTGCTCGGTCCCATCGCGCGTGGCCCCGCGACGCTCTCCGCGCGCGCCGACGACTTCGTCCCGAAGCCTGCGGTCGCGCTCGATGGCGCAACGACCTCGGAGGTGAAGATCCCACTCTCCCGCGGCGGCGTGCTCATCGGGAAGATCACCGACGCGCGCGGCTACGCGGTCGACGGCGCGACGATCCGCATCGTCGGTACCGACCTCGAAGGCTTGCCGATCGACGAGGACCCATCGCGATGGTCGTTTCGCGAGGCTCACTTCACTGCGCAGCTCGCGGGACCCTCGCCGCTCGTGCCCGCCGGAGAGCTCGGGGTGATGCCCGGGCCCGTGCCGGCGATCCCGCACGGTCCTGCGCTCGGCCTCTCCTTCGGAGGAAGCCCGTCCGGCGCGGCCGGCGCGATCGCCATGAAGAGTGTCCAGGCCGAGCCGTGGGTCACCGGGCGAGACGGCATGTTTCGGGCATCTCCGGTCACGCCGGGCCGCGTCCGTGCGCTCGTGCATCATCCGCAATACGTCGACGCGATGAGCGACGTCGTCCTGCTCGAGTCGAACAAGGAGGCGCGCGTCGACGTCGTCCTCCTTCGCGGCGGCGATCTCGAAGGGCGGGTCGTCGATTCACGCGGAAGGCCGGTCTCCGGCGCGCACGTCACGGCGCTCGCGACGCGCGGCTCGCTCGAGCACGTGACGCGAACGGGAACGGACGGCTCGTTCGCGTTCGCGTCGCTGCCGGACGCAGTGACGATCCTGGTCGCTCGCGACGAGGACGTGACGACGATCGCCGCACGCGTCGAGGTCGCGATCCCGGAGGCCAAGAAGAAGACGATCGAGATCACGCTCCCCGAGCCACGTCCCGCGCTCCCGGTGAAGGTGACCGATCATCGTGGGACCGGCATCGAAGCCGCCCAGGTCTCGGCCGTGTCGCTCGATCCGAGCGAAGCGCTCCGCGTGACGGCGTTCAGCGGGTCGCGCGGCGAAGCTCAGCTCGCCGGTGCGCGAGGGATCGCTGCACGCATCGAGGTGCGAGCGCCCGGCCGCGCCTCACGCGTCGTCGTCACGACGCCCGACACGCCGGAGCTCGTGGTCGAGCTGCCGCCCGCAGAGAGCATCACCGGTGAGGTCGTCACACGCCGGCGCGAGGCGCTCGCGAACGCCGAGATCACGCTGCAGACGGACTCCGGCGTCCGGCACGCGCGCACCGACAAGGAGGGCGTCTTCACGATCGGCGATCTGTCGCCCGGACCGGGCCGCGTCCGCGTGCGCCTCGCCGGCCGCGCGCCCGAGGAGCGCGCGATCGTGATCGAGGAAAAGGGCGGCCGGAAGCCGACGGAGCTGCCGCGCTTCGAGCTCAAGGAGGAGGGCATCGTCGAAGGTGTCGTCGTCGACGGACGCGGCGATCCGGTGCCCGGTGCACGCGTCGCGAAAGATGCCGTCCCGACCTACCTGCCCGTCGGCGCTGCCGCCGTCGGCATGGCGGTCACCGATGGGCGAGGGCGCTTCCGCCTCGGCGAGCTCGGGGAGGGGACGATCACGCTCGAGGCGTACGCCGCCGACGTCGGACGCACGCGCCGGTCGGACGTCCGCGTCTCCGCCGGACGGACGACGAGCGACGTCAAGATCGTCATCGCCCGCGGTGAAGCAGGTCCGAAGGAGCCCAACGCGACCGGCGGCGTCGCAATTACGCTGGGCGAGACGTCGGCCGGGCTCGAGCTTGCCGAGGTCGTCGTCGTCGCGGTCTCCGAGGGCAGCGAAGCCGAGCGCGGCGGCCTGCAATCCGGTGATGTCCTCCTCGAGGTCGGCGGCGCGACGGTCTCGTCGATCACCGAGGCTCGGACGCGCCTCTCGGGTCCCGTGCAGGACGACGTCCTCGTGAAAGTGCGGCGCGGCGAGCGCATCATCGCGCTCCGCATCGCACGCGAAGCCGTCCGCCGCTGATCCGTCTCGATCGTCAACGATCACGTCCAGGATCTCCATTGCGCGCGTCACACCGCGGCCTGGGCCAGATCGGGCTGGCGTCGCCTTCTAGTCGTTGACCGGTCCAGCGAGGACGACGATGTTTGGATGATGGGACACGGGCGAATGAGGGCGCTCGCGCTGGGAATCTCGCTGGCTGCAGCGATCGGATGCGGAACATCGGATGCTGTCGTCGCCCCGGCCACCACGCCACCTGCCCCCGTCGACGAGCCGGCGCCGCCGCTTCCATCCGCGGAGACGGGGTTCGTGGAGGTGCCCGCGCAGCCGGCGCCGGGCTACGCGGTTCCCGGGCGGATGTTCTATTCGTTCCACGCGGCGGAGTCGGACGCGGGCACCAAACCTCTCTTCGTCGTCTACAACGGCGGCCCCGGCGCCGCGACGTCGGCGGGGCTCGTCCTCGCTGGCACCGGACCGTATCGCGTCGACCTCTCGGCTCCGATCGGAGCGATGCCGGTGAAGAGCGCGCGCAGCCTGGTCGAGCTCGGCAACGTGCTCTACATCGACGAGCGCGGGACGGGTTTCTCCTACGACCTCGGGGAGCAAGGGCCCTGCTACTTCGACCCCGTCAAGGACGCAGCAGACTTCCTCCGCGTCATCCTCGCGGTCATCGAGCGGCATCCCGCGCTGTGGAAGTCGAAGCTCGTGTTCTTCGGAGAGAGCTACGGCGGCCTGCGTACGATGACGCTCGTCTCCCTCTTGCTCGAATATGCCGAGCCGAGCGCGCGCGCGCTCGGCCTCAGCGAGATCGTGGAGCGGTGGGCGACGCGCTCGCTCGGGCCGCCCGGCGAAGCACCGTTTCCGCCCGACAGGCTCGCCGAGCGGATCTTGGGCCTCGTCTTGATCCAGCCGCTGGTGCTCGAGGACCAACTCGTTCACCAGCAGCGGCTCGTCGCGAAGGTGCCAGAGCTGTCGAAGCTGACGCCGGAGCAGGATGCGTACGACGTCCGCCGGTCGCTGACCACGGTCAACGAGGAGATCCGGCCGCGCCTCGGCGCTGCCCTTGGCAACCGGGAGGCATCGCGGCTCGTCTTTGGTGTGGACCTCGACACGACGAACGGCCTCGCCCCGCAGGAGCGCGCCGGAGCGAGGCGCAAGTCCCTCGACCCTCAACTAGACGTCGTCCTTCCCGGGGTGAACGAGGCGCTCTCCGCGCGGCTCGGCAAGCTCGACGAGCACGACGCCTATCATTACGGGGCCGCGGCCCTGTGCCCCAGTGACGAGAAGACGCCTGTTACCGAGGGCGCATGGCGCCGCTTTTTGCTCGCGGCCCAATACACGCGTCTCTTCATCACGAACGCGCGTTACGACGCCGCCGTCCACACACCCGCCATCATCGAGACATTGCGTGCCCGAGGGAGCTCCCCGATGTTCGACGCTGCGCCACGCCCCGGAGTAGCGCGGCCGGGCTGGTTCAGCTTCGACCTGACGACCGACGGATCGCCCCTCCGGGTAGAGGTCCGGTTCCCTCGCTACGAGGCGGGCCATCAGGTGCCCGAGACGCAAGGCCCGGAGGTCATCGAAGACGTGGCCGCCTGGCTCGCCCGCTGACGCCGACGAGCATGTCGCTGCTCTCCCGCTACGCCACCTTCGTGGGCGCAGGCTCCCGGCGCGTACCCAGGCTTTGGGACCTCGCACCTTCGCTGCGTCGTCCTCGCCGGTGACGCTCGGCAGTTCGCGCCGCGGGGATTCTCGCGTCACCACGCATGCTGCGAACGGCTATCCTCGCCATGTGTCGGCGCTTCGACGTCAAGATGGCTCCTCCCCCCCGTCGAGGCCTTGCGGACGCCCAAGCCGGCGTGGTGGGGCCATCGCCTTGTCGTTCCGCGACGGCTCGTGTTCTCCGCGTCGGCGGAACGATCGCCCCGGGGAGGCTTTGAGGCGACGCCGTTGATGACCGTGCGGCGCGCGCCGAAACGACTGCTCGGCGTTGCCGTCGTCGCCGTGTCTTGGATGGAGTCCGCGCCGGCGCGGGCCACCTCCGACGAGCTCGAACCGATCGCGCTTGCGTATGAAGCGATGGCGATCTGCCCTTCGGAGTCGGAGTTCGTCGCGCAGGTGCGAACGTATTCCGACGGGTGGGTGCAGGTTCCGGCGGGCTCGGCACGGAGCATTCGCATTCGTCTATCCGCAGGGCGGTCGGGAGTCTCCGGCAGCTTCGTGCTGGCGAACGCGACGGGAACCGTATCGGAGCGCGAAATCGCCGGCCCGGATTGCGCGGCCGTATCCCAGGCGCTCGCGATCATGGTCGCGGTCGCCATCGATCCTCGCAACGACGAGTCGACCCCGAGCCCCGACGTGCCGCCTGCGAGCGAGCGGAGCTCGAAGCCCGACGTTCCGACCGTCGCCCGTCCGGATCGTGTCGCGGAGGGGGTGTCCGTCTCCACCGTCCGCCGCCCGCGTGCTCCGGAACAGCGCATCGACGTGCACCTCGCGTTCGACCTCCGCGCTGAGACGACCTCGGCCGTGATCGACGGGCCACTCCCGCTCCTCGGCGCTTCGATGAAGGTAGAGGTCTCCTTCGAGACCGGGTCTCGCTGGCTGCGCGGTTGGCGTCCGAGCCTGGGGATCGGCATCCGGCACAGCCTCCCGAGAGAGCGGGCGCTTCCTTCTGGAAGCGCCGAGTTCGTCTGGACCGCCGGGAACCTTCGCCTCTGTCCGTTCCAGCTTTCGCTCGGAACGGTAGTGTCGCTCTCGCCATGCGCCGAATCCAACCTCGGCGTCCTTCGGGCATCCGCCGAACGATTCGACGATGCCCGGCAGGGTTCGATGACCTGGCTCGACATTGGCGGATCGCTCTGGGGAGCCGTGGCCCTCTCCCGTCGTGTTTTCTTGAGCGCGACCGTATTCGTGAGCGCCGCTCGCTTTCGCCACGATTTCACGGTGGCGAACGGAGGACAGCTCGCCACCGTGCCCCTCTTCGGCGTCCTTGGAGGCCTCGGAGCCGGTGTCAGAATGTAGGGCCTGCCCCGGAAAGAAAAATGGATCAGAACCGGTGACTGTCGTCACTACCCGGCGTGCTCACCCCGTCTGTCTCGTCGACGGCTGTTCCAGTCGGCGATCCGAGGGAACGCTGCGGCTCTCCGTTGGATCGTTCGCCAGTGACCGAGGACGAGCGCACCGAATGTCTTCACGAGATCGTGCGCGCGCACTTCGACGGTGTGTGGAAATTCCTGCGGCGGCTCGGCTTCGATAGGGACACCGCCGACGACGCGACGCAGGAGCTCTTCTTGGTCGCGCGCCGTCGCCTCGACGAAATCCACCCAGGGCGCGAGCGCGCCTTCCTCTTCGGGGCGGCATTCCGAATCGCGACTCACTTGAAGCGAAAGAGGAGACGCGAGGTGCCGACGGGGCAACTCGGCGACGACAATGGGGCGGACGAAGGTGACACGACACCGGAAGAGCGCCTCGATGACGAGAGGGCACGTGCCCTCCTCTACCGACTGATGTCCGAGCTCGACGAGGCGCATCGGGTCGTCTTCGTCATGTTCGAGATCGAACGAATGACGATGCAAGAGATCGCCGACACCTTGGACGTGCCTCTTGGAACCATTGCGTCTCGTCTCAGGCGCGCGCGGGACGACTTTCGAGGACGCCTCGAACGCCATCGGATGCGGACGAGGCGAGGGGAGAGCACGTGATGCACGACGAACCGAAGCGCCTCATGGACGAAGACCGCGGGTTCGCGCGCCTCGTCGCGGCGACGAACACCGAAGCTCCCTCACCCGGTCAAATCGAGAAGGTCATGTCGCTCGCCACCGCACGGCGCCGGATCGGCTGGCGCTGGGCAGCGCCACGCCTCCTCATCGGCGCATCCGTCGTGGCCGCGATGTCGCTGCATTTCGGCGGGCCCCGCGTCGAGGCTCCGCCGACGCCTCCGAAGGACGAGGTCGTCTCTCCGGACGCGACCGCCTCACACGAGACCGCCCCGAGCGCGTCGCTCAGGACCGTTTCCGTGAACGACCTTGCTGCACCGTCGGATGCGGTGCCACCGAGCAACACGCCCCCTCCGGCGCGCGCGAGAGCGAATACCTCCCCGTCTGCCAGCGTCGCCAACGAGCGCCGCACGACGTTCGGCGACGAGCTCGCGCTCGTATCGACAGCGCGCTCGACCTTCCGCGCGCGTGACCTCGCGTCGTGCCTGGAGGCCGTGGAGAACTACCAACGACGCTTCCCGTCTGGACTCTTCGCCCAAGAGATCGCCGTCATTCGCATCGAGGCGCTCGCGGCCTCGGGTGAACGCGAAAAGGCACATGCCTTGGCAAAGGACTTCCTCTCGTCGAACGCCAAGAGCCCGTACACGCAGCGCGTGGGTTCGCTGCTCGACCGCACCGCTTCCGGACCGTGACCGCGCGACAGACGCGCACGAGACTTCCATGACTGAACACCGACATCATCGTCATCCCTCCGGTGGAGGACGCGTTCGAACGCTGCGCGCCTGCATCGTGGCGTCCTTCGTCACGACCGCGCTCGTGTCGATCGCTTCGTGCTCGGACAAGGGGCCTCCCATCGTGCTTGGCACCTATCTGGTCGACGGCGGGCAAGGATTTGCTTCGACCGAAGACGCGACCACGCCGAGCGAGCGGACGCTCGTCAACTACTGCGCCTCGAACCGCTGCCCAGTAGGCCGTACGACCTGTCCCGGTTCACGCTTCGCCTGTGACATCGATCTGCAGACGGATCGGGACAACTGCGGCGCGTGCGGAGTGAAATGTCCACCTGCCACGGACAGGGAGCTCTTCGAGTGCGTCGAGGGGCGCTGCCTCTTGCAGTGTCAGCGCGGCGCGTTCGACTGCGACGGAGTCCCCGACAACGGATGCGAGGATGACGCGAAGAGCAACGACAACTGTGGCGCCTGCGGCGCCAAATGCACGGACCCGGCGAAGCCGTGCATAAAGCGGGGGGTCGCCGCCGGCGACATGGGCTGCGGCTGCCGCGGCGACGATATCATTTGTCGTAGCAAGTGCGTGAACCCCTGGACGGACGACCAGAACTGTGGAGCGTGCGGTAACGCCTGCCCTCGGCTGGTCGATGGTGGTCCGCCACATCCGAATATGCACATCGGATGTAAGGACGGCGCGTGTAGCCAAGCGAAGTGCGATTCGTCCTGGGCCAACTGCGATGGAAACATCGAGAACGGGTGCGAGACGAATACACTCTCGCCCGAGAACTGCGGTTCGTGCGGTAATTCGTGCGGGCCGGGACAGACGTGTGGAATCAATGTCGATACTCTGATGCCAGAGTGTTTGTGTCCGCAAGGTCAGACGTTCTGCGGAGAATGTACAGGTGGCATCTGCGCTGGCAGGTGTCGCGATCTTACGGCCGACGATCAAAATTGCGGTAGATGCGGCTTTGATTGTACCGCAGTGGTTGGCTCCGCCTGGGAGCAATATGCTTTGGGTGCTTGTAGATACGGCGTTTGCGTCGAGCAGTGTGCCGAGGGTCACGCCGATTGCAACGGGAACACGTTGGATGGTTGCGAGACGAATACGTATAGCGATCCCATGAATTGTGGTGATTGCGGAATCATCTGCGACGCCGTCGCGGGGCAGGCGTGCGTCGGTGGCCGGTGTGTCGTCGAGCCTTGCGACGATATCGCCGACGCTGGCGGAGTACCGAAATGAAGACGCGCTGGCTGGTTTACTTCTCAGGCATCGTCACGGCGTGCGCGGCGACGGAGCCCATCGGCGACCAAGCCGATCCTGCTCCGCATCCGCTCGAAGCGCCGGATGCGATGCCGGCAGACGGTGGGGCCGATGCCGACTCGAGCTCATGTGACGACTGTGAGTATTTCCCGGAGGCATGCTCCCTGGACGTGCTCTGCTCGAGCGGCTTGTTCGACCCTGCGCCATCCGGTGCTGGTCTCGACTACCGAACGACCATCAGCGCCATTCGCGGTCGTTCACGCACCGACGTGTGGGCGACGGGCTCGGGTGGAGCCCTGGCGCGTTTCGACGGAACCTCGTGGACCCGCGTGAACCTCGGCATTCAAGAGACGATGAAGGCGCTCTGGCTCCGCGAGTCGTCGGAGATCTCGCTAGCGGGGTTCGATCGCCTCTACGCGCGTGGAGTCGACGTTCCGGACGGGGGCGTGGCGACCGTCGACGGCGCGTGGGCTCGCTACAACCCATCCTACGCTACTGGCGAGGAGCCGAACTCCAACGGCGATGTTTTCTCGACCGTGTGGGCCGCTCGAGGCGCCGAGTGGCTGTGGTGTGGTGCGCAGGCGAATACGTTGTACGGCTCGTTTGGGGTCGGCGGACTTTGGCGTCTCCGTCAACGGGCAGCCGAGCCTTTCGAGGGCGAAAGTGGCATTTCGAAGGCTAGCTGCGTCTGGCCTTCATGCACGGACCCGGCAGCGGATGCGAAGGTGTCTAGCATCCACGGCTGGTCGGCGAACGACCTCTGGGCGGTGGGGCTGTCGGGAGTGACCTTACGCATCTCGGAGGCGCAGGGCGCTGCGCCGAGCGCCACCACCTACAATAGCCAGACGCTGAACGCGCTCAAGGGAGTCTGGGCTGCTTCGGCGACGGAGGCATGGTCCGTCGGCGCGGCCGGAACGATTCGTCGCTATACGGGGGATCCCCTGCTCTGGGACATCGTGCCGGATGTTCCGACGGCCGTGAACCTCAACGCGATCTGGGGCAGCTCCAACACGGATGTCTGGGCCGTCGGAGACGACAGCGTCGTTCTTCATTTCGACGGCACGAGTTGGTCGCGCGTGAAGATCGCTGGGCTCGGCCAACTCCGTCCTCAATTGACGACGGTTTGGGTCGCCGAGTCAGGTCATGTTTGGATTGGTGGTCACGGAGTGCTGCTTTCGCTCGGAGGACGACCATGAGGAGCGCGCGCGTCATGGTGTGCGGAGCGGTGATGCTCGCGGCGATCGTGCCGATGGCATGTTTGGCTTCGGGGGACGAAGAGCCGTCCGTGCCCGTCCGTCCGGACGAGAACACGACGTCTGTCTTGGACGGTGAAGCACCCGTTCCGGACGCGGATCCCGGTAACCATCCAGACGGCTCGGTCGAGGCGTCTCCGTGCAGCGCAGCGGGTTGGTGCACGACCGTCCTGCCGGACGTAGAGCTGGTGATGAAGGACATCTCGGTCTTTCCGAGCCGCGCCGTCGCCGTTGCGGAGAGCCCGACGCTCGGGATCAAGGTCCTGGAGTGGCTCGATGCGGAGGCCCTCTGGCGATACATCGACGATGGGACTCAGAACGATCTGGGTATCTCTGCAATCGAACAATTCGTAGGCAAGATCTGGATGCCGAACGAGAATGAGGTCTACTACGGTGTCTCTAGGGGACGTAGTTACGCGTCTAACCCTGGGTACATTTATCACGGAACGCGGACCGCGCAGGGGACGTGGTCTTGGGCGCGCGATTCGATCGGCGACAGCAACACTGGCAACTCGAGCGGGCCCTCGATTGGAGTCTGGGGAACGAGCCGTGATGACGTCTACGCGTGGTTCAACGACACGATCTATCGCCGGACGAGCGTCGATGGCGCACCGCCGAAATGGATCGCGGAATACGCTGCGGCGGATCCCGATTTTGGAACGGAGAAGTTCTTCTTCTTCGGCGCCGCCGGAACGAGCGCAGATGACACTTGGTTCGCCGGTGCGCGTGTCCGCTCCGGCTACGGAGCTTGTGCGCTGCTGGTCCGCAAGACCGCGAACGTCTATGGAAGAATCGCGGACGGCTCCACTGCAGAACGAAATCGGTGCACGGCACGCCCCGGAGCTCAACTGATAGGAGGAGCCGAGGGGGGCCTCACCGATATCCACGCGCTCGGGCCTGGCGATCTCGTCGCCCTCAAAGGACGTCGCGATGTCGTACGGATCAAAGCTCAAGGCGAGTCGTATTCCACGGCCATAGCCGCCGTCCCGACGACCGTTTCCCCTGGCGCTTTGAATTCACTTGCGGCCGTCGACGGCGATCTGTGGCTCGGCGGTACTGGACGCGTCGTTCGCGGCAGGGACGTCTGGGATGGTGGTGCGTTCGGGCTATCCACGATCTGGCCGAACGGTATGCCGATAACGCAGGCGATATGGCAAGTAACGGGTACGTCCAAGACCAACCTATGGGCGATCGGTGTTCGCAATGCGCTTCATAAGACGACTCCTTGAACGGCGTTCATCCCTTGCCTGGGTCCTCACACCGACCTTGGCGCTCGGGGGTGCCGTCGCGAGCTGCGCGAGCGACGATGACGGTCGCAACGGCGGGGCGGACGACGGCGGCGCGGACGGGGCCGCCGCCACGCTGGATGGCTCGAGCGTCGACGTTTCGTCGATCCCCGATGGCTGGTCGCGGCCCGATGCAGCACCGTTCGATGGAGGTCCACGCTCCGTCGTCTGCACCTCCGCTCCGTGTGCTGTCTCGCTCGAGCGGGCGAGCTCCGGGGGAGAAGCGTATTGCGCGCTGCTCGACGACGGTACGGTGGCGTGCTGGGGTACGAACGCCAGTGGCGCGCTCGGTCGTGGTTCTTATGAGCCCTCGGAGAGCGCGACAGCGGAGCGAGTCGTCGGTCTGTCGGACGTCGCGCGACTGTATCCCTCTTGTGTGATCGACAAGAGCGGCGGCGTCTGGTGTTGGGGGTTGGGAGGCTTCCCGGCGGAGGGACCGGAGGGGCCAGTTTGGACGTACATATCGAATGTACCTCTGAAGCTCGCGCTGCCCGCTGTGCGGAGCATCACGGTCGGCCCCATTGTCGGATGCGCCTTGGTCGAGGATGATGTCCTCTGCTGGGGGGACAACCAGAACGGGGTGGTCGCGGCAACTCCGCGGACGCCTGGGACCTTGCTCGCTCCGCAGCGCGTAGCTGTCGGTTCCGGCGTGCCGATCCGCGAGCTCCGCGTGGGTGCGGCGGCCTTCGCCGTCCGTGAGGATGGTGTCACGTTGAGCTGGGGGGCGAGCCCGGCGCTCGGACGTATCTCCTCGCTCAGCCCAGATACGAACCCGATGCCGATCCCACTGGCGGGCATTTCCTCGATTGATCTCGCGAATGACAGCGCATGCGCCACCGCGGGCGGCATCGGCTACTGCTGGGGGATGGCAAACGTATCGCTATCTCCGCCATTCGTTCGACTCGTTCCGCAGTCGGTGGCGACCCCCGAGCCCATCGTACAAATCGCGACGGCCCAGAGCATCGACTTCAATCCGTTTGGCGATCCGCTCGGGCGGCCGCAGCGGTGGTGCGCGGTTGGAGCATCGGGGGCTGTGTATTGCTGGGGATACAACGCAGGAGGTCAGGCCGGAGACGGCACAAAGAACCATGCCTATGAGGCCGTGAAGGTCACCGGGCTGCCCGAGAGCGCAGTCGAAGTGAGAGCATTCCCCGACTCGACGTGCGCGCTCCTGACCAACGGCAAAGTGTACTGCTGGGGAACGAACGTTTACGGACAACTCGGTAACGGAAAGATTCGTCAGCCGAGCCTCGTGCCGCAGGAAGTGATCCTCCCATGAACCGTATGCACCTGTCGAATCGTCTGGTCCTCGCCATCGCGGCGGCCGTCCTAGCGGCGGCATGCATTGGCGCGTGCGCGAGTGACAGAATCGTGCTCGAGACCGGGCCGTCGGATTTCCATGTCGATAGGGACGCGGCAGCGGGTGATGGCCCCGATTGTCGGCTTCAATGCTCGCTCGACGGTTGGTCAGTGATTGATTCTTGCACGGGCAGCGTCGTCGAGGCATGTCCGCCTGGCCTCGCGTGCGGTGCTGGGGCTTGCATGTCCCCATGCGCGGCCGCAGCGGCGGATCGCACCTCGAACGGTTGCGAGTTCTATTTTCAGGCGACTGCCTACAGTAAGATAACTCCGCCGGTTTGCTTTGCGTCGTACCTGGTCAACACATCGCGAGAGCCGGTCGAGTTCTCGGTCGAGCTCGAAGGAAAGTCGCTCGATCTGTCGCGAGCGACGTTCCGGACGAACCCCGGAAGTGCAGATTTGATCCCGCACTCCGGGCCAGTTCAGCCCGGCGAGAGCGTGGTTCTGTTCCTCTCGGACGGGGCTGAGTCCCTTCCGTTTTCGATTAACATGGTGCATTGCCCACGAGGCGTCGTGCCCCCGGTGCTCCTCGACAAAGCGGCGAGCGGGACTCTCCGCGGGTCGTCGTTTCGACTGCAGGCGAGTGCGCCGATCTCTCTCGCCACTATCTACCCGTTTGGTGGTGCCGCGAGCTATGTTCCCACGGCGATGCTCCTGTTGCCGGTTTCGTCGTGGTCGAAGGAGAACGTCATCGTCAACGGCTGGGGCGATATATCGAATTTCGGTGTGCCTGGTGCACAGATCGTCGCCTCCGAGGACGACACCGAAGTGACGATCGTTCCGACGCGAGACATCCAGGACGGCGTTGGTGTCAAGGGCGGTGGGGCAGGGCGACCAATCCAATATCGACTCGACAGGGGCCAGTTTCTCCAGCTCAATCAGGCCGAGGAGCTTACCGGGAGTGTCGTCACGTCCAGCAAGCCGACCGCGATGTTCGGCGGCCACGCTTGCGCCAACGTCCCTACGGAAGGGGGAGCCTGCGATGCGCTGGGCCAACAAATTCCTCCGTTCGAACAATGGGGTTCCGAGTATGTCGGCGTCGGCTATCGACCGCGTCTAGGAAATGAGCACGAGCCCATGCCGTATCGGATCGTCGCTGCGCGTGACGGCACCATCCTCGACTACGATCCTGCGATCCCTCCCGGAGCGCCCACGTCGATGAACGCGCGGGAGAGCGCGTTGTTCTACGCGGGGACCGGCGACGCGTTCGTCGTTCGAACGCAGGATGCCGAGCATCCGATCTACGTCGCCGCTTACATGACGGGGGCGATGGGGGCGATGGGAGGGGGGATCGCGAAGCCGATGGCAGATCGTGGAGATCCAGAGTTCGTGAACGTCGTACCGACGAGGCAGTACCTGAGCTCCTACAGCTTTTACGCGGACCCGACGTATGACGATACGTCACTCGTCCTCGTCCGCGTGAAGTCCGGTCAGGGCTTCAAGGATGTTTGGCTCGAGTGCGCGGGCAATCTCTCGGATTGGAAGCCCATCGGGCGACGAGGTGAGTACGAGTTCACGAGGGTCGATCTCGCGCGCAAAGACAGAGCTGGACCCGTGGTGGGGACCTGCCAAAATGGCCTCCAGCGCATGAAGAGCGAGGGACCATTCACAGCCACAGTGTGGGGATGGGCTGCCTACGCCAGCTACGCATATCCCGGCGGGATGGCCGTTCGAAAGCTCGTCGAGAGCCCTCTCGTGCCGGTCCACTGAGCGTCGAATTCGAGCGACTGCGTAAATTCCGGGCCAGATCAGGATCAGAGCTTCCGAGCGCCCCTCTTCGAACCGCGCATGCCCACGCGACGTGCTCGGCGGCGCGATCGGCCCGCGGCTACTGGACCTTCTTGAACGTGATCGATCGCCTGTCGTCGATCTTCCACACCATCGTGTCCGCCTTCTCGTTGAAGGTGAACGTCTCGGTGCTTCCGTCGCGGTCGGTGTGGATCACCAGCGTCGTCGCGTCTTCCTTGTCGACGGTATACGTCGCGGCCGGGTTCCGTCCGCCGGGAGTCTGGATGGCGATCTGATTGCCCTGCGCGACGATCTCGGTCGCCGTCGCGAACGAGTTCGCCGAGACCTGCACCGTGTCCGGGACGCCTTCGGCCTTCTGCCCTTTCCAGCGTCCCTCGAGCTTCTGCGAGCCGGAATGTTTGCATCCGACGGCGAAGAGCATCGCGAAGAGAGCGCCAGCAAGGACGAGCTTTTGCATCGAGGCTACCGGGCGCGCCCAGCCGCGCGGGCGATGGGCGGGCTGTCAGCGTACCGCAGGATCTCGCCGCGGGGCGATGTTCTCTTCCCAGGCGTCGTCGTCGTGCGTCCAGTCCAGGGCGTACGGATCCGGAACCGCGAACAAGCCAGCGTCCGACGCGACACCCGCGACCGCGTGGGATAAGACATGAGGGACGGTGACCCAGGGCAGCTTCCTCCAGGACCCGTTCGGGCTTGCGGGCACGGTGCTCGAGGGTCAATACCGCGTGGACGCTGTCGTCGGAGAAGGCGGCTTCGGCGTCGTCTACCGCGGCAGGCACCTGTCGCTGGACCAGCCGATCGCGATCAAGGTCCTGAAGGGGCTCGACGGAGGCGACCCGCGGATCAACGCGCTCGTCCTCGAGAAGTTCCGAACCGAAGCGCGCCTGCTCTACACGCTCTCGCAGTCGTCGCTGCACATCGTTCGGGCGCTCGACTTCGGCGCGGCGACGATGCCCTCGGGCGTGTGGGCGCCGTTCATGATCCTCGAGTGGCTCGACGGCCGCTCGCTCTCCGACGACATCGAGGAGCGCCGCAACCGTGGCATGCGCGGCCGTTCGATCGCCGAGGCGTTCGCGATCCTCGAGCCCGCCGCCGACGGCCTCGCCGCGGCCCATCAGCAGCGCGTCGCGCACCGCGACGTGAAGCCGGCGAACATCTTCCTCCTGACGCCGCAGGCTCCCGGCCAGCGGCCCGGACCGCAGGTGAAGGTCCTCGACTTCGGGATCGCGAAGATCATGAAGGAAGGCGAGTCCGCCGGGACGAAGGGAACGTTCGCGTCCTTCACCTGGCTCTACGCCGCGCCGGAGCAGCTCGATCCGCGGCTCGGAGCGAGCGGCCTCGCGACCGACGTCTATGGGTTCGCGCTGCTCCTCACCGAGCTATTGACCGATCGCAGGCCCGTCGACGAGCGCGATGTCGTCAGCATCATGAGGGTAGCGACGGACCGTCATCGACGGCCGACGCCTCGTGCGTGTGGCGCCAACGTTCCCGACGCGATCGAGGCTGTGTGCACGCGCGCGCTCGCGGTCGATCCCAGAGATCGCTTCGCGACGATCTCCGAGCTCTGGGCTGCGCTCGTCGCGGCGCGTGACAGCGCGCGCTGGTCGACGACGATGCAGCCGGGGGCCCCGCCTCCGGTCCTCACACCGCGCCGCGAGAGCATGCCTCGCCACGCGACGGCGTTGCCGATGTCCGTGCCGCTTCCGGCGTCGGCCCCGATGGCGAGCGGACCGGTCGCGACGCGCCCGCCGGCGCCCGCTTTCGCGCCCCCGCCGGGGACCGCACCGCCGGGGTACTACGGGCCGATGGCGCCGTACGGCGTGAGCCCGCCCCCAGGGACCCTCCCGCCGGGGCACCGACCGCGGCCGTTCGTCCGCGCCGACGGGACGAGCCCGGTCGTGCCCGTCACGATCGTCGTCTTCGTCCTCGCGCTCCTTCTCGCAGGATCGTGCGCGGCGCTCCACGCCGCGTGCAGCTAAGGCCGCTCGCCGGCGAGGAGCACGTCGCGCATGTACTCCGGGATACGGAGGAGCTTGTGTGCGCTGTCGATGCATCCAAGCCGCGTGAAGCCTTCGGCGATGAGCGTCCCCTCGCGACGGATGGCGTACGCGAACTTCATCGACACGGACCGGAGCTCCGTCAGCGTCGTCTCGACGACGAGCAGCTCGTCGAAGCGCGACGGCGCCTTGTAGCTCACGTTTGCTTCGACGACGGGCAGGTGCACGCCGCTGTTGGCCCAGTCGGCGTACGTCACCCCGCGGCGACGCAGCCATTCGACGCGTCCGGCCTCGAAATAGACGAGGTAAGAGCCGTGGTGGACGATGCCCATCAGGTCCGTCTCGCAAAAGCGGACACGCAGCTCCATCGCGCTCGTGCTCTTCTGCGGATCGATCGGGGCGCTCAGCGTCGACGAGCTCACGGCTCGCGATTAGCACATCACGAGGTAAGCTTGGGCAACCGCCCGATGGCCGAGCGCCGCGGCCTGCGTCACTGGTCTCGTTCTGCTCGGCGGCCTTCTCTATGCCGCAGCTCCTCGCGGGTCACGCACGAATCGGTATCCGTCCCGCGGCTCCAGACGAGCCCGCACCTTTTCGTGCTCCGCCGGACGCCTTGCGCGAGAGACACCAGCGCGATCGACCCAGCGAGCCGGCCGCGAATGCGATGCTCATGATAGAGTACACCGCGATGGGATCTGCTGTCGTCGCGTTCGTGGCAGGTGCAGCGGCGCGCGACGATGTCCGTCACGGGCGACACGACCGCGCAGCTCGAGGTATCCCTCCAATCGCGCGATCAGGGTGACGTGAGACGATGAGCGTCGCACGCTGCGGCGTTGCCGTGGGGTCGAAAGGCGCCGCCGACTCGAAGCGGGTCGTCATGCGGATGGCCCGGGCGTTCGCCGCGGCGCTCGCCCACGTGCTCTTCTGCGCGGGGAATGCGCGGGCCGACGAGAGCGCAGCGTCGCCCGTGGAGCTCGTGTGGGAAGCGCCGCCGGGGTGTCCGACGAAGGGGGACGTTCTGGCTAGCGTCGCCGAGATCCTCGGCGCGGGAGGCCCGACGAGCGTGCACATGACAGCGCACGGGGCGCTGACGCGCATCGGGAAGGATTCGTTCCGGCTGGTCCTCGAGACGCGCGCGACGGAAGTGGCGAGCGTACGGACACTCGAGGCGGTGTCCTGCGCTGCGCTCGCGAAGGCCGCGGCGGTCGTCATTACGACGACGCTTGGCGAGCTACCGTCCGTCGAGCCGCCGCCGAGCGCGAGCCCCACCGCGCCGAGCACGCCGACACCGTCGAGCGCGTCGGCTCCTTCCGGCGCGCTCCCGCCGAGCGCTTTGCCGGCGTCGAACGGGCCGCAGGCACGTCGCAGTCCGGCGCCATCAGCTGTTCCGGCGCGCGCGCGGCGGCCGATGCGCGATCGACTGACCTTCGTGTTGGCAGCCGCGCCGACGCTCGACGTCGGCACCTTGCCCGACCCCGCGGTGGGAGGTGCGCTGACGGTCGCAGCGGACTATCGCTGGCTGCGCGCGGGCCTGACCGGCAGCGCCTATTTCCCGCAAGGAGTGACGTTCGAGGAGCCGCTACACGCGACCGGCCGATTTCGCCTCGCGACGGCCGGCGCCTTCGGGTGCGCACTCTTCGGGTCGTGGCGCGCGCGCCTCGGGCCGTGCGCGGGGATCGGGATGAGCTTCGTCGAAGCCGCCGGGCTGGGAATCCCCAATGCGAAGGCCGTCTCCCTCGCGGTCTCTACGGCCACCGGAGGGGGCCTTGCGGCGCTTGATCTCGCCACGCATTTCGCCGTGTTCGCCCGCCTCGACGCAGCCTTCCCGCTTCACACACAGCAGATCGGCGTGCGCACGGCGACCGGAGCCGTCGCCCTCCACGAGCTGGCGATTCCGGCCTTTCGTGGAGCGGTGGGCGTCGAGATTCGGTTGCCATGACCGCATAATGACGTCCGCGCGGGTGGTCTCTACTTTTTGTTCACGAATTTCACGTGCCGGTGGAGCTACCGGACGTGCATGCCCCGCTCGCCGCTCTGACCGGCCTTCCTGCTTCGCGAGCCGATGCCCACCCCATGTCGCTCGAGAGTTTGGAGCGCCTGTATCGCGAGCACTTCGACTACGTGTGGCAGAGCGCGCGGCGTCTCGGCATATCGACAGCGGAGGCCGACGACGTCGTCCAGGAGACGTTCCTCCGGATCCACGCGCTGCTCCGCACCGAGACGCCTCGGAACGTGCGCGCGTGGATCTTCTCGGTGCTCCTGCGGGTCGTGCAGCATCACCGGCGCGCATCGAACCGCCGTCGCAGCGAAGGTGATGATCCCATCGAGGAGCTGAGCGCCCCCGCGCGCGATCCGGAGGCGCGGACCCAGCTCCGAGAGACCGCGCGAATGCTCGAGGCCGTCCTCGACGAGCTCGACGACCACAAGCGCGCCGTCTTGATCCTGGCGGAGCTCGAAGAAAAAACCATCGCCGAGATCGCCGAGATCCTCGGGATCAACGTGAACACCGCCGCGTCGAGGCTCCGTTTCGCCAAGCGCCGCGTGGCGGAGGGGATCGCGCGCGAACGCGCCCGGGATACGTGGAGGCTCAAGTGACCGAGTGGAACGATGAGGGACCCGTGCTCGATCCGCTGAAGGACGACTATCGGCCGACTCCGCAGGACGCCGCGCGCGTGTGGGCGAAGTTGCGTGCGGCCGCGATCGCCGCCGAGGCGGCCGAACCGGCCGTGGCATCGCCGGGAAGATGGTCCGCACCGTGGAAGATCGTGATCCCGTCCTGCGGTGCCCTGGCGCTCGTTTGCGGCTTGCACTATGGGCTCGGCAGTGCTTCGTCGGGCGGCGCCCCGCTCGGGAGCGACGGCCGCTATCCCCTCTCCGGAGAAGCGGTGGGAGGGGGCTCTGCGCCCGCGATGGCGACGGAGGGCGCATCCGCCCATCCTCCGTCGCGCGGGACGTCCGCACGCCTCGCGCCAGAGCGTGAAGCAAAGGCTTCCGCGGAGCCGAGCGCCATCTCCATCGACGCGCTCCCGCCGGCGCCGACGGCAGCGCGCGGGACCGTCGCGCCGGCGTCAGCTCCCGCGGCGCGCGATGAGGAGCGGCTTGACACGCTCGAAGAGGAGACGCGCCTGCTCGTGACCGCAGCGCGCGCCGACCGGAGCGGAGACCCTACCCGCGCGCTGGCTTTGGTCGAGGAGCATGCGCGCCGATTCCCGGGTGGCCAGCTGAAAGACGAGCGTGACGTGCAGCGCATCGTCGCCCTCTGCGCGCTCGGGCAGACGGACGAGGCGACGCGACGCGCGCAGCGCTTCCGTGCGAGCCACGGCTCGAGCCCCCTCACCCGCCGCATCGATCAATCCTGCGCGCGCCGTTGAGCGCGGCGCCCCGGTTCGTCGGCCTTCCTCGTGGAGCACGTTCCCCTCATGATCTGGAAAAAAACCTACTTCGGTATACCTGCATCCGTCGTCGGAGCGCTTGCGCTCATCGTCGCGTGCAGCGCCGACGGCCAGTCGATCGCCATCATCGGCGATGCTTGTGACGGGCCGTGCGGGCCGTCACAACCCATCTTCGTGTCGCCCCAAGAAGCCGGTGCTGACGGCGGAGATGCCGCGGCCCCGAAGCTCTGCATCGCCACGGACTGTCCGGAGATGCGCGCGACCTGCCCGGGCCCGGTGCCGATGAAGTGCGCCTCGTTCCTCTCCGTCGACCCGAAGAACTGCGGAGTGTGCGGGAACGTCTGTCCGCCCTTGGCGAATGGACAGAACGACTGCGTAAACGGCGCGTGCAAGCTCATCTGCGATGTCGGATTCGGCGACTGCAATGCCGACGCGTCCGATGGGTGTGAGGTGGAGCTCACGTCGAGCCACGACAATTGCGGCATGTGCGGACACGCGTGCGCCGTGAGCGAGATCTGCGCTGCAGGCATGTGTAGGCCGCCCCCACCGCAGAACGATCCCTGCACATCCTGCCCTCCGCCCCCGGGCGAAGCGCCGACTCATATGCAATATGTCTGTCTCGACAACAAATGCAATCAGCTCCAGTGCGCACAGGGTTGGGGTAATTGCAATGGAACTCTGGACGACGGCTGCGAGACCGATCTCCTGCACGACCCCAAGAATTGCGCGGCCTGCGGCAGCATCTGTCCGGCGGGCCAATCCTGCCTCCTATTCATCAACGATCCGCTGCCTCGATGCGGCTGCGCCCCGGGGCTCACGCTCTGTCCGGGGCTCGGTTGCTTCGATCTTGGCAAAGATCCCCGGCACTGCGGCGCCTGCGGTGCCGATTGTGGAGTGATCACCGGCAATCCCGCGGCCCCATGGAACCATTACGCGCCGGTCACATGCCGATTTGGGCTGTGCGAGGCCACTCGATGCGCAGAGGGCTGGGCCGACTGCAACGGCGATCCCATAGACGGCTGCGAGGTCAACCTTGAGGTAGATCCTGCCCATTGCGGCCAATGCGGCAATCGCTGCGATATCGGAGCGGGCCAACCGTGCATCGACGGCGCCTGTCTCATGAAGGAATGCGCACCGGGGCAAACGCAATGAAGCCCGACAAGTCGATCTCTCGGACGTTCACGCTGTACGCCGCGACCACGCAACGAGGCGCGCGGATGCCGAGACGAGCCTCGGTCGTCGCGCTCCTCGTCCCGCTCGTCCTGCTCGGCTTCGCCTGCTCCGATGGCCGCGTCCTGGGCGACATCGTCGATGGGGACGCCTCGAGCGACGCCGCGGTGGACTCGGCGAGCAACGCCTTGGCGGACGCCGGTTGCTCCGACGGCGGATGCGCGACGCTCGCCGATTTCCTACCGATCCCGACCGTGCTCGACGGTCCGGCCTACGGCGACAAGGCGCTGCTCTCCGTCTGGGGGACGAAGGCGGACGACGTCTGGGCCGTCGGAACGCAAGGCGCCATTCTCCATTGGACAGGCTCGGCGTGGAGCGTCGAGCCGTCGGGAACGGCGGTGCCACTGCGCAAGGTCTGGGGAACGGAGAGCGGAGGAGTCCTCGTCGCAGCGGGGGACACCATCCTCGAGCGCAGGCCTGGGGGCTCGTCCTGGAATCAGCTTCTCGGGGCGTGCGGAGAAGGCAAAAGAGTCTCCGCCTGTCAACTCACCTCCGTTTGGACGTCGTCGGGGAACGATACGTTCGCCGTCGGACTCTTCACAGACGGCGTCATGCGTCATCGGGACAAACAGTGGAGTCGCGTGTCACCGTACTTGGCAATGAAGCCCGGCGTGCTGGCACCAAACATGCGCGACCTGAGAGCGATGTGGGGGACCTCCGCAAACGACATCTGGGCTGTCGGCGCGAGCGGCGCCGCTGCACACGGGATTCTCGACCCCGCAAGCGACGCCGGCGCTTTCACTTGGACGGATCACGAGAGCCAATCGATATCGACGTTCGAGGGAATTGCCGGAAGCGGAGCGAACGACGTCTGGATCGTCGGTACGAATGGAGCGATCCGCCACTGGACGAACGCGCCCGACAAGACCTGGGAGATCGTCCCGCGGATGACCTACGCCGATCTCCACGCGGTCTGGGTGAACAGCCCGAGCGATGTCTGGGCCGTCGGCGACGAGGGAACGATCCTCCATTTCGATGGCTCGTCGTGGCGGTTCGCAACGGCGGCCTTCTCCCAACCCAACGGGAAGCCGGATCTCTACGGCGTGTGGGCGTCGGGCCCGGATGACGTCTGGATCGTTGGGGTCGGCGTCGCCCTCCGCTCGAGAACGTCGCAGGTGACGCAATGACACGTCGAGGCATTCTCTTCTCGAGTGGCGCGTTCGTGGTCAGCGCGCTCTTCCTCGGTATCGCGTGCAGCGACGCCGCTCGACCGGAGTTCGGCACGATGCCTTCGGCCGACGCCGCGCCCGAAGCGTCGCTCCCTCCGCAGGCCGCGGAGGACGCGTCCGACACCGCCCCGCGCGACGCCGGCGCGGCGTACGACGCCTCCGACGAGCCGGTCGCCTGCCCGCCGAGCGGCCCGTGCGCGGTCCAGATCGTCGCCGGTTATTCTCATTTCTGCGCTCGCCTCCGCGACGGCTCCGTCTGGTGTTGGGGGGACCCGGTCGCGCTCGGCGGCGAGCCTCCGCCGAAAGACGGCGGGAGCGCCGATGCGGGCGTGCCGTTCGGATCGAAGCCAGCGGCGATGCCCGTCTCCGACGCAGCACAGATTTCGGCGTCGGTGTTTACGACGTGCGCCCGCACGACGGCCGGCGTCGTCTATTGCTGGGGGAGCAACTCGACGGCGGCACTCGGGACCGGAGACAATGACTCAGAGTCTCACGCGCCCACGCCCGTGGACCTCGACGGCGGGACGGTCGCTCGCGTGGACGTCGGCTATGGGGCCGTGTTCGCGCGCCTCGAGGCGGGCCCTCTCTGGAGTTGGGGCTGGAATGGCCCTGCCCTCGGCCGCCCGGGAATTCCGAGCAGCTCGTCGGGAGGGCCATATTTCGTCGCTCCCGGAGGGCCGGTCGATGAGAGAGGATTCGTCTTCTCTGAAGTTCGAATGCATGGAAACGTCGCGATCGCGGCGACGCCGGAGAAGAAGCTCGTGTCGTGGGGAGGCAGCACGTTCGACGTCGGACCCGTGCTCGGTCGCGAGACATCGATCGCGCCCCCGGCGGCCGCGGCGGTGATTCCCACGTTGACGGACGTCACGGAGGTGGCTATGGCCGACAACCACGCGTGCGCGATCGCCGGCGGCCACGTCGCGTGTTGGGGCGGCTACGTGACGTCCCATTCTGCGCCGACCCCCGCCCCCCTCTGCAACGGCGACGGGCAAATCAACCGCGTGCCACAGCAAGCTCCCACGTTGGGACTTGCGCATCCACAGATGCTCGCCCTTGCGCGGGACCGCACGTGCGTTCGGATGACGGACGGGACGATCCAGTGCTGCGGAAAGGACGCGTACGGCGAGCTTGGGGAGGGCGTCGTCGATCACCCCGACGGCGGCGTCATCTTCGAGCCCAGCTTCGTTCGCGCGAAGGCGTTCGACGGCTACGCGGTCGCGCTCGCGACGGCGACGTCCACGACGTGTGCAATCACGAAGACGGGAGTCGTCCAGTGCTGGGGCGGCAATGCCAAGGGCGAGCTCGGAGTCGGAACGCGCGACGCGCTCGCGCATCCGGTGCCTATGACCGTCTCCTTCGACGACAAGGGTGCCCCGTGAACAGGATGATGAATCGGGTGCAAACCGGGGCGATACTCGGTCTGGCCTGGGGCATTCTCTTCGCGTGCGGCTCGAAGAGGGAGGCGGGCTTCGACCAGCCGTTCTCGCTCCCGGGGGAGACGGCGGACGCCGCCGCTGCTCCGGCGAAAGAAAAGACGTGCATGGACCCCCATTGCTCGCTCGACCGCAAGAGCATCATCGCGGGATGCGGCGACGAGTCGAGTGCCACGCTGATTCAGCGCTGCGCTCCCGACCAGGGCTGCAGCGACAAGGGCTGCGTCGACGCTTGCGAGAGCGCGGAACAAGCGAAAGGCTCGACGGGCTGCTCGTTCTGGACGCTGCCTCCCGAGGATGTCGGATACGGCGAGGGATCGTGCTTCGTCGCCATGATCGCCAATACCTGGGACGCGCCGCTCACGATCTCGGCCGAATACGACAAGGCTCCGCTCGATCTTTCGAATTCGACTTATACGGCTTCGAAGGCTGGTAAGGAGACAATCTACACACCGGTCGCGGGGCCGCTCCCGCCGCGCGCAGTCGCGCTGGTCTTCTTGTCCCAAGGACCGAGGGGCCCCGCAGGTTTCAGCACGTATACCTCATGCCCGGCGGGCGTTACGCCTGCGCTGGCCGTCGATCCCATCGCGCACGGCGGGAACGTGGTGACGAAAGCGATTCATCTCCGAACGACGCTGCCGGTGAGCGCATATTCTATTTACCCGTACGGAGGGGCGAAATCGTACCTCACGACGGCGACGCTCCTCCTCCCGTCATCCAGCTGGAGCACGAGCCACCTCGCGATCGGTCCATGGGTCTACGAACGGAATTATGCGCCGCCAAGCATTGAAACACCGGGCCAGGTGCTCCAGATTGTGGCGAACGAAGACGACACGTTCGTCCAGGTGGACGACGAGCGGGCCGCCGGCTGGACGCTCGCGCGCGGAGAGGTCCTTCAGCTCGAGAAGTTCACCGATTACACCGGCAGGTCCATCGCATCGACGAAGCCGGTGGGCGTCTTCGCTGGGCAGGTCTGTGTAAAAATCCCCGTCACGGAGGGGGCCTGCGACGTGCTCCAGCAGGCGCTTCCCCCGACGCGAGCGTGGGGATCGGAGTACGCGCTCGTGTCGTTTCCGCCGCGGGTCCAGGCCGAGGCGGGCCGCTCGGAGCTCCTGCCGTGGCGGATCGTCGCCGCGGCCGACGGCACGACGCTCACGTTCGATCCTCCGCTCTCGGCCGACGTGATGAGTCAGCTCCCGAGCAGCACGCTGTCCGCCGGACAGGGCGTCACGCTCACGATGAACACGCCCACGACCGTGAGGTCTCAGGACGCGCAGCATCCGCTCTACGTGAGCAGCTACATGACGGGCGGCACGACGAATCCCGCCAGGGAAGGAGATCCCGAGTTCGTCAACGTCGTACCGAGCGATCAGTTCTTGCAGCGCTACGTGTTCTTCACGGATTTCACCTACGCCAATACGCGCCTCACCGTCGTGCGCAAGAAGACGTCGAAGGGATTCGCGCCGGTTTCGCTCTCCTGCAGCACGGGCGCGGGCGAGATTTCGGGCTTTCAGCCTTTGGGCACCGCGGGTCACTACGAATACGCGTGGCTCGATCTGACGAAGGATTCGACGCCGATGAAGCTCTCGTCCGGCGAGTGCGGCTACGGGCGACTGGAGGCCGCGAGCGACGGTGCGTTTTCGGTCACGGTCTGGGGCACGGACTACCACGTGAGCTACGGATATCCCGCCGGCATGGCCATTCGAGAGCTCAACAGCGTGACGCTGCCCACGCCTGTCCCCCACTGAGCCGCTTCGCCTCGGAGCGCACGACTCGTTTATGGGGCTTCCATCGAGAGGTTTGAAATGTCTATGAAGAATACGAACGACGTACGCCTCCGAAGGCGGCACGCGGCGGTCATTGGCCTTGCACTCGCCGCCCCGCTCGCGTGGGCATGCGCGGGATCGGAGGAGGACCACAGCGCGACGGGCGAGCCGTCGGAGCGAATCGACGCAGGGCACGTCCCCTCTGCAGGCGACGACGCTGCCGCATCCGGCGACGCCTCTACGAACGACGGCGACGCGGGGCTGAAGGATGCGCGCGACGGCAACGCGGGGCAGGACGCCGACAGTGCGGAAGACGCGAGCGACGCGCAGGATCCCAACCGCATCGTTCAAATCGCGACGGGCGGTACGAGCACCACCTGCGCCGTCACCGCCGCCGGCGCAGTCTACTGTTGGGGAGACAATGGTTACGGCCAGCTAGGCGTCTCGTCAGTGACGATGGAGTTCAGTCTCACGCCGAAGGCTGTGGCCGGCGTCGCAGATGCGGTCGAAGTCTCGGTAGGCAGCGCGCACGTTTGCGCGAGGCGAGCCTCCGGCAGCGTCGTCTGCTGGGGAGACAATTCTGGCGGACAACATGGAGATGGAACATTCGGCAAAGGGCCTGGCACCAACCCCGAGGCGACGGCCGTCAGCGGACTGACCGACGCGGTCGAGATTGCCGCGGGGGCCGAGCACACGTGCGCGAGGCGCGCCTCGGGCACCGTCGTCTGCTGGGGATCCAACTACCTTGGCGCGCTCGGTGACGGCACGACGGTCTGGGCCAGTCCGACCGTCGTCACCGTCGTCGGCCTCGACGACGCGGTGCAGATCGCGGCGGGCCGCTTCGTCACGTGCGCGAGGCGAGCCGCCGGCACCGTCGTGTGCTGGGGCTTCAACGGGAATAGCCAGATCGGCGACGGGACGACGACCGATCGGCCGACTCCGGTAGCGGTCCTCGGACTGACCGACGCGGTCGATGTTCGAACGGCCCCCGGCTGGACGTTCGACGGAGTGTACACCGTCTGCGCGCGGAGGGCGTCGGGAGCGGCTGTCTGCTGGGGCGACAACTTCTATGGACAGCTCGGCGATGGTACGACGACTGCCAGCTCCACGCCAGTGACCGTCGCCGACCTGACGAACGCGGTCGAAGTCGTGCCGGGCCTGCACACGTGCGCGCGCCAAGCTTCGGGCGCGGTCTTGTGCTGGGGGAGAAACGACACTGGAGAGATCGGCGACGGCACGACGACGCCCCGTTTGGCGCCCGTGTCCGTCAGCGGGCTCACCGACGCCGTCGAAATTTCCGCGGGCCAATACCACACGTGCGCACGGCGAGCCTCGGGCACGATCGTCTGCTGGGGCAACAACGACTACGGACAGCTCGGCGACGGGTCGATGACGCAGCGCCTGACGCCGACCGCCGTCACCGGGTTGCCCTGATAGCGGTCGTCTCAGGGACCGAACATCATTCCGCGCACCGGTCCGACGAAGACCTTCCGAGGCGAGCTCGTTTTCTAACGCGGACGCGATGAGGTCTTTCGCCTGGGGTGAAGGTCGCAGTTCAGGTCGCATGTCAACTCTCGCGCCTTCGGTCTTGCTGTCCAAGGAGCGGTTGGACTTCCTGTTCGCTGCGCCTCGACGACCGGGAGAGATCGACCCCGCGGCTCGCCCGGTCCGTGTACGTCACGCCACGGCGGCGGAGCCACTCGATCGACCCGGGCCGACTCGAAATAGACGAGGTACGAGCCGTGATGGACGATGCCCATGAGGTCCGCGCAGAACCGCACCCGCAGCTCCATCGTGCTCGTGCTCTTCTGCGGATCGATCGGGGCAAGACGGAGCTCATACCTCGCGATTCGCACATCGCGAGGTAAGCTTGGGATCCGTCACCGATGGCTGAGCGTCGCCACCTTCCCGTCCTGTCGAACGATCCTTCACCCGCCGACTCGCCGGGGGACGAGGAGACGCGGCCGCCTTGGCATTGGGTCGGCTTCGGCACGGTCGCGATCTTCGCGGGCTGGCTCCCGCTCGCATACGTCGCGGGCGCCGTCTCCGCGAAGGTGATGGCCGCTCGCTTCGGCGCGGACGCGTCGAGAGACGCGGTCGATCTCGCGCTCGCGTCGATGACCGCGGGTGAACGCGCGCAGCTGATGGCGACGGTCGCGCTTCCGAGCATCCTCGGCCTGGCGCTCGCGGCCTTCGCCGGCGGCGTCGTCGTCGGGCGGTTCGGCACGGGCACGGGCGCGCGCGAAGCAGCGATGTCCGGAGGCATGACGGCGCTCATCGCGAGCGCGATGGCCTTCGCCGGGTTCACCGTGGCGACGCTCATCGCGGCGGTCGTCACGTTCGCCGTCGCGATCGGCTTCGCCGCGTGGGGTGGTCGTCTGGGCGCAACGCGCCGTCCGCGCGCGGGCACGTCGAGCGAAGCGAGCTGACGGCCGGGCACGACGGACGTGCTCGTGAGCCTTCGGCTCGCCGCCGGCCTCGTGCTATCCCAGGCACCGGATGTTCTGTCTTCGCGCTTCGACGGACTCGGCCTGGGCAACGGCCGCGGTGAAGGACCTCGATGCGGTCCTGGTCGATCATGCGCACTGCGAGATGAAGGCGGCGACGAACGCGCTGTCGCTCGTCGTCCGGCACTCGAGCGACCTCGGTCTCGTGCGGGCGCTGACGACGCTCGCGCGCGAGGAGCTCGACCACTTCCAGCGCGTCGTCGACTTCCTCGAGGCACGCGGTCTGCGTCTCGGTGCGCCGCCCGTGGACGACTACGCCGCCGACCTCCGCCGCGCGATGAACACGCTGCCTGCGAGCGATCTGCCGCTCGTCGTCGATCGGCTGCTCGTCGGAGCGCTCATCGAGGCGCGCTCGTGCGAGCGGTTCAAGCTCCTCATCCAGGCGCTGCCCGAGAGCTGTCCCGCCGACCTGCGCGCGTTCTACGACGAGCTCTTCGCGTGCGAGGCACGTCACTACCGGCAATACGTCGATCTGGCGCTCGGCGCCGCCGGTCCGCTGGCCGACCAGGTGGAGGGCCGCCTCGGTCTGCTCGCCGAGGCAGAAGCACGCATCGTACGCTCGCTCGCGGCGCGAGACGAACGCGGGACCGTTCACGGATGATGCTCGAAGGACCGATCGACCTCTTCACCGTCGACACCCGGGTCGCACGCGGGGAGCGGTCCTTCGAGCAGGCTCGTGCGCTCCTCGCCACGAAGGACGGACGCGAACAGGCGCGCCTGCGCGATCCGTTCGAAAGTGTCCGCGAGGTCGCCGGGCAGTCGGCCTTCAAGGCGCTCCGCGAGCTCGAGCCCGGTCCGGCGCAGGTGCTGCATCGCGACGCGCTGCTCCGCTGGGTCCACGAGCTGCTGCAGGCGCGCGTGAGCTGGGAGCTGACCGTCGACGAGGCGGATGCGATCCACGCGCCGGACCCGTCGCTCGCTTCGCGGGCCGCGAGGGAGCGCGCGATCGTCAGCACGCCGACAGGGCCGCTCGCCGGCACGGCGCCCGACCTCGGCGCCTCGCTCGTCACCTTCGATACGGCGCGGCGAGCGCTCGTCGAGGCGTCGGCTCCAGCCGCGGCGGAGATCGCGTTTCGCAGGCTCGGCGAGCTCGCGCTTCCGGTCGTTGCCGTACGAAAAGAGCTGCGCGAGCGGCGGTTCGAGGCAGCACGGAGGCTCGGGCTCGAGCATCCGTGGGCGCTCGCAGCGGAGAGCGGAGCGCGCGCGTTCGAGCAGCTCGCACGCGCCGTCCTCGATGCGACCGAGCCGCTCGCGATCGAGCTGCAGAAAGACCTCCGCCGCAGAGCCGGCGTGGGCTCGCTCGAGCCGTGGCGGACGATCTTCGAGGAGGGATTCGGCCGCGACGCCCGCGAGGGATGGCCTGCGCGGCTGAACGCACGATGGCTCGAGGACGTCTTCCGGGCGCTCGCTCCTCGGCGGCCGCGGGTCGCGTCGTTGCCGCCTGCGCTCGGCGGCGCGAGCTTCCTCCGAGGGGCGGAGAGGTGGGGCTTCGCGCTCCGGCTCGCCGGAGTCGCCCGCTCGCTCCCGTTCGCGCTCGCACGCGATCCTTACCCGGTCGAGGCCTGGACGTTCGGGGGCGCCTTTGCTGCGGCCGTTGCGGATCGCGTTTTCGCCAAGCGAAAGCTCGGGCTTTCTGCGCGTTCGATCGACCCCCACGCACGCGTGCTCGGGCGCAGCCTCCTTTTCACGCTTCGTTCGCGGGCAGGCGAGCTGCTCGCCGCGATGAGCGACTCGGCACGCGACGACGAGCTCGAGGAGCTGACGGCGCGCGTGTTCGGATCGCCTCTTCCTCGCGCGCTCGCGGCCGCATGGTCGTTCGGCGGCTTCGCGGGGAGCGCGCGCGTCGATGCTCCCGCGCGGCTCGTCGGCGCCGTGCGCAGTCACGAGCTCGTCCGGAACCTCGTCGATCGCTTCGACGAGGACTGGTTCGACAATCCGCGCGCCGGCGCTCATCTCGCGAGCATCGCCGCAGGACCCGTCTGGCAGGGCGACGTCCCGACCGCCGATGCCGTGCGCGCCCTCGCGCGTGCCTTCGAGGAGGCGCTCGGTTGATGGCTCGCGCACGGCAATCGATTGCCGTGGGGGTCATCGTCTGCGCTTCGACCGTTGCCGGCAGCGTTCCTGCCGCGCCTCCCGCAAAGCCGGCGCCCAAGCCTGCCCCGAAGGCGCCGCCTCCGCCTCCGCAACCGCCGCCTCCGCCCCCGCTCGCGATCCTCCCGAGCATCGCGCGGGTGAAGGTCACGAGTCACGGCGGCGCGATCTCCGTCACCGAGGAGGTGAACCTTCCGCGCGGCGAGTGGCGCGGCGAGACGCTCCGCTTCCACGTTGCCTTCGGTGCTCCCGGGCCACGCGCGATCGACGCGCATCTCGTCGCCGTCGGCGATGGTGAGCTCGAGCCGGAGGACGACGACGCAGGGGAGTCCCTCACGTTCGAGCGCGTGCCGCGGCGGCCGTCGTGGGCGCATCCGCTCCTCGGCCGCGAGACGATGGCCGGGATCGTCGTCACGCTGCCCGGCGATGCGCTCGCGAAGGCGTTCGCGAGGGGAAACATGGCGTCGCTCCGGATCCGATCGCTGGTCGACGCGATGGAGCCGGATGCGACGGGAGCTTCGTCCGTCGTCGTTCGGCTCGGAGCTTCGCGCGGAACGCCGCTCACGCTCGGCCGTATCACCGCGAGCGCCGCAGCGCCGGCGCCCCCGCTCGTGCGCGCCGAGGCGAAGCTCTGCGGCGCGGAGGCCGATGTGCATCCGCTCGCGGTGGGGATCTCGCAAAGGCCGCCTCGAGTCGAGCCGCAGACGGCGATCGCTCCGGTGCTCGCGGTGCGTCACGCGAGCGACGATCTTTGCCTGCGTCTCTGGCATGCGCCGCCGAAGACGCCCTGACCTCGTCGGCCAAGGCATCGTCAGAACGCTCGCGTCAGAACGCGTCGCTTCCGTCCTGGCCGCCGCCGGTCGCGCCGCCCGAGTCGATGAAGAAGCGAAGGCCGACGGAGATCATCGTCGCGGGGTTGTCGCCCGAGACGTCGCGTCGCCCGCCGACCTCGATCGAAAAGCGCCGATCGACGTAGCCGAGGCCGAGCCCGACGGCGTGGGTCTTCACGCCGGCGTCGTAGCGGTATCCGGCGCGGATCGGGAAGTGGTCGGCAAGGAGGACCTCACCGCCGCCCATCATGCGCATCCGAGCGGAGCCGAACGTCGTGAAGTCGACGAGCGAGTTGGCCTCGACGGTCACCGTCTGGTTCGACCACCCGAGCCCACCCGCGACGGCGAGCGGCATGAGCGCCGTCCCCGGCGCGGTGAGGTTGCGACCGCTGACCGCGAGGCGGAGATGTTCGGCGAGCGCGACGGCAACGCCGGCGTCGAACGTGAATTGGTTCGCGAGCGGCTCGGTCGACGTCCCGTCCGAGGCGAGGCTCGCTCCGAGCGGCCCGCGCGCCGTGCCCTGGTTCACGCGCAGGTACCGACCCGTGACACCGAGGTGGACGCGGTCGCCGAGCGGGTAGGCGAGGCTGAGGCGTAGGTCGGTCCACTGCCGGCGAATGCCGTCAGGGTCCATCTGCGACCAGGTGCCTCCGAAGCCACCGGCGAGTCGACTGGTGCTCGAGTCGACGACGGCGCCGCCGTAGCTCTGCCTGCGCGCTTCGGGGCCGAACGCTGCGAGACCTTCGAGGTGGTAGACGCGATAGAGCGGAAGGTTCGCCGGATTGACGAACACCGCAGTGGTCGAGCCGCCCCACACTTGTTGCGCGCCAGCCAACGCGACAGCGCGCGGGTGCTGGACCTCGCCAAGCTCGTAGCCCTGCTCGATCGACGTCGAAGAAGGTGCAGCATGCACGCGTCCGGACGACGCGACCGTCGCCGCGGCGACGAGCGCTCCTGTCACGAAGGCGCGGGCGAAGGTCCTTCTCGAGTGCACCGAGCGGTCACCCCTACCAAGCCCAGACGGCGCGGGACAACTTTTCGGTTTTCGCCAAAAACGTGATCGACCGTCTCATGCGATCGGGCCTGAAAATCACGGTGGATCGGCGACTCTTGACACCCAGAAGTACGACAAAAGCGGCAGCATGGAAATGCGTCTTGTGGGTAACGCTCCGATTACAGTGAGACGTCATGGACTTATCCGCCGTCCGCGAATTTGCACGCGCAGGAGCGACATTTCGGTGGCGGTCTACAAGCAATAAAGTTGCGTCCTTCTGTTTACTTACGAAGTTTCGCAACAATGGACATGACGAGCGTTCGCAGACGGTGCTAGCTCCATCCTTCCGGTCGCGACGGGAGTTCGGCGATCAGTGCTCCGACCCTGCGGCGAGGTTCCTCTGGTCCTTGCGTGCAGGTGGTCTCGGAGTGCTCATCCACGAACGTCCGCCGTGCTGGGGCATCACAGACGAAACGAGCTCGTCCGCTCTCGGGGCTGTCTTCTTTAAGCGCCCTCGAGAACGGCAGGGGGACCTTTGTCCGGGAGAGGGCTGTCATTCGCGATGTCGGAGTCGAGAGCCATTGTCTCGTTACGCATGCGATGTCCACAGCCCTGTGGAGAAGTTGTGAATAAGGGTGGGGCCAGTCCGGGCTGATCTCCGCTGGGGCGGGCGGTCGTCGACGGGCTGAGAACAAGGAAGAAGCAGATCCCGTACTCACGGGGTCGACAAGGCTCCCTCGTGGCGAGGGCGCCAAGGATTTTCATTCGCTGGAACGGATGGAGATGCAGCACGAATTGCTCTGGAACGAAGCTGTTGCCTTCACGCGGTCGAAGTCGCCCGCGAGCTTCGAGCAGTGGTTTTCCGGCGTGCAGTACGACGGCATGACCGATGGCGTCGTGTGCCTACGCGCACGCGACGAGTTCGTCCGCGAATGGGTCGACCAGCACTTCCTCCCCACCCTCGTCGACTACTTGCGTAGCCAAACGGGGTGGAGCGTGCAGATTGCTTGGAGCGTTGGTGGTGAGCTGGAGCGGCCGGTGGCGTCTGCTCCTGGGGAGCGCGCGCGCGCGCTCACGCCTTCTGGATCGAACGGCGTGCATGCCGCGCGTACGACGGAGGACACGAACGGTCAGCTGTCGCACGTCGATGACGAGGCTCCGGTCTCGCGTCGTGCGGCGGTCACCGCGAAGGCCGCGCCCCCCGTCGAGGGTCTGAATCCGAAGTACACGTTCGGGAACTTCGTCGTGGGCCCGTCGAACCAGCTCGCGCACGCGGCCGCCATCGGCGCTGCGGGCGGCGGCGGCCCGCGCCACAACCCGCTCTTTTTGTGCGGCGGCACAGGCCTCGGCAAGACGCATCTCGTCCACGCCGTCGCGCACCGCATCCGCGCGGAGCGCCCGCAGTCGCGCATCCTCTACGTCTCGGCGGAGAAGTTCGTGAACGAGTTCGTCCAGTCTCTCCAGGAGAACCGGATGAGCGAGTTCCGCAGCCGCTATCGCGAGCGTTGCGATCTGCTCCTCGTCGACGACATCCAGTTCCTCGCCTCGAAGACGCAGACGCAGGAAGAGTTCTTCCACGCGTTCAACGCGCTCCACCAGGCGGACAAGCAGATCATCGTCACGAGCGACAAGTACCCGCAGCAGCTCGAGCGGATGGAGGAGCGCCTCGTCTCGCGCTTCTCGTGGGGTCTCGTCGCCGACATCCAGGGCCCGGAGCTCGAGACGCGCGTCGCGATCCTTCGCAAGAAGGCGCAGATGGAGCAGATCGAGCTCGCTGACGAGGTGGTCCTCTACCTCGCGCAGACGATCCGCTCGAACGTCCGCGAGCTCGAAGGCACGCTGATCCGCCTTGCCGCGAAGTCGTCGCTGCTCGGTCGTCCGATCGACCTCGACTTCGCACGCCAGGAGCTCGCCGCGACGACGAGCCCGCGTCCGAACGAGGCCGGCGTCGACGACATCCAGCGCGTCGTCTGCCACCACTTCAAGCTCCGGACGAGCGATCTGCTCTCGAAAGACCGCCACAAGAGCATCGCGTTCGCACGTCACGTCGCGATGTACCTGTGCAAGCAGCGCCTGAAGTGCAGCTTCCCCGAGCTCGGTCGCGCGTTCGGCAACCGCGATCACACGACGGTCATGAGCGCGGTCCGCAAGGTCGAGCACCTCCGCACGACGGACCCCGAAGTCCGCGCGCACCTCGAGGCGATCGAGCGCAAGCTCGGAACCAACGACTGAGCCGGTCACGCGACCGTCGAACCCCAAAGCGGCGACGATGTCCGGCGGGGTACGACGAGCGTGATGACAGGGCAACACCTGCGCCTCGTTGCGTGGGTGCATTTGCCTACGTTGCGAGGAGCGAACCGAGCGGAATAGCCTCAGCGCATGGGCTTTTCACGTCGTCTTGCGTCTTCGTTCGCTCTTGCCGGCACCTGCGCTCTCTTGCTTCTCGTCAACTGCTCGGATGACGAGCAAAGCACCAACCCCACGCCCGACTCCGGGACGGCGGGTGACGGTGCGGTCGGCGAAGGCGGGGCCGCGGAGGATGGCGACGTTCCGCCGCTGGTCGTTTGCTCCAGTCCACTTCGCATGGACACGAGCTTCGGCCAGGGAGGTATCGCCTCGGAGGCGCTCGTCGGCCCGGTCGATCCACCGGATCATGTCCTCCCGCTCGCCGACGGGCGGCTCCTTGTGTACGGGTTTCGAGCGCTCGATCGACTGCTCCCGACGGGAGCGCACGATCCTTCGTTCAATCTCGATCCGAAGCTCGCGGCCCGGCTCACGAGCTCCAGCAGCAGCAGTGATCTGACGCTCTGCAGAGGAGCGATCGCGCCCGGAAACGGGAGCATCCTCGCCTGCACCGGCGACGAAGGAGCTCGCGATGGTCTGTTCGTGTATCGACTACGCGAAGACGGGTCGCTCGATCCTTCGTATGGGAGCGAAGGTGTCGCTGCGCTGTACCTCGACGGACGGGACGGGGCAGCCACCACGGACATTCGGGCCGAGCAGGAGCTCGTGACGACGTCCGACGGCGTGAGCTACGTGTTCGGCGCCCTCACTCCGTCCGGCGCGCAGACGGGTGTCCATGATGCGTTCGTCGCGCGCCTCACCTCGAGCGGCGTCCTCGATCCTTCCTTCGCCGGCGGAAAAGGGTACTTCGTCGCGGGCTCCCCCACGAAGGACACGCCCGCGCTCGGTGCGCTTCGACCCGACGGCAAGCTCACGTTCGCCATGCGCACGAAGTTCCCCGGCTCGGGCGGCATCACATCGGTCTATCTGATCCGTCCGGACGGGACGACAGACGAAGCCTACGGCGATGCCGGCGCGATCGAGCTCGCGGACTCCGTCCTCCTCCAGCAGCTCCCCTCGGGAGACCTACTGATCCAGGACGCGCAATACCTCTCGAAGCGGCTCTCGACGGGGCAGCCAGACGTCTCCTTCGGCGATGCCGGCCGTGTGTCGCTCGACGACGGCACGAACGATCAATATTCGGCGTTTGCCCACTTCGGCGACGGCAGCGCAGTGGTGCTCGGAGCTTGGGACGGAACGTCGTCGCTCCGGCGCTTCGACGCTCACGGAAAGCCGTGCGGAGAGCGCTTCACGCTGCCGGCCATTCCTGCCCAGAACGCGGTGTTCTCCAGCATCACCACTGGTCCGGACGGCGCGATCTACATCGGATTCCTGGCCTACGAGCCGAGCACCGAGGGCGAGCGTCGCACCAGGTTCATCTTCAAGATCGTCCAGTGAACGGCGCGCCGGGGCCGGACGTTCATCTTCCGGAGGTCATTTCACGACGGTCTCGACCGAGTTGAGCTTGCGGATGGCCGAACCGCCCGGATAGCCGTAGCTCGCGACGAACGCGGTTCCCCAGACGGTGACGCCGAACGGTCCCGTGCTCTTGATCTCGTGGCGCCCCGCACCGCACGTCCCCGTCCCGATCTCCTGCGGAATGCTTTGCTTCGTGAGGCGGACGCGAACCGACTCGTACTTGCCGGAGGTGCCAACAGGGGTCCAGCCCTCGAGCGTACCGGCGCAGTCCATCGTCACAGGTGCGAACTCCTTGCCCTCTTCTCGCGACCGCACGACGACGATATGTGAGTTCGGATACGTGGGATCGGCGAAGAAGACGTAGCGATCGAGGTACTGCGCCGACGGGATGACCGGGACCGCCTCGGGATCGCCTTCGTTGGCCGTCGCTTGCTGCCAGCTGTTCCCGTTCATGTACGAGTAGACGGCGATGGGATGCTCTACATCCTGGCTTCGCACGACGAATGGATCGCGGCTCGTGAAGAAGCCGATCTCACCGGCGGCGAGCTGGAGAGGTGCGCCCTCCGGACGGATCGGCTCGTACTCCAGCGTCGTCCCGTCCACCGCACCGACGATCCGATAGTGGTAGTCCTCGGGGAGCTCGCCGCTCCGGCGCGAGAGGTGAGGGACGACCGCGTATTCCCGACCCCAGGACTGGATCGGGTGGAGCTGGACCTGCTCCTCGTCGCACGCCATGTGCCCGACGGGAACGAGCATGCACTGGTGGCCGCCCCACACTGCGATGTCCTTGTTCGCGGAGATCAGACTGCCCGTGAGCTCGTCCGGCTGCACGAGCTGGATCACCTCGCCACGCTTCAGCGTCCAGGTCCGCGGCTGTCCCTTCGCAGCGCCCTCGATCCCGGTGCCGCCCTGGATGTCGCGCTTGCCGACGATCGTGACCTCCGTGCCGTCCTCCGCCGCGACGATCTGCGTCGTGGGACGCCCCACCGTGCCGACGGCGACCGTGAGCTCCATCGCGTTGACCACGACGTAGCCGGGCTTCCATGCCGGGACCGGAAGAAGAAGTGTCGCCGACGGGACAGCGCTCCTTGCTCCCCCGAACGGGTACATGCTGTACGCGCTGACCGGCGCGGACGTTCGGAACCGGAACGACGCGCCGCGCGCCGTGCCCTGGATCGACGTCTGGCCGACGACAGCCGGCGTGACTCCGTCGGGACAGGCTGTCCAGGTGCTCCCGCTGGATTTCGCGGCCTGGGAGAGGAAGAGCACGGCGACCTCTCCGGGCTGGAGCTCACCGCTGAACGGCTCGTACGTCACGCCCTCGATCGTGGTGTGCACGATCCTGCCGGCTCCAGCGACGTCGAGCGGCCTGCCGTCGTATTCGGCCTCGATACGTGCGGGAGTTGCCCACGTGTTCGCGAGAAAGGCGGCGAAGCACGAGCCCTCGTCGGCGAGACCCGACGGGCTCGGCGGCACTGCCACGAACTCGCAGCCGATCGATGCGCCGCTGCTCACGGCGGCGCTGCACGCCGGGACGCAGGTACCGTCCGCGCATCCCTCGTGGGCCGCGCACTCCGCGATCTCCTTCGACTCGTCGCAAGCATCGACCACCTTCCGGAGGTCGCGTGAGCAGGTCGTCCGCCCCGTGCACTCGGGCGACGCCGCGACGTCGTCCGGTCCGGCCTCCGCAACGGTGTCGAAGGGCCCGCCCGGCGCGTCGAAGCGCGAGCGATCCTCACCGCACGCGACGAAACCTGCTGCCACGAGGAGTCCGGTCGCGCCGGTAACGTACGTCCACCGATTCATCGAATCACCTCCGGCTCCGGGTGGGCCGTCGAATCCATCGTGCCGCGACCGAGCTCGCCGTAGACGTTGGAGCCCCAGCACGTCACTTTCCCGTCCTCCCGCGACGCACAGGTCGACTTGTCCGTCGTCGCGAACGAGACGACCTTCGCGACCGGCATCTCGAGCGGATGTGATGCCGCCGCGACCTCGTGCGGAGAGCGGGCGAGGGCGCCGCCCGCGTTGTGGCCCCATCGGAAGAGTCGCCCGGTCGCGAGCAGGGCGCCCCCTTGCTCGTTTGCGCCGGCGATCGCGACCTGCACGACCTGGCTGCTCGACGGGATGTAAAGCGTCCCCGCCTCCGGGCGCCAGCGCATCAGAAGCCCGTCGGAGGTATACGCGAACGCTCCGATGCTCGTGACGTTCGGAAGCTTGCGCGGCTGCGTGCTCGGCGTCGTGAGGGAGCTCTGACCTGCCGGGAACTCGCCGACGCTCGAGAGCACGTCGCCTTCGAGCAGCGTGATGATGGTGTCCCTGTCCGTCCACGTCCCGAGCGCGAGCGCTTTGACTGGCGGCTGGAAGGCGGTGACGAGCTGCGGAGCGAACGTCGATGTGCCGCCGGCATCGACGGCGAGGTTGATCGTCGTGTCGCCCCAGCAATGGAGCGCCTTGTCCGCGGAGGCGATCGCGCAGGCGGTGCGGTAGCCCAGCTCGACCTGATCGACGGGAGGGAGGCCCTCGACGCGCGTCGGGAGCGGGAGTCGGGCTTCGCTTCGTGGCCGACCGAGCTGCCCGAAGTCGTTGCGTCCCCAGCAGTAGACGGAGCCGTCGCTGGTGCGCGCGCACGTCCCGAAGTTCGGTCCGACGCTGATTTGCGTGACGTTGTCGAGACCGACGACGGGCGCCGGCATCGCGCCCTCGATCGCCGAGGTGAGGTCGCCGCGGCCGAGCGCGCCGTCGTTCGTCGCGATGGTCTCACCGTCCACTCCCGACGTGAGCGGGCTCAGTGAGTCACGACCCCAGCAGCGAACCGTCCCATCGTCGAGCAGGCCGCAGTAGTGCCGCCCGCCGTTGCCGCTCACGGCCCGATAACAAGGAGCGCCCGTGCAATGGACCTCCAGGCGCTTCGGCGGTCCAGCGTCGAACGGTGCAGCGGCCTCCGGCGGCGCCTCCGCGTCCGGCGTCGTCGACGGCGGCGGGATCGACGGGGGCGTCCCGGCGTCCGTCTCGTCCGGACTGCCCGATTCGACGACAGCCGAGGTGCAGGCGAGCGCCGCGAGCGCGCCCATGGTCGAGGCGAGCATGATCCGAATGGGCTTCATGGCTGAGAGGCTCCCGAGTCTTTCGTGCGTCGTGCCGCGAAGCCGGTCGCGGGAAAGCCGACGCCCAGGGGGACGGATTCACCGACGATCCAGACATCGTCCTCACTCGCGGCCCAGATGCCGCGAACGAATCCCGTCGGAAGACCGCCGAGCGACGTCGTGACGCGTTCGAGCTTGGTGCCGTCCCAGCGGCAGACGATCTTGCCGTTCGACATCCAGGCTGAAGTTGGAGACGTGGCCCACACATACTTGCTCCCGCACGGCGACGAAGGCGTCACCTTCTGCTGGAGGAGCACGCTGCCGATCGCTCCGTCTTCGATCGGATAGAGCGAGACGGTGAAGACGGGCCCGTCCATGCTGTTCTCTTTCGTGGAGCTCCAGATCTGCTGGGGCCCTGTCGGGAGGGTGCCGCCGAGCGCGTCTGCGCTCGAGCCCGCCGGCACGGCGAGCATCGTGAGCGCCCACGACGTCCCGTCGTAGTGAGCGAGCATGGGCGGGGTGTTCCCGCCTCCGAAGAAGCTGAACTCCTGGCCTGCCACGTACACGTCGTCGGGACCGAAGCCCCACACGCTCGTCCAGGCGTAGTTCTTCGTGTCCGTGGGAGACGCCTTCGGAACGAGATTGTCGCGGATGACGCCGCCGCTACCGTCGTCGCGAAGGCGGGTGAGCGTACCGGAGCCGCTTGCCATCCAGAGCGCGTCCGACGGAGGCGTGACCCACACCGAGCTCCCGCTTGCCGACGTCGGGACCTCGTAGAACCGAGGCGTCCCGCCGTCGACAGCCGCGTAGCGGACGAGCATCGAGCCGCCCATGTTGGTCGTCGCCAGCGCCCACACGTTCTCGGGCGACGTCGCCCAGATCCCGGTGAACGTGATGCTGGACGGTGTGGTCCCAGAGTAGTCGTAGACCTGCTCCCATTCCGTCCCGCGATAGCGCAGGATCGTGCTGCCTCCGACGGCCCAGACGTCGTTCGGCGACGAACCGGAGATCGCCACGAGCGGTGTCTGGATCGGGACCGCTTGGAAACAGAAGCCTCCGGCGGTGCACGCGCCCGGGACGATGCCGCCTTCGGCGACGTCCGCCGGCGCATCGGCGGCGGCATCGCCGTCAGCGGAGTCCGGTCCGGGAATCACGCTGCCTGGGCCCCCGTCGGGCTGAGGCATGTCCTGGGCGGCGAGCTCCACGTTCGTCGCACAGGCGAACAGAAGGCTCATTCCGAGCGCAGCACCGGTGACGCTCACGATCAGAGACCTCGGCACGCTCATGGCGCGGTCCTCTCGAGATGCAACATGACTCCGTGGCCGGCGAACCAGACGTCTGCCGGCGAGCTGCCCCAGACGCCGTTCAGGCGAGGGCGATCGGCGAGCGCGTCGAGCGGGGTCGGGACCTTCGTCCAGGCGTGTCCGTCCCAGTGGAGGATCGTGCCTTCCTCGCCGACGGCCCAGACGTCGTCCGATCCGAACCCGAACACACCGTAGAGATCGGAGTGGAACGGAGTATCGACGATCTCGAACTGCGGCGGGTCCGCCGTCGACGCACGTCGGATCGTCCCGTGCTCGCCGACGAGCCAGACATCGCTCTCGCTCGCCCATACGCCGAAGAGCTGCCTGTTCGAGAGACTATCGAACTCGTCGGTACGCCACGTCGGCGCGCCGCCGTCGATCGTCGGTGGCACTTGGAGGACGCGATAGACCCTGCCCACGACTGCGGCGGTGCCGCCGACGCCCCAGACCTCGGTGCTGCGCCCGACCGCGACGGCGTTGAGCGGGATGAGGTTCGGAAGGACGCTCTGAGTCACGCTCGGTCCGCCGTCGACCCAGGGCCCGAGCCTCGCGAACCCGGTACCACTGCCCGTCGTGGTGCGCTGGCGCGTCATGAAGATCGTGCCGTCCTTGCCGCGGATCGAGGACGGGACCGGCGAGGTCTGCGCGTAGCTGAACAGCTCCCAGGCGGTGGTCGTCGGGCCGTTCCATCCCGTCGTATGACGGAGCCGCATGCCGTCGAGGATCCAGACGTCATCGGGACTTTCGAGCCACACGCCTCGCAGCGTGAACGGGGACGA
>JAEXCN010000309.1 GCA_023402175.1 Pseudomonadota bacterium | reverse complement strand
CGCCGCGACCGCTGCTCGCCCTTCGCACGCGCACCGCCTCGATGCGCGAGCCGCGCGTGTCGAACCCGGTGACCTCGGTGAACGTTGCGATCTCGACGCCGAGCTTCCTCGCCGCTTGCGCGAAGCCCCAGACGAACGGCCAGGGAAAGACGACGCCGTCGTCCGGGTTGTAACTCGCGGCCACGACGCCGTCGATCGACAGCTCGGGGACGATCTTCTGCGCCTCCTTCGGCGTCAGCATCCGCGTGGTGAGCCCGCATTCGCGCTGCAGCTTGCAGCTCTCCTCGAGCGCCCTCCGCCGATCTTCGGTGCGCGCGAGGAACAGGTACCCGCCCTGGCGGAGCCAGACGTTGATCTTGAACTCGCTCGCGAAGTCCTGACACATCCGGATGCTCTCTTGCATCAGCCGGACGTTGGCCTCGCTCGACCACTGCGCGCGGATCCCGCCGCCGTTGCGGCCGCTCGCGCCTCCGCAGAGATAGCTCTTGTCGACGACGACGATGTCCGTCACGCCCAGACGGGCGAGGTGGTAGGCGATCGACAGGCCCATGATGCCTGCGCCGATCACGACGACCTCGGCACGATTCTTCACGAGGGTACCTTGGCATTGGCGAAGCGCCTGAGCGCTTCGGCGTGGAGGATGGGGTTTGCTGCGAGCGTGCCTTCGTTCTGCGCGACAGGCCCGCGATAGTCGAAAGGGCGCCCGTGGCCGTCCGTGTAGACGCCGCCTGCTGCGCGGACGATGGCTTCGGGCCCGCACGCGTCCCAGAGCTTCACGAGACCGGTCGACGGGTGCGCGTAGATGTCGACGCTTCCCGACGCCACGCGAACTCCCTTGATGCCGGCGCTGCCCATCGGCACGAGCTCTTTCAGTCCGAGCGCCGTCAGCTTCGCATCGACCGACGTGGTCCGATGGAACCGCGAGACCGCGCAACGACACGTCCCGAGGTCAGTCGCAGTGGAGACGTGGATCGGCTCGCGTACGCCTGCCTTGATCCGGAACGCGCCGCTGCCTTCGGCGGCGCCGTAGACTTCTCCGAGCGCGGGACAATCGACGACACCGACCGTCGCCACGCCTGCCTCCGCGAACCCGATCATCACTGCGAACTCGCCGGTCTTGCCGATGAAGTCACGCGTGCCGTCGACCGGATCGACGAACAGCGCGTAGGGCGCCGAGCCGAACCCGTTGAACGTCGAGGGATCGCTCTCCTCTGCCACGATCGGCACGCCCGGGAAGTCCGCCGAGAGCTTCTCGAGGAGGAGCTCGTTGGCGTCCTTGTCGGCGCGTGTGACTGGATCGTTCGGACCCTTGAGCTCCACTCCGAAGTCGTTCTGGGCATAGACACGCATCACGACCTTCGCCGCCATTGCCGCGGCGTCGAGGAGCTTCGTGAGCACGTCTTGCCTGTCGATCATGGAGCCCTCGATGTCAGGTGTGGATGCCGACTTTGTCGAGCGCACGTGGCAGCTGACGCAAGTCGTCATCCAGAAGGTAGCGCGGTCCGCCACCGGTCTCTCGGACGAGCTGCTCGAGCTGCTCCTTCGTGCGCGCGCCGAGGATCGCGGACGAGACGAGGTGGTTGGCCAGCGCGAACCGTACGGCGGCGCCGCGGAGCGTGTGCACCTCTCCCTTCACGAGGAAGCGCACGGCATCGAGCTGGTCGATTCGATGCTCGAGCTCCATCCTCGTCCAGCGCTCGTTCCGGTGATCGCCTTCCTGGAAGGTCCGATCCTTCGACCACATCCCGGCGAGTAGCCCGTGACCGAGCACGCTGCGCGCGAGGATGCCGCAGCCGCTGACCATCACGTCGCCGGAGATGCGGTGGAGGTCGATCGGATGCGTCAGGTTGTAGGCGAGCTCGATGACCTCGGCGCCGCGATCGATCGCCGATCGTGCGACGTCCTCGTCGCCGGCGGCGACGCCCCAGTGCTCGATCTTTCCCTCCTTCTTGAGGGCTGCCATCGTGTCGATGGCCTCGCCGACGTGGAGCGTCTCGGGCGTGGGGTTGTGCAGCAGATAGAGCTGGATCGCATCCTTGCCGAGACGCTTGCACGAGCGTTCGACCGCCTCGCGGAGGTACTCCGCCGTGAAGCACTTGCGCGGGGGATCGGTCCTGCGATCCACGCCGCCTTTCGTCACGATGACGAGGTCCGGGTGCTCCTTCGCGAGCTTCCCGCAGAGCCGCTCCATCCGACCCGCACCGTACGCGTCGGCGGTGTCGATGAGCGTGAACCCCATGTCGATCGCTCGCCGCAGCACTAGCTCGGCATCCGCCTCGTCGACGTTGCCGTAGGCGTCGCCGGAGAGGCCCCACGTGCCGATCGCGAGCTCGGAGACGACGAGGCCGGTCTTGCCGAGAGGGCGCTTTCGCATGCGACGGACACAACTAGCACGGTAGGCGTGTCGTCCTGCTCCCATGAATGGGCCGGGCGCATGCTTGACGACCGACCGCAAAGGGGCGTACGCAAGGCGCCCTCGGCGAACGGTCGAGCTAAGACCCGCGCGCCCTCGAACAGGACCGGTGGGTCCTTCCCTCAGGAGGAGTCTCAAATGCGAAAGGTGTCGTTTGCTCTTGCGGTCGGCTTCGTGCTCGTTGCGTGCGGGGGAGCCGAGGAGAACCAGGCGCCCAAGACGCCGGAAGCGCCGGTCGCCACGGCTCCTGCGGCTACGCCCGCGCCGACCGCGGAGGCCCCGAAGGAGGACGCGAAGCCGAAGGAGTCCCTCGCGGAGCTCCAGCAGAAGGCGCTCAAGGGCTATGTGGAGGCCACGAACGCGCACGACGCGAAGAAGCTCGCCGGTCTCTACGCGGAAGGCGCCATGGTGAAGATCGCCGGCGCGCCCGCGGAAGCGAGCGGCCGCGAGGCGATCGCGCAGAGCTACGGGAAGCTCTTCGAAGCGTTCAAGGACTACACGATGGCGCCGAGCCGTGAGCTCGTGAAGGGCGACGTCGTCGTCGTCGAGTGGGCGTTCAACGGAACGCACACCGGCGATCTCTGGGGCATCAAGGCGACGGAGAAGAAGGTCGGCGCGCAGGGCGTCGACGTGATGTGGTTCACGCCCGAAGGCCAGATCAAGGAGCACCACGTCTATTACGACGGCGGCACGATCTTCTCGCAGATCGGCCTGTCGAAGCAGAAGGCGCGCTCGATCCCGACGCTCGCGTCGAGCCCGCAGGTCGTCACGTCGACCGGCTCCGCCGACGAGACGAAGAACGTCGAGGCCATGAAGACCATGACGGCCGCGATGGAATCGAAGAAGGAGGCCGACTGGCTCGGCGGCATGGCCGACAACGTCGAATACGACGAGATGACCCAGCCGCAGACCTCGAAGGGGAAGGCCGAGGCGAAGAAGTTCTTCAAGGAGATGACGACGGCGTTCCCCGACACGAAGACGACGGTCTCGAATTCGTGGGGTATCGGTGACTTCGTCGTCACGGAGTCGTCCTGGACGGGCACGCACAAGGGCACGTTCTTCGGGATGCCCGCGACGAAGAAGTCCGTCACCGTGAAGGGCGTCGAGATCGCGCAGTTCAAGGACGGCAAGATGGTGAAGGGCTGGGGCTACTCGAACGGCGCCGACTTCATGCAGCAGCTCGGCATGATGCCGAAGCCCGGCGAGGCGAAGGCTGGTGCAGACAAGAAGCCCGCCGACGCGAAGGCCGCACCCGCGGGTGGAGACAAGAAGCCCGCAGCCGACACGAAGAAGTAGCGCCAGGCTGCTGGCAGATGTGGTGACCACTGAGGACACCGCGCATCAACGCAGCCGACGGAGGGACCCGCGAGGTCCCTTCGTCGTTTTGTGCCATCCGCCATCATTGATATCGCGCTGCGAGCGGCGTGATGATGCGCGCATGCAAATCAGTAGTCGTCTGCTCGCGTCGTTCTCGCTCGTCAGCGCCCTCGGGTGCTCCTCGGCGGGGAAGCCTCCCGTCACCGCGGCGTCCGGCGATCAGACTGCGTACGCCATCGGCTACAGCGATGAGATCGCCTCCGCGACGAAGGCGATCGCCGACGTGCAGGCGAAAGAAAAGCAGCTGACCGCGGGCTTCGCCGCGCACCTCGATGAGCTGAGGAGGCCCGACTGGGACAAGGTGCAGACCGTGATCGTCGACTCGGACGAGGCCGGGAAGAGCGCCGACTTCGCCGACGCGCAGGGAGAAGCCGTCGCGGTGAAGAGCTTCTGGGATTCGGAGAAGAACGAGATCACCGCGCGCGTGAACGGCAACGCGCAGCACACGATGAAACAGGCCGGCTGCACGGCCGACACCTCGGGCTCGATCTCGTACGCGCTCAACGAGGCGATCTCGAAGCAGCTCCAGAAAAAGCTCCGATCGAAGAACGAGGCCTTCGTCGTGCTCGACCGGTACAAGACGTCGCTCGGCCCGCAGAACGTCGCTTCGCTCGAGAAGCTCGCCGACGAGATCTCCGAGGCGAGCTACGACGTCCACGTGCTGATGGTCCTCCAGCGCAACCGGCTGCAGCGACTCGTCGCCGACAAGAACGACGTGAAGAAGACGCTCGATCGCTTCATCCAGGACGAGCAAGCGTTCCAGGCGGAGCCCGGACGCACCGACGCCGAGAAGAGGGCGAGTCAGGATCGCATCGCGGCTGCGAACAAGAACAAGGCCGAGCTCGACAAGCAGGCGGAGCAGGCCGAGGCCATGAGCAAGGAGATGGACAAGGCGATCGACGCCGCCACGAAGGACTACGAGAAGGCGATCGACGACCTGAAGGCGAAGGTCGCCGAGAAGAAGAAGAACGAGCCGCAGGCCGTGAGCGCGGCCCCGGTCGCTCCGAAGGGCGGTCCTGCACCGAAGGCCGCGCCGAAGCCGGAGCCCTCGAGCGGCGAAGCCCCGAAGGGCGACGCGCCGAAGACCAGCTCGCCGCCGATGAGCAGCGAGCCGTTCAACCCCTGAGCCAGCGCTACCGCGCCCCGAACCAGTAATGGAACGAGGTGAACGCCGGACCGTCGGCGGTCACCTCGACGGGCACGCGCTCTCCTCGCGCGTCGGACGGGATCTCGAACGAGACCTCCTGCCAGGGGCCATCGAGCACGTCGAGCTGCGCGATCGGCCTTCCGGCGATGCTCACCCGAAGCGTCGTGCTCGCCGTGCTCTCGACGCGCGCGATCCCGACGAGCGTGCCGTCGCGCGGTAGCGTCGCGACGAATCGATCGCGCCTGCGGTTCGTACGTCCACCGTCGACGACGATGCGGGACTCCGGGCTGTTTCCCTCGCGCGCGGTCTGCTCTCCCTCGCGCGCGCCGAGGAGCTCGTACGCGTGCGCGGCTTCGCTCTCGAGGTCTGCGACGTCGATCGCATCGTCGATCCGTGGAAGCGACGTCCACGGACGTTCTCCGGTACCGAGATGATCCCATCGCGCCTCGCTCGCGCGCATCGTCTGGCCGCCGAGGATCGTGGAGTCGGTGACGGTGGCCTCGTGGAGCGCCTTCCCGAGCACGCCCTCGAGGCCCATCCACTCCGGGTAGACGATGAAGTGCGTCGGCAGCGCAGCCGGTCGAGTCGTTCGCAGCCGTTCGTAGTGCTCGAGGCGCGACGCTGCGCCCGCAACCCAGTAGCGGCCTTCGGTCGGCGTGGTCAGGCCGACGACATCGAATGTCTTCCGATCGCCGAAGTAGGCGATCGCGCCGGTGTCGTTCACGCCGATGCGTGCGTCGGCCGGGAGGTTCTCCTTCGCCCAACGACCGAGCGCGACCTGCTGTCGGTCGATCCCACTCGCCGATTGAGCGACGTCCTCGAGGACCCACTCGAGCCGCGTCGCGAAGCTCCCGGCGATCCCACCCGTGGCGAGCGCAGCGACGAGCGCTGCTGCACGCGCGTCGATCTTCACGACGACCGAAGAGAGGACACGCGCGAGACAAGCGACGCCGATGATCCACCCGGTCGTGAACGGCCACAGGTAGCGGAGACGGTTCCACAGGAACGTGACGTAGAGACAAGGCACGAACATCGACGTCGCGAGCAGGATGATCATCGCCGCCCGCACACGGTGATTCGTCGCGTGTCCGCGCCACGCCATCGCCGCGAGTCCGAAACATGCGAGCGGAGCGCCTCCCTTCGGAAGGAACTCGGCGCTGAACTCGTGCCCGTCGAGGATCGATGTGACGAGCATCCGCGCGTTCGCGAGCGCGTCGTCCGGCAGCGCGTGATACGGGTTGCCCGGAAGGAGCTTCACCTGCGCGGTGCTCGAGGTGGCGCTGCCGGTGAGCAGGAGCAGGAGCAGGTTCGGAAACACCGCAGCCACGACGAACGCGAGCGCCTCCATGCGCGAAACGTCCGCGCCGTTCACGACCACCGCTCTCGTCCGCGGGAACGCCGCCACGAGCACGCCGAGAGCGATCGACGTGACGGCGCCTTCCGGACGCATCAGCGGACAGAGGACCGCGAGCGCGACGAGCAGGGCGAGCGAGCGCCCGTTCCTATCCTTCGCGCCCTCGGCCCACTCACAACCCTTGCGCGTCGAGAATGCGATGAGCCACGCGAACGGGACGACCTCCATCCCGCTCGCCGCGCACCAGGCGAATCCGCCGAACGCGAGGACCATCGCTCCGGCGCCGACGGCGGCCGCACGACCGGCGAGCGGCTTTGCGAGCGCGTGCGCTTCGTAGGCGAGCGCGCCGAGCGCGACGAACGAGAAGAGCCATGCCGGCCAGAGGATCGCCTCGTCGCGAAAGCCCACCGCGTAGAAGGGAGCGAGGAGGATCGGCCAGAGAAAGCTCGTCGCGCCGGTGGAGATGGGCTCACCCGGCTGGAACCGGAACGGATGTCCCTCGGCAAATGCGCGCGCGTACTGAAAATGGATGTAGGCGTCGTCGAGCGCGGCTCCCGGATGTCCGAGCTTGTCGAGAACGCCGTGGATCGCTCGCTCGGCGAGGAGCGCGGTCGCGAGCACGAGCGGCGCCAGCCGCACGGCGCTGCGCCACGAGACGCCTGCGCGAGGCCGGCCTTCGCTCGCTGCCGTTGCCCTTACGACGCCCATCGAACGAGCTGACGCTAACAGACCTTTCCGGACCGCGCCGCGCCCCGGACGGCAGGCCCGTTCGCGACGCGTCGATGTTTTTGCCAGCTTGACCGTGAACGGAGCCGCGTCTATTCGCCCCGCGTCATGACGAACGAGGACGCGAGCGGCAGCGAGGTCGCGCCGGAGCGCAAGCGACCTCTCGGGCCGTATGCCGACGCGCCGCGGCTGCCGGAGGAGAACGAGGTCGACCTTCGAGCGCTCGGCAAAGGCGAGCACATCGAGCTCGAGATCGGTCCGGGTCCGAAGGCCGGGTTCCTCCTCGAACGTGCCGCGGCCGCGCCCGAGGCGCTCCTCGTCGGCCTCGAGATCCGGCGCAAGTGGGCGACCGTCGGCGACGTGCGCCTTGCGAAACACGGGTTCGGCGCGCGCGCACGCGTCTTCTGCGAGGACGCGCGGCTTGCGCTTCCACGCCTTCGTCCGAATGGCAGCGTGAAGCGCGTCTTCCTCCACTTCCCGGATCCGTGGTGGAAGAAGCGCCACCAGAAGCGGCTCGTGATGGGCGACGTTTTCCTCACGGAGGTCGCCCGTCTGCTCGAGCCCGGCGGCGAGCTGCTCATCCAGACCGACGTCGAGGAGAGGGCCGAGCTCTACGCAAGCGTCGTCGCGCAGAGCGACGTGTTCGTGCCCGCGGGCGACGAGCCAGGCTCACCGACGATCGCTGAAAATCCTTTCGGCGCGCGCAGCCCACGCGAGCACCGCGCAATCGCGGACGGCCTGCCCGTCTACCGCATGTTGTGGCGTCGCCGCTGAGCAGCTGATCCGTCAGCGAAGCGGCGCGTCGCCAGGACCGCCGAGATCGAGCGACGGACGTTCGGCTCGCGACGCACTCTCGTCCGCGAGCACGAGCTCGATCACGCTCTCCGTCGGGGTCGGCGGCGGCGCAACGGCATCAGGGCGGAACATTCGCTCTTCGAGCGACTTGCGAAGAGATTCGACGGCGTCCTTCGCGGTCTTGCCCTCGCCGGCCGCTTCGGACTCGACGCACTCGGCAACGAAGCCACTCTTGTCGCGGATGAGGCGATAAGAAAACTTCATCGTTCAACCACCGTATCCGGGCACGTCACCGCCGGGCGCCACCGGATCCTTCTTCGGCTCCGACTTCGGCTCCGTGCCCTCGTGAATGGGCTGGACCGGGATCGGTGGATGGATGGGATGAGCCCCCGGATCGGGGTTCACCGGCGACGCGGGCTGCTGCTGCTGACCCGGCTCCGAGCTGGGCTCGGCTTCCTTGGGCTTTGTCGGTTGCGTGGTCATGACGAGCCGTAGTGCACGACGAGTGCCGTCCGCTTCCGCGTGAGGCGCAGCGCGAGCGGCGAAGACCGCGTTGCGGTCACGTGCCCAACTGCCTCGGATGAGACGACATCGCCGCGAAAATGCGGCAATCACGCCTGTTCTTCACCAGATCGAGGTCCACGGGAGGCGGCACACTCCTCGCTAATCCCTGCTCGAACTCTCTAGAACTCTGGAAAGGATAGTTTGCCATGTTGTATTGGGCCGCCGTTTTCTTCGTCATCGCGCTTGTTGCCGCTGTGCTCGGCTTCAGCGGGCTCGCAGCAGGTGCAGCCGGGATCGCGAAGATCCTCTTCTTCGTGTTCCTCGTCCTCGGTGCGCTGTCTCTGATCTTCGGTCGCCGAGTGCCCGCGTGACCCACTGAGACAGAAGACCTGAAGACATGCTCCTCACAGCCGTCGTCACGAAGGCCGAGCTCGTCGATCTGATCGCGTCATTCACTCCAATGCGGATCGACATCGACGGGCGACGCGGCCGCTACGTGACGCTCGGCCGACCCGAGGTGGCGCTCGTCGCGGGTAGGGGACTCCGCCTGCGAGGCGATGCACGCATCACCTGGGACGTTGCGGGGATGGCGATCCCCGTGACGCTCCAGGCATGGCAGCTCTTGCTCGTACCGCGCATCGTCTCGCGTGCTCGCTCGCGCGTGCTCTCGTTCGAGCCCGTCGTCGAGGAGCTCGATCTGAAGCTCGTCCCTGCTTTCCTCGACGACGCCATCGCCGGGGCCATTCGCGAAGGCATCTCGCACAACCGCGATACGATCGCTTGGGACTTCGCGCGAACGCTGACGAAGCGCATCCCGCTTCCGGCAAGGATCTCGCCCGCGAGGACGTTCGAGATCATCGCCATGGACGGTGACGTCGAGGTTAGTGCGAACGAGCTCCGGCTGTCGGTGCGGTTCGAGGCGCGGGTCGAAGGTCGATCCGCAGCGCCGGTTCGCGCGACGAAGGAAGATGCGCCGCCGTCATCGGTGCCTCTCGTTCCCGCGCGGGCCGCCACGCGTTAGACGAAAACCCGGGGCGCCGCCCGATCCAGATCAGCGAATCGCGGCAGAGAAACAACAGGAAGAGAGGCGCGCGCGGACGTCGTCGAGGTGACGACCTCCGCGCGCGTTGTTTTGTTCATTCGGGCACGGTCACGGGCTCGGGCTCGGGCTCGGGACAAGGGGCGCCCGTCAGGTACTGCAGGTTGCATCGCTCGGTCGCGCCGATCTTCTCGGCGTGCATTCGCGTCAGCTGCGCGCCGAAGAAGATGACCATGCTCGACACATAGATCCACGTCGTGAGCGCGAGGACACCTCCGACGACGCCGTACGCGGAGTAGCTCGTGAGGTTCGACAGGTACGTCGCGAAGAGCTCCTTCAACGCCGAGAGGAGGACGGTCGTCAGCACGGCGCCACCGACGACGACCCGAATCGGCGGGCGCGAACGCGGGATGAAGTGGAAGGCGGCCACGAACACGCCCGAGAGGATCGCGATCGACAGCGTGAGGTCCGCGGTCCGGACCAGCGCCGGCCAGAGCGGGATGTCCACCTGCTCGCGCGCGCGATCTGCGACGAACGAGAGGATCGAGCTCGAGACGAGCGAAACGAGCAGCGTGAGACCAAGCCCGAGGACGATCGCGAACCCGGAGAGGCGTTCGAGCAAGAAGACGCGGATCGAACCGACGATGCCCGACGCCTTCCGTCGAGGCACGCACCAGATCCGGTTGAGCGCTGCATCCAGCTCCACGAACGCGCCGCTCGCGGCGAAGAGGAGCGTGAAGATACCGATCAGCGCGGAGAGGCCGCGTGCGCTTCGACTTCCCTGCATCGCGGTGAGCGTCCCGTCGAGGACGTCGCGTACGGGCGAGCCTGGGGTGGCGACCGCCTCGAGGAGCCGCTCACGTGCCTGCGTGCTGTCGCCGAGGACGAAGCCGACGATCGTCACCGACAGCAGGATCAACGGGAAGATCGAGAACGTCGCGTAGTACGAGAACGCCGCGCCGAGGCGGTACCCCTCGTTGTCGGAGAAACGCTCGGCAGTCTCGGAGAAGAGCTCGACGAGGAAGCGGACTCGGTTCCGGATGCCGGGTGCATTCGGATCCGCGCCCTTCGGCGCCGCGCTGCTCGTCGGGCTCGCCATTGCGCTCACTTGCGCGGAACCTCCGCGCGCTTGCCCTTCTCTTCGGCGTCGCGCAGCTCGCTACCCTCGCTGCCCTCGAGCGCCTTCTTCGCCTTCTCGGCGAGCTCGCCGGCGTTGTCCTTCTCGACGGACTGCTCGACGCCCTGACGATAGCGGCGACTCGCGTCGTAGTTGCCCTCGCCGATCGTGTCGCCCTGCGCATCCTTCTTCGGCTGACTGCTCATCAGTTACCTCCTTGGGATGAGGCTGACTGGTGCAACACGCGTTCCGCGCTCGACGCGATGCACCTGAGCGTTTAGGTTGCAGCCCAACGTGTCGCGCATCCGCGTCATGACGTACAACGTCCATCGCTGCATCGGTCGCGGTGGAAGGGACTCGATCGAGGACATCACCGCCGTTTGCGCGGAGACGCGCCCGGATCTGATCGCGCTGCAAGAGCTCGACGCGCCCGTGACGGACGATGCCGAGGGCGAGCACCACGCGCGGGATCTCGCGAGCCACCTCGGCATGACCTTGCTGTTCTGCCGTACGTTCCGGCGCGGCGTCGGCTTCTACGGTCACGCTCTGCTCAGCCGATCGCCGCTCGAGCTCGTCCGCGTCACGACGTTCCCTGCCATCAGCACGGCGTCGGAGCCACGCGGCGCGATCTGGGCGAAGACGCGGATCGGCGAGAAGAGCGTGGACGTGGTCAGCACGCATCTCGGCGTCACTCGGCGCGAGCGGCAGCTCCAGTCCGGTGAGCTCATCGGCGCCGATTGGCTCGGCAGCTCGGAGATGGGCGACGTCCGGATCTTCTGCGGCGACCTGAATGCCGTGCCCAACGCGACGACGTACCGTCGTTTCGCGCGCCGGATGCGCGACTCACAAAAGCAACTGCCCGGTCATCGCCCGATGCCGACGTTCCCGAGCACGCTTCCCTTCCTGCGGCTCGATCACGTGTTCGTCTCGGACGATGTCCGGGTGGCGGGCGTGACGGTCCCGCACGACGCTCGCGCGCGTCGTGCTTCCGATCACCTTCCTCTGATTGTCGACCTCGATTTCTGACCAGCTCACGTGGTGGCGGACGGTCGGCCTTCGCTCTCCTCGACGTCCTCACCCTCTCCAGCTTCGAGGCGCTCGCCGAGGTCCTTGATGAAGTCGCGCGAGACGCGCGCGACCTGCTCGCGGACGGTGTCGCTCAGCAGCGCGCCGGCCGCGGTGAGGAGGAGGAGACGGGAGAGCTTCGAGCCGATGAGGACGCCGACACCGAGGCCGAGCGCTCCGGTTGCGACCGGCAGCAGGTACGGGCGCTCGTGGAAAGCCATCTCCGCACGGTCACGCAGATCCTCGACGAGGTCGCGCGCCTGCTCGACGCGCTCACGGAGCGCCATCTCGACGTTCTCCGCCTTCTCCTCGAGCGCCTTCGTCGTCTTTGCCTGCGTGATCCCGTTCTTCGTCTGCGTGGTGTTCATCTCTGCTGATCTCCTCTCGCGGCAAGGAAGCGCTCGGGACCGGAAGGGTCAGCGGCGGCCGCGGCGTGCGTTGCGTGCAATCGCCACGCCGACCAAGGACAGCAGCGCGAGCCCAGGCAGTACCGGCGGCGTGCGTGGAGATGCGGCGCACGAGACGCTGCCTTCTGCCTCACCCGTGCATTGATTCCCCGAGCATTGCCCACTTGCGCTGCCCTGGACCTGGATGTTGTACGCCGCCTTCAGCGCGTCGATGCACTCCTGGAGCCGGTTGCCGGTATCGACGTATTGCCCATCGCAAAAGAGGGCGCCTTCGGGTTGCTCACACTTCGCTTTGCAGCCGCCCTCGAGCTCCGCTTTGCAGCCGCCTTCGAGCTTTGCCTGGCAATCGATCTGACACTTCGCGCTCGCCTTCGCGCGGCACGAGCCCTCGCACGACGCCTGGCACTTGCCTTCGCACGTCGCCGACGGCGGAGTCGCGCTGCACTGAGCATCACACTTTGCCCCGCAGTTCGCTTCGCACTTCGCCTTGCACGATCCGCTCGCGCTGGTCCCTGACGCGGAGCCGGCGCACTGAGCGTCGCAGTCGGCGTCGCACGAAGCGGTGCAGCTGCCGCGGCAATCGAACTTACCGGGATCAGCCTCGCACTGCCCGACACACGACCCCTCGCATGATCCCTTGCACTGGACATCGGCGCTGGCGGTGCATTGCCCATCGCACTGCGCGGTGAGCTTGCCGGCGCAGGCGGCCTCGAAGCGCGCCGGCTCGCAGTGCGCGGTGCAGCCGCCCGACGTCTCGACGGTGCATTGTGCGTTCGCGCGGACCTCGATGTTGTTGCAGGCCTCGAGCCCCGCGTGCGCGATGCGCGGCGCGAGGAGGAGCGCAGGGACGACGGCCAGCGTGGCGAAAGTGAAGCGACGGTTCATCGATCTCTCCTCTCGTTGTTCATGACGGAAAGCACCTTCATCGGTCGTCATCTGCAGCCGAGGACGCGACGCGTGCTCGGCCGGCGTCCCATTGGGCACGGAGTTGCCCTTCGCGAGCGAGCGCGGTCGCGACCTCCGCGTCGGCCTCGGCGCGCCTCAGGAACGATTCCGCCTCCGAATATTCGCCTTCGCGGATCAGGTCCCGCGCGCGGGCGAGCTCCGTTTCGGCGAGTCGGAGGTGCCTCGACGCGCGCGGATCGTTCCGCGCTCCCTCGCGCATCGCGGCGTTCACGGCTTCTTCCGCGGAGCCGAGACGGGCGGTCGGGGGCGAGGGGGATCGAGGCGCGGCGCATGCTGTCAGAACGACGAGGAGCACCGCAGCGATCTTCATATCCAGGCCGCTGCATCGAACATGCCCCGCGAACCCACGCGGCACCACGTTGCCGCGTGGACGGCTGCCGTAGCGGTTCGCCCCGCTGGCGCGCCCCCGGACAGGTTAGAGTCGCGTCCGTGAACGGTGGTCGGCCTGCCTTCGTGCAGCGCGCGTTGGTGTTGGCGCTCCTCTCGCTGGGGGTTGCGACATCGAGCCTCGTTCGCGCGGATGAGCTAGATCCGCCCGCCGCGATCGTCGCGCCGCGCCTCGTGACGTCGATCGTCGCGCCGTATCCCGCAGGTGCCGAGGGCGACGCCGCCGTCGTCCTCGCCGTGACCGTCGGCATCACGGGGAACCTGGAGGACGTTCGCGTGCTCGAGGGCGTCGAGCCCTTCGCTTCGGCGGCGATGGAGAGCGTGCGCGGGGCACGATTCGTCCCGGCGACGCGTGACGGGAAGCCGGTCGCCGCGACCGTCCGCTTCCGCGTCGATTTCACGAAGCCCGTCGCACCGCCTCCACCTCCTCCCGCGGCCCCGCCCGAGCCCGATCCTGCACCTTCGGATCCGTCTGCATCTGCGCCGGGCGCCGGCTCCGAGCGCCCCGCTCCTGCGCCCGCGAAGCCCACGGACGTCGTCGTTCGCGGCGGGCGCACAGCCGTCGGAGCCACGGCGTCCGATTCGCTCGCGCGCGCAGAGGTTCGGCAGCTCCCGGGAGCGTTCGGCGATCCGTTCCGGGCGATCGAGGCGGTCCCCGGAATGACGCCGGTGCTCACGGGCTTGCCGTACTTCTATGTCCGCGGCGCGCCTCCAGGGAACGTCGGTTACTTCTTCGACGGCGTCCGCGTTCCGTACCTCTTCCACTTCGGGCTCGGTCCCGCCGTCATCCATCCGGCGTTGATCGGGAAGACCGATCTGCACCGCGGTGGTTATTCGGCTGCGCTCGGACGTTACGCAGGCGGGATCGTCGACGCGACGGCGCTGCCGGCGACGGATCGATTCCACGGCGAAGCGCAGCTGCGTCTCATCGATGCTGGCGCGCTCGCCGAAGCCCCGTTCGCGAACGGGAAGGGGTCTGCGCTCGCGGCTGGTCGTTATTCGTACACCGCGGCGCTCTTCAGCCTGCTCTCGTCGGAGACGACGCTCGACTACCGGGACTACCAAGCACGCGTGTCGTACGCGCTCGACGATCGCAACACCATCTCGGTGCTCGGCTTCGGCGCGTACGACTTCGCCGCTCAGCGCCAGACGCTCGATCCGGCCACGCAGGCGCTCCTGGCCGATCCGAGCGCGAGCCGCGAGCCGCGCGAGATCTCGCGTGTGCTCTTCGCATCCGAGTTCCATCGCGGGGACCTCCGCTGGGATCACACGCTACCGCGCGGCGGCCACCTGCGAGCTGCCGCCACCGTCGGCTTCGATCGAACGCGCGTGGAGGCACGGCGCGCCGCGGCGGACGTGATGACCGGCGCTCGGCTCGAGCTGACGCAACCGCTCGCCGAGACCGTTCTTCTCCGCACGGGCGCGGACGTCGTCGTCGATCAATACACTGCCGACTCGCTCCCGAGATTCGCCGACGACGACGATGTCGTGCTCCGTCAACAGGGCGTCTTCGCCGAGCGTGTGGACTTCGCGACGGGCGCTCGCGTCGACACCGTCCTGACGATGATCCCGAACATGGAGCTCGTCCCGGGGATTCGCTTCGACGTCTACGGATCGGGCGACGCTCGCGCGTTCGCGGTCGATCCACGGCTCGCCGCGCGCTTCAGCGTGAGCGACCGCGTTCGCATCATCCACGCGTACGGCGTCGCGAGTCAGCCGCCGTCGACGCCGATCTCACTCCCGGGGATCACGGTCGCGCGGCTACTTGGTGGGATCCAGCGCGCCGTCCAGACGAGCGCCGGAGTCGAGGCGGATCTGCCGAGCGACTTCACGGCGACAGGGGCCGTGTTCCACAACGCGTTCTACAATCTCAACGACGCGCTCGGCACCGCCCAGATGGAGCTCGTCGACGTCGAGCGAAGCGACTCGCTGCTCGGCAAGAGCCGCGGCTCCGCCTACGGGCTCGAGCTCGGAGTGCGCCGGAAGCTGACGCGGCGAGTCGCCGGCCTCGCGTCGTACACGCTCTCGCGCTCGATGCGCACCGCACATGGCGAGCAATTCGTCTCCTCGTACGACCGGCCGCACGTGCTCACCGCCGCGCTTTCGTTCGATCTCGGAAAGGGCTGGCGTGCAGGCGCGCGTTACGTCACGTACAGCGGCATCCCGATGAGGCCCGCGACGCCGGCGTTCCCGGAGCAGATCGTCGGCGTCCCGCCGGAGCGGACACCTGCGTTCCATCGGCTCGATCTCCGCTTCGAGAAGCGATGGTCGGTGGGGAAGACGGGCTGGATCTCGGTGGTCCTCGAGGCGCTCAACTCGACGCTCTCGCGGGAAGTCACCGGTTACGAGTGCGCGACGGCGCTCGCGCTGCCCAGCACTACGCCGACGATGCCTCGCTGCGCCGAGCGCGCCATCGGTCCGGTGAGCGTGCCGAGCCTCGGCGTCGAGGGAGGAATTTGATGCGCCCGCTCGTTCTCCTCGGCCTCGTCGCCGCCGCGCTCGGCGCGTGCGTCCCCGCGGACGAAGCGGTGGGCCTCGGGTCGGTGCAGTTCACGTTCACCGTCAGCACGCAGACGCGGGAAGGGGTGGACCCGACGGGAACGTTCGACGGCTGGTCGGTCCGGTTCGATCGAATCGTGCTCGGGTTCAAGACGATGACGGTCGGCGAAATCGGCGTCGCGGACGTGTGCTCGTATCGTGGACGCGGCGCGGACGCCGACGTGATCTTCGATCCGCGCGCTGGCCTCGTCCAGACGTTCAACGGCATCCAGCCGGTGACGTGCCCGGACGTCGGGATCATCTTCGGTCCGCCCGACAACGCGACGACGCCGGGCAACGGCGTCACCTCGCGCGAGCTCGTGGAGCTCGCGAGCGGTTCGCCGGCACATGCCATCGTCGAGGCGACCGCCGAGCGCGAACGCCTCATCGGCGGAAGCCCAAACGTGACGACGCTCCGCATCCTGCTCCGATTCGACTCGCTTCGTACGTCGACGCGCTTCGGAGGCTGTCGCGAGGCGACGCGCGGCGTTCGCATCCTCGAGGGCCGGCGCGACGAGGTCTCGGTTCGCTTCGCCGCCGAGCATCTTTTCCGCAACGCGATCTCTCCGACGGCGAAGCTACGCGTCGATCCCTTCGCGGAGTCGGACCGCGACGGTAACGGGATCGTCACGATGGCGGAGCTCGACGACCTTCCCCTCCCGTTCGTCGCGGGCATGTTCGGCGACTTCTATCAATTGCCTGACGGAACCCGGAACGGGTCGTTCGCCGACTACATCCGCGCGCTGTTCCGGTTCACGGTCATGTTCCGGACGGAGGACGGCCTGTGCGTCGGCAACGAGCCCGGGAGCGAAGAAGGTGGTCAGCCCGCAGCTTCGCCGTAGGCGAGCCGAAGGTGCTCAAGGCTTCTCCGCGGGACTTTTCGGCTGTGCAGCTGCGGCGCCCGGGATCGATGCGGCGTCGCCGAGGTGGAACTCGACGCGGCGATTGTTCTGCCGGCCTTCTTCCGTCGCGTTCGAGTCGATCGGGCGCGTCATGCCGAAGCCTTTCGCGACGAGCCGCTTCTTGTCGATGCCGTAGCTCGTGAGCCACTTCACGACGGCGTCGGCGCGCTTCTGACTGAGCTTCATGTTCACGGCGGCGTTGCCCTTGTCATCCGTGTGCCCCTCGATGCGAACGAGAGGGATCTCCGGATGATCCTTCAGCGTCGTCGCGACCGCGAGGAGCGTCGGATCGCTGTCGCGGAGGATGTCGGCGCTTCCGAACTGGAATCGCACCTGCTCGACGATCTTGATCTGTCCGTCCTCGATCCGCGCGAGCGGACAGCCATTGCGCTTCGGGTCGGGATCGGCCGGTCCGGCAGCATCCGGACACGCGTCTTCCTTGTCGTAGATCCCGTCGCCGTCCTTGTCGGGCGGGCAACCGTTGCGAAGCGGATCGCTGTTCGCTTCACCCGCGAGGTCCGGACACGCGTCCCTCTCGTCGGCAATCGCATCGCCGTCACGGTCGACCGGACAGCCGTTGCTCTTCGGATCGTTGCTCGTCGGTCCGGGGACGTCGGGACAGGCGTCGACGAGATCGAGCACGCCGTCGCCGTCGCGATCCGTCGGGCATCCGTTCTTCTTCGGATCGTCGCTGCGAACCCCGGCGACGTCGGGGCACGCATCGAGCGCATCGGCGATCGCGTCGCCGTCGCGGTCGGACGGTGGCGGTGGCGCGACCGCTGCCGGCGGGCAACCGTTCGTCCGCGGATCGTTCGTTCGCACGCCACGGGCCGCAGGGCACGCGTCCTCCGCGTCCGTGATCCCGTCGTGGTCCCTGTCGTCCGTGTACCCCGGCGTCCACTCCGCGCTCAGGAACGCGCGCAGCGCCGGCGTGCCCCATCCGCGCGTGAGACCGGTGCCGAGTCCCGTGCCGACGCGGAAATCCGAGACCGTGTAATGTGCACCGATCAGCGCCTCGATCGGTGTGCCGCGCCGCTTCCCGAAGGAGTCGCTGTCGAGGATCGAGCTCCCGTGGACCTCCGGGCCGATGACGACTGCTCGATCGGCGACGCGGAGACCGGCGGCAGCGCCGAACGTGAGCTCGCTGCCGAGGGGGTTCCGCTCGAACGTCTCGGTGAGCGAGCGATGGTGATAGCCGACGCGAGCGGAGTACGTGAATACGGAGACGTCGCCAGCCACGGTGGCGCGCGGCATGAAGCGAACGTCGCCGTCGCTCGTGTAGTCGTTCCGCGATCCCGTCGGCAGATAGAGCGACACGCCGAGCGCGCCGGTGAACGGCCCGCCGTGCTCGCCGAGCAAGCGAACGTCGGCAGAGAGGCGGAGGTCGCCGGCGGCCGGCCCCGGAGGCGAATACGACTTCGCGCCGATGACGACCGGATCGCCCGTCTGATAGAGCGCGATGGGCATGCTCGCGGCCGCGCGCACCCTGTTCCAGAGGACGAGGGATGCTCCGGGATGGACCAGGACCTGGTGCTCGACGAGCGACGAGACGTAGTTGCCGTCACGGTCGTAGACGACGAGCGGATTGTACGCCCATGCTCCTACGACGCCCGCCGCGGGACGGAGATGGCCTCGCAGATCGAGCGAGTCGAGCACGAACCACTCGCTCCCGCGCTCCGACGGATCGAAGCGGTCGAGGACGAATCCCTTCTGCGCCTGCGCTTGCGCCGATGCCGTCGACGCGAGCAGGAGCAGGGCAGGCTTGACGAGACCGGCCGTGAGCTTGTGGAACGACATCCCCGGCTCCAAGCGTATCTGCCTAGCTCGTCCGTGGCCCATTCCGCCGCGACGGCACACGCACTTCGATAACCGAAGGATCGGTCGACCTCAGCCGCTCGACGCGTCGGCGAACGGTCATCCGTCGCCCGTGAAGTGCTAGGACGCGAATCGTGAGAGCCCACGTGAGCGACGTTCGCGAGAGGGTCCGCGCGCTCTTCCTCGGCGAAGAGGACGAGGCGGTCGCGAAGGTGACCGCGAGCGTCGAAGCGTTCGTCCGCGCCGCGGTCGTGAGCACCGACGTCGACTACGAGGAGCTGTCCGAGCGCTTCACGTCCCTCGACATTCCCGATGCGCTGACGAGCTCGGCCAGCTACTTCGAATACCTGCGCGACGACGTCGTCGCGCATTCGATCAACGTCGGCTCTCCGCACTTCATCGGGCACATGACGTCGTCGTTGCCCGCATTCGTGCGGCCGCTGGGTCGGCTGCTCACGACGCTGAACCAGAACCTCGTCAAGATCGAGACGTCGAAGGCGCTCACACCGTACGAGCGCGAGGCGCTCGCGATGATGCACCGCCTCGTGTACGGCGAGGGCGACGCGTTCTACGCGCGATCGATCCAGGATCCGGACAAGACGCTGGGCATCATGACGTCGGGTGGGACGCTCGCGAACGTGACCGCGCTGTGGGTCGCGCGCAATGCGCGGCTCGGCGCTGCGGGCGCGTTCGCCGGAGTCGAGCGCGAAGGCCTCGCAGCAGCGCTTCGCCATCACGGCTTCGAGCGCGCCGTCGTGATCGGCTCGTCGCTGATGCATTATTCGCTCGAGAAGGCCGTCGATCTCCTCGGTCTCGGAACGAATGGCCTCGTCCGTGTTCCGGTCGGCCCCGATGGCCGCGTCGTCACGAGCGCGCTGCGCGAAGCGGTCGCGAACGCGGAGGCGCGCCGTGAGCTCGTGCTCGCGCTGGTCGGCATCGCAGGCACGACGGACTCCGGAGCGATCGATCCGCTGCCGGAGATCGCCGATGTCGCTTCCGCGGCCCGAGCACACTTTCACGTCGATGCCGCGTGGGGAGGACCGTTGCTCTTCTCGGAGCGACATCGGTCGCGGCTCGCCGGCATCGAGCGCGCAAGCTCGGTGACGATCGACGGACACAAGCAGCTCTATCTGCCGATGGGCATCGGCATGGTCCTCTTCGAAGATCCCGAGCAGGCACGCGCGATCGAGAAGCAGGCGCCCTACATCATCCGAGCGGGATCTCCGGATCTCGGCAGGCGTGCGCTCGAGGGCTCGCGGCCGGGAATGGCCCTGTTCCTCCACGCGGCGCTGCACATCCTCGGAAGGCAGGGCTACGCGCATCTCATCGACGAAGGCATGGCCAAGGCGTCGTTCATGGCCGCGCAGATCCGCGAACGGCCCGAGCTCGAGCTGCTCGTCGATCCTCAGATCAACATCGTCGACTACCGCTACCTGCCCGCGCGCTTTCGCGAGAAGGCTCGCGAAGGCGCGCTCGTCGCGGATGAGCAGGACATCATCAGCGCGTTCAACGTTCGACTGCAGGAGAAACAAAAGCAGGACGGGCTCACGTTCGTCTCGCGCACGTCGCTCGCATTCTCACCGCGCGCGCAGGGCCATGCCGTCGTTGCCTTGCGGGCCGTCCTCGCGAACCCGCTCACCGAGGAGCGCCACATCCTCGACGTCCTCGGTCGCCAGCGCACGCTCGCGACCGAGCTCGGAGGTGAGGAGCTCTGAACGGCGCGCGTCGCGACCTACAAGGTGAACTTGTAGCGCGCGGTGTCTCCGACAGAGACGGTGACGGTGGCGTCGCGGACCTTTCCGTCCGGCGTCGTGCACGTGATCTTGTGCGGTCCGGCCGGAAGCTCGAGGCCTGCGACGGGCGTCGCTCCGCGGGCCGCCCCGTCGACCGTGACGTTGCACCATCCGCCGGCGGCGCCGACGTTGAGCTTGCCGTTGCCTGCCGGCTGCGGCGCTGAAACCGGACGCGCCGCTGGGCCGACGGCGCCGTGGCGCGGCTCGGGCAACTTCTCGAGCGTGATGTCGAGGTGCTTCGTCTCGAGCGACGCGCCGGTGAACGTCACCGAGCTCTCGGCATAGCCGGGCGCGTTGACCGTGAGCTTGTGCGAGACGTCGGATGTCACTCCCTCGATCCGCGGGCCGGCGACGGGCTTGCCATCGATCGCGAAAACCGGACTCGACGCGGCTTCCGGCATCACCTTCACGTCGACGACGACGGAGCCCTTCTTCAGCTCCATCTTCACGTCGCTCGACTTCCCCTCCTCGAGCGTCACCTTCTGCTTCGCGTTGTCGAAGCCATCCATCGTGAGCTTCACGTCGAGCGGAATGCCCGTCGGGAGCTCCTTGATCGTTGCGGGAGTGACCTCGGGCCGAAGGTCGCCGTTGATCCAGATCGAGGCGCCGGCCGGATCGCTCGTGACCGAAAGCGATCCCTTCGCGATCGGCGGCGTGGCTGCGGTCGGTCCGCGCGTGTCGGACGTTTCGTTCTTCTTCTTTGCGAGCACGTAACCCGCGCCGCCGACCGCGCCGGCAACGATGAGCACGCCCGCGATCACGGCGCCGATGAGGACGCCGCTCGTTCGCGGCAAGCGGTTCGCGCTGATGTCCGTCACCGTGCGTGCGGCGGCCGGCATGCTGAGCGTGCTCGCTACGCGCTGCCCGCTGCCGTCGACGTCGAACCCGCCCGAGACGTCGGGGTTCGACGCGTGCGCATGCTGCAGCTCGATGATGTCCGCGAGGTGCTTGCCCTGCAGAAGCGCTTCCTTCTGCAGCGCGAGCTTCTCCTCGAAGAGCGACTGCATGAACTGGTTCAGCGCGAGGCTCGAGACGGCGATCTGGTGGTGACGGACGAAGGCCTCGAGCTCGGCCTGCATCTCGCGCGCGCTCTGGTAGCGGTCCGTCGGATCTTTCGCGAGCGCACGCATCACGATCGCTTCGAGGTCACGCGGGTAGTCCGGATGAATGTCGCTCGGACGCGGGTACTCGCGCTCGCAGATCAGCTTCAGCGTCTCGTATTCGCTCTGGCCCTTGAAGAGGCGCTTTCCGGTCGTGAGCTCGAAGAGCATCGTGCCGGCCGCGAAGATGTCGCTCCTTGCGTCGAGCGGCTCGCCGCGAGCCTGCTCGGGCGACATGTACGGGACCTTGCCCTTCAGCTTCCCGCTCTTCGTCTGCTCGCCGACGCGCGTGTCGCTCTTCGCGATGCCGAAGTCGACGATCTTCACGTCGCCGGTGAACGTCACGACGATGTTCTGCGGGGAGATGTCCCGATGGACGATGCCGAGGTGCGTCCCGTCGAGATCGCGCTTGTCGTGCGCGTACGCGAGGCCGGCGCACATGCCGAGCACGATCGCGAGCGCGTGCTCGAGCGGGAACTCGAGGACGCCCTTCTTCTTCATCTGCCGGACGATGGAGCGCAGGTCCTCGCCGTGGACGTGCTCCATCGCGATGAAGTACTGACCGTCCGCCTGACCGACGTCGAAGATCTGGACGATGTTCGGATGCGAGAGCGTCGCCGCGATGCGCGCCTCGTGCAGCAGCATCTCGATGAACGCCTTGTCCTGGTTCATCGAGGGCAAGATGCGCTTGATGACGAGCAGCTTCTCGAACCCGGCGACGCTCTTCTGGATGGCGAGGAACAGCTCTGCCATTCCTCCGGTCGCCAGCTTGCGGATGAGGGTGTACTTGCCGAATCGCATCGGCATTCCCTCCATCCCGAGATCTCGGTCCGCGCCGTTCCCCTCGGGGATGGCCGCCCTCGGCGGCAGGGGCACCGGCTGCTGTGACATCCTGGAAAAACCCTAGTCTGCTAGAGGTGACGGGTCAACGCGACGCCGGCGTCTGCAAAGCGCTCGATCGGGCAAGACGGAGACGAAGCGGCGCGACGCGTCGAACGAGGACAAAGCCGTCGGCGGACCGTGCCGCCGGCGAACGAGGGCGAGGAACGTAACGTGTTGTATTCCTTCGGTTCTGCGATGCTGCACATGCCGAAAGCCGGGACGCGGCTCGTGCCGGCGAGCATGCGGCGCGTCGTGCTCACCGGCGTCGTCGCGACCGTGTTCTTCCAGGCTCCGGAGCTGCATGCCGCAGGTCCGATCAAGAAGGGACCTTGGGTCCAGCGCGTCACGTCCGACTCCGCGGTCGTCCGCGTCGAGGTCGATCCCCCTTCGCCGGTGACCCTCGAGCTCGGTTTCGGGCTTCCGGACGGCGACGGCGGATCCAGCACGATCGAGAGCCCGGAGCCGCGCTCGCTGCACGCGATCCCCGTGACGGGGCTGAAGCCCGGGACCCGCTACGCCTACTCCGTCCGCGCGGGCGCGGCCTCGAAGTACGCCGCGTTCGTGACGGCCCCGCCCGACGAAGGTGATACCCCATTCCGGTTCCTCGTCTACGGCGACAACCGTACCGACAACGCCGCGCACGCAGCCGTCGTGCGCGCGATGGTCCCCGTCGCGTCGGACTTCCTCGTCCACACGGGCGACTTCGTCGAGGACGGCGCGTCACCTGCGCAGTGGCAGAAGTTCTTCGACATCGAAGCGCCGCTCCTCGGCGCGCGTTGCCTCTTCTCGTGCGTCGGCAATCACGAGCTGACGGACGGCGCCGGGATCGAATACGCGCGCTACTTCGGTCCGACCGATCCGCCGCCGGGAGCCGCTCCGGCGCATGCCGATCAGCGCGCACCGGCGGCGACGCGCCCCGAGCACCTCGACGGCACGTTCCGCTGGGGCAACACCCGCTTCTTCCTCATCAACGGAATGGTCAGCTACAGCGGCACGATCGATCGATCGTGGCTCGAGAAGGCCCTCCAAGACGCCGACGACGAGAAGGGCCTCAGGTGGCGCGTCGTCGTCGTGCATCACGGGCTCTGGTCGAGCGGTCCGCATGGCAACAACGTTCGCTTGCATGATGCAGGCGTCGTCCAGCTGCTCGCGGCGCACAAGGTCGACCTCGTGATCTCGGGGCACGATCACGTCTACGAGCGCGGCTGGTCCGACGGGCTCGCGTACCTCGTCTCCGGGGGTGGAGGCGCTCCGACGTACAAGATCAAGTCGCAGCTCCCGCAGGCGCGGAAGCTCGAGTCCGTCCGCCACTTCGTCGAAGTCAGCGTGAGCTCGTCGGCCATGCAGCTCGTCGCGACGCGCGTGGACGGATCGACCATCGAGCGATGCGCCTTGAGCAAGCAAGTGGGCGGCTGGGACTGCGATGGAGCGCTCGAGCCCGCGGCGGCGAGCGGCTCGACGCCTGAGGCCTCGGGCGACTCGACGTCGACCAAGTCCGGGCCTACCGGCGGCTCGCGCTGCTCGTGCGACGCCGTCGGAGCGCGAGCACGGACCGGCCTCGCCGGCGTTTTCGGCATCGTCGCAGGTGCTGCGCTCCTCGTCCGACGGTGCCGTCGGATCGCGTGATGGCCAGCATGCGTGCAAGCGCATGCTTGGCAAACGCGGACGCCTCCGTCGATACTTCTTCCATGGCTCGATCCCGCGCCGCCGCGATGCTCGTCCTCCTGCTCACGTGCGCGAGCGGATGCTCCACGTATCGTGACCAGCTCGCGCGCGGCCAGCGCGCCTTCGAGCAGAACGAGCTCGATCGGACGCTCGCGATCCTCCGCGACCTCGAGCCCGACATGAAGCGGCTCAGCGCGCCGGAGCAGGCTGGATACGCGTACCTTCGAGGGATGAGCGACTACCGGATCGGCTACCGGTCCGACGCTCGGCACTGGCTCTCTCTCGCGAGGGCGTACGAGGACGCCTCGCCCGGTGTGCTTCCGGCCGACTGGAAAGCGCGCACGAACGAGGCGCTCGAAGAGCTGAACGCCGTCGTCTACACGCAGGGCACGAGCGCGCTCGTCACCTCGCGTCGCTCGGACGGCGACGATGCGACGAAGACCCAGAGCAACGGCGCGAGCACCGCTCCCGCCGAGCCTTCGCTTCCCCTCGCGCAGTAGATCGTTCGCTGCTGGTGAGCTCGGGCGCGGGTTACTTCGCGCCTTCGATGCGGTCCTTCAGGTTGAGGCGCATCTTCTTCAGCTCGATCGCGAGCTGGCGTTCCGAAGGTGTCGGCCTCGGCCGGTGATCGAGCTTCTTGATCTGGTTCTCCACGCTGCGGGCGTGAGCTTCGAGAGCACGGGCACTGAGACGTGACAGGTTCATGAGTCCTCCGTAACGGCACGGTCGTGATGACGACCTGCTCGAAGACACATGCATGGACAGCAGAGGCTCGAGCGGCGAGACGGCGTGTCGCTTCGCGCTCCTGCTCCACGCACCACGAAGCCGCTACGTCGTAACACCGTCGTTCATTCCCGCCAGAGTCGCACTCGTCTCTTCGTCGTCACTGCGGCGCCGACAAAATCGCGCATCTCCACGGGCCAAACGTCATGCCAATGAGCGCGCGCGCCGTGCGGCTCATCGGTGTTCCCCAACGTCGCTGAGAGCCTCGGCCGCTCCGCTTCATTCCGCGCGTCGACGGAATCGGAAACCTCGGGGCTCGGGCGACGTCCTATATCCTTCGATGATGCCTCGCCGTTCCGCGTTCGGTCGCTCGATGTCGCTCTGCACGATCTGCGTCGCTCTCGCCGCATGTGGAGGCGCATCGCAGGACGTCGCCAAGACGCCGCAGTCCCCGGTGCGCATCGACGCGTCGAACCAGATCATCGGGACGCGCGCGGAGGGCACCGCGAAGGAGCTCTTGGCTCGGGGCGAGCGCGCGCTGCTCGCGCAGAGCTGGCAGGAAGCGGTCGATGCGTTCGAGGCGCTCATCGCTGGTGATCCGACGGCGGCGAACGATCCGCAGGTGATCTACGACCTCGCGCTCGCCTACGAAGGGCTCGGCGCGCGTGAGAAGGCGCGCGAGCGCTATCGCGAGGTCGTGCGTCGCTTCCCGACGGATCCGAATGCACGCAGCGCCCTCGCGCGCGAGGTGTCGCTCGACGCGTACCTCGAAGACTGGACCGCGCTCGGCGAGGTCGGCGAACAGATCCTCGCGCGAAAGGACCTCGAGGTCGCCGACAAGATGCTCGGCCTCGGGGCCCGCGGTCTCTCGCGGATCGTCGCCGGTGACGAGACCGGCGCGGCACGAGACGTCAACGACGGTCTCGATCTCGTGGAGGAGACGCGCTTCGGCGCGACGGGGCAGCTCCCGGTTGCCGCTGCGATGCTCAAGTACGCGCAGGGCGAGATCCGCAAGTTTCGATCGGAGAAGATCGGCCTCAATCCGCCGCCGCCGGACTTCGTGCAGAAGCTCGAGATGCGCTGCCAGCTCTTGCTCGATGCGCAGTCGTCGTACGCGGATGCGATCCGCTCCGTCGATCTGCACTGGGCGGCGATGAGCGGGTACCGCGTCGGGGAGATGTACCGCACGCTGCACCAGCACCTGATGATGATCCCGCCGACCGACAAGGCGAAGACGGAGAGCGACAAGCAGCTCTTCTACGGGATCATGCACGTGCGCTACCGCGCGCTGCTCGAGAAGGGCATCGAGATGATGAAGCGCACGCTCGCTCTCGGAGAGCGCACGGGCGTTGCGTCCGCATGGATGAAGCGCGCCGAAGCGGCGAAGGCGGAGATGGACCGCGCGCTCGAAGAAGAGAAGGCGACGCTCAAGCGCCTTCCGTTCAGCGAGGAGACGCTCGAGAAGACGCTCGAGATCATGAAGAAGAAGGCCGCCGACGACGCCGCGAAAGCGACGAACAAGTGAGAACCGGAGGAGCGAAAGCGACGAACAAGTGAGTACCGGAGGAGCGAAAGCGACGAACAAGTGAGAACCGGAGGAGCGAACGCGACGAACAAGTGAGTACCGGAGGAAGCACGCGATCCTCGGTCCGCACCGCGCGAAGATCGCTCGAGCTCGAAGGCCTCACGAAGGCGAAACAGACCGCGCGCTTGACACCCGGCGCCGTCAATGCGAGACGCGGCGCGCTTAGCCCCTTCTCGCCGGCGGACTACGCCGTCGAAGGAGGAAACTTGTTGTCATTTTTGGCCGTTGTCTTGCTTGCGCGGCTGTCGGCCATACGCTAACGTCCGCGCCCCCGTCGGTTCCCACCCCGAAGCGTCGAGCTTCGGATCAGGTTCCGCAGGGTCGCGCTGGCGTAGCTCAATCGGTAGAGCACCTGTTTTGTAAACAGGCGGTTAGGGGTTCAAGTCCCCTCGCTAGCTCGAAGATCGGGCGCTTCAGGCGGTAGCAGTAAGCAAGCGTTCGGCTCTTTTCAGCGGTAGTTTCGGAGGGTTGCCCGAGTGGCCAAAGGGAGCAGACTGTAAATCTGCCGGCTATGCCTTCGTTGGTTCGAATCCAACACCCTCCACTCCTCATCGATACGGTTCCGGTTCTTATCTTTTCGCTCTTCACTCTGTAACGAGGTCTCAGAACGCACGCGGGAGTAGCTCAGTTGGTAGAGCGTCAGCCTTCCAAGCTGAACGTCGCCGGTTCGAACCCGGTCTCCCGCTCCACCTCTCTTCGCTTTCGCTTAGGTCCACCAGAAACGCCCACCTAGCTCAGTGGTAGAGCACTTCCTTGGTAAGGAAGAGGTCACGGGTTCAAGCCCCGTGGTGGGCTCAGTACTTGTCGGCGCTATGCCCGAAGCCGTCACCGGGACGGTAGGAGACTCGAAATGGCCAAGGAAAAATTCCAGCGCACCAAGCCCCACGTGAACGTCGGCACGATCGGTCACATCGACCACGGCAAGACGACGCTCACGGCCGCCCTCGTGAAGGTTCAGTCGAAGAAGAACCTCGCGAAGGTCATCAGCTACGCCGACATCGCCAAGGGCGGCACGGTGCGTGACGCGACGA
>JAEXCN010000021.1 GCA_023402175.1 Pseudomonadota bacterium | reverse complement strand
ACAACGACGGCAAGCCCGACATCCGTCGCGTGTACGCCGGCAACCAGGAAGTCTGCCGGATCAGCGATCTGAATCGCGACGGCAAGCCCGACATGTTCGAGTACTACGACAACACCGGGCAGCTCCGTCGTCGCGAGGCGGACTACGACGACAACGGCATCGTCAACGCGATCGAGATCTACGAAGGCGGCAAGCTGGTTCGCGCCGAGCTCGATACGACGAACCAAGGCAAAATCGATACGTGGGACACGTTCGATCCCGCGACCGGCAAGCGCGTGAAGCGTGAGCGCGACTCGACGGGCGACGGCCGCGTCGACCAGTGGTGGACGTACAACGGCGATCAGGTGACGATCGCGATGGACAAGAACGGGGACGGTCTGCCCGATCCGGACTCGGTCATCACGCTCGGCCCGTCCGGCGCGAGCATCCCGACGCCCGTGGCCGAGGCCGGAGCCGCGCCCGCGGAGTCGGGGCCCGCCGCGAGCGCACCGCCGCCGCCGCCCGCACCTCCGACGGCGCCGAACGATCTGTCGCCCACGGGCGATGCCGGGGCGCCGGCACCGCCGAAGCGCGGAGGAGCAAAGCGATGAGCATGGTGAAGTCGGTCGCGACGCGCGTCGCCGCCCCGCTGTTCGCGTGTGCGGTCTTGCTCGGGGTCGCCTGCGGCGGCGGCTCGAGCAGCGGCGCGGTGAAGACGCCGACGGCTCCCGGTGGCTCGAAGGATCCGTCGCACTGGCCGGCCGACGATCGGTCGATGTGCGATTGGCGCAACAAGCCCGAGCTCGAGGTCTCGGAGACCACCGGCCCCGGCGCGCTCAAGCCGAACGTGCGTCGCGTCTACAAGATCTTCGGCGAAAGCGAGAGCCGCCATCGCACGCTCGTCTGCCGCGAGATCGACACGAACCTCGACGGCATCAAGGACGTCGTCCGCACCTTCAACCAGAAGGGCGAAGCGCTCCACGAGGAAGCGGACACGGACTACGACGGCAAGATCGACGTCTGGCTCAACTTCGTCGACGGGCGCCTCGCCCAGGAGGACGTCGACACGAACAAGGACGGCAAGCCGGACGTCTGGAAGTTCTACACGAACGGTCAGCTGACCCGTATCCGCCGCGACCGCAACGGCGACGGTAAGCCGGACGTCTGGGAGATCTACGCGAAGGGCCGCCTCGAGCGCGTAGGCGTGGACGAGAACGCAGACGGCCACGTCGACCGCTGGGACCGCGACGAGCAGCTCAAGTACGAGTCGGAGGCCGCGGAGCGAAAAGCGCGCGAGCAACTGGCGGCCGATGCTGCCGACGCGGGCGCGGCGCAGTCTTCGGCGACGAGCAGCAGCTCGACGACGGACAGCTCCGCGGCGGACGCCGGCGCGAAGGCGGTCAAGGCGACCGCGCCGAAGAAATAGGTCGGCCGCCGGGCGATTGCGACCTCGGTGACGAAGGGACAGGCGACAGGCGCGCCCGGAAGCGTGCTACGAGGTCGCCGGAACCGTCCCATCCCATCCATCGCCCACAGCCTCGAACATGGAACGCATCCAGAAGATCCTCGCGCATGGCGGCATCGCCTCGCGCCGCGCTGCCGAACAGCTCATCCAGGACGGGCGCGTGCGCGTCAACGGGCGCATCGTCACCGAGCTCGGCGCGAAGGCCGATCCCCGGCGCGATCGCGTCGAGGTCGATGGCAAGCGCGTCGTCGCCGAGGCACCCGTCTACGTCGTGCTCCACAAGCCGCGCGGCGTCGTCTCGACGATGAGCGATCCGGAAGGGCGCCCGACCGTGAAGGAGCTGCTCGCCGGGCTCGGCGCTCGCGTCTATCCCGTCGGGCGGCTCGACTTCGCGACGAGCGGCGTGCTCATCGCCACCAACGATGGTGAGCTCGCCGACGGTCTCCTCCACCCGAAGAAGACGGTCCCGAAGACGTACGTGCTGAAGGTGAAGGGCGCGATGTCGCCGGACGACCTCGACGCCTGGCGCAAAGGCGTGCGGCTCGAGGACGGAGTCACGCTGCCCGCGGACGCGAAGCTCCTTCGACACGAGGGCGACAAGACGTGGTTCGAGCTGACGATCCGCGAAGGGCGGAACCAGCAGATTCGGCGCATGGGCGACGCCACGGGCTTCCCCGTGATGCGCCTCGCGCGGATGTCGTTCGCCGGCATCTCCGCCGACGGGCTCGCGCCTGGCCGCTATCGCCACCTCACGCGCGACGAGCTCATCGATCTCAAGAAGACGTACGGCGTACCGCGGTCGATCCCGTCGGCTGCATCGATCCCGCAGACGCCCGGGAAGAGCGCCAAGCGTGCCGTCCCGATGGCGCGTCGCGGCTCGGTCGGCCGGACGCAGCGAGCCTTCGGCGCCGAAGGGCGCGGCCAGGCGACGGAGAACTGGGGCGAAGCGCGTCCGCGATCGCGAGCGGGCGATCGGCCGGACGCGCGCGTCGACAGCGACCAGGGCCGCCGAGCGCGTGGAGCTCACGCCCCGCGAGATTCCTTCAGAGGCCCGGGAGCGGCGCGACCGCGCGGTGAGCGCGAGGGGGTTCGGCAGGCTCCGGCCGAGGACTGGGGCAATCGCCCCGGCCGTACGTCGACGCGCGGTCACGAGCGCGGCGGCGATCGTGCTCGGAGCTATGGTCGCCACGGAGGTCCGCCGCCCGGCGCCGCGAAGGAGAGCGCCAGTCGGGGGAAGGCGCGCGGGAAGGATCGCGGCCGCTAAGCGCTTCGTCGCGCGAACGCCCTGTTGCGTCTCGGCGGTGCGAAGACACCGACGGAGGAGGACTCAGTAGTCGTCGCTCGATCCTCCGCCGCCGGAGCTACCGCCGCCGCCGCCGTAGCCGGAGCCACCGCCACCGAAGCCACCGCCGCCGCCACGTCCACCGCCACGGCCGAAGAGCAACATGAAGAACAGGATCTGGCGGAACGTCGGCGAGACGATCGCGAGGATGATGACGCCGAGGAGCACCAGACCGGCAACACCGGTCTTCACCAGATCCGCGGGTTGCGCGCGCGACGCGGAGGGCTTCCGGCCAGCTTCGCTCGTTCCGCCGGGCGTATTTTCGACGAGCTCTTTGAGGATCGCGTCCACGCCCCGATCGACCGCTTCGTAGGTGCGGCCCTGCTTCATCAACGGGCCGATCACGTCGCGGTTGATGTGACTCGACTGGATGTCGGTCAGCGCGCCGCCGACACCCTTGCCCGTCTCGATGCGTAGCTTGCGTTCGCCGAGGGAAACGGCGAGCTCGACGCCATCGTCGCCAGAGGTCGAACCAACGCCCCATTTGTTGAAGGATTCATAGGCGACGTCCTCGATCGACATGCCCTCGGGCAGCTGGGGCAGGATGTACACGACCACCGCGAAGCCGGTCTGACGGCGGGCACGGTCGAGCTTGCGATCGAGAGCCAGCACCTGGTCCGGCGTCAGCGCTCCCGCTTCGTCCATCACGTGGCCGCGAAGCGGCGGCGGCTTCCACGTGCCCGCCTCGGCGATGAGCGGCACGAGGAGGAGCGCGAAGGCGACAAAAGCGGCGAACGCACGCCGCAGCGCGCGCGGGACCCGGGCCGTCGCGCGCCGCGTACCTCGCGCGGGAAGAACGAAGCGCGGCGCTTCCGAGCTCAGGAGCGGCATATCGGCGGGGAATGTAATCCTGTCCCTCCGGCACGTCACGGGTCGTGAACGAAGAGCGACGCGCAGCGCAGTCGAGCGCGCTCCCGTCCGACGATCTCAACAGCCGCGCTCACGGCAGGTACGGCGTCGCGTCGTGCTCGTTCTGCGGCTTCGGCCGCGCCGTCTTCGCGAGCGGATCGGCGATCGAGCTCGGGAGCGACCAGTCGTTCTGGAAGAACCCCGCGGCGCGCACCGAGCCTGCGCCGAGAACGATCTGACCGCGTGCCGACGCCAGCCCCTCGTCCCAGACGACGAAGTCCGGCACGAGGTCCGGCAGCGACAGCGCGCGCAGCGTGCCCGGCACGTCCGCGCCCGCGACGACGACGACGTAGCGATCGGGACGGACGGGGTTCGGATGAATGAACGCTGCGCCGAGCTCGCGGCCGGTGAAGCGCTCCTTGCCCACGGTCACGGCGCTCGCGGCGACGTGGATGGGAAGCGGCGCGCTCGTGTTCGTCGCGACGGAGTCGAGCGCTGCGAGGACCTTGTTGTTGCGACCGACGAGGAACAGGGCGCGCTCGTTCGCGAGCGGCTCGCTCCGGGCGAGGAACTCGACGTCGCTCATGATCGGATACGACGTCGCGATGCCCGGCCGGTCCGCGAATCCGCGTGCCACGCGCTCGTTCACCGGCGCTTCGTCGTCGGCGGCGTAGACGAACAGCAGCGGCTCGTGGAACACGTCGCGGAGGGGGCCACTGATTCGACCGCGCTTGACGGGGCGCTCGTGCATCGCGGGGCCTTTCTCCCAGGCGCCGCCGGGTGCCTTGTGGAACGAGAGCGCCTCTCCCTCCTCGAACGCGAGCGTGACGCCGTCGGCCGTCACCGTGACCGGCGCGCGCGGATCGACGAGCTTCTCGTCGCGCGCGAGCGTCATCGCCGCAACGCCGCTCGTCGTGAGCGCGATCGACGTCCGGTTCTTCACGCGCGCATCGACGTCGCCCCACGACGTCTCGGTCGCCAGCTCGTCGACCGTGACCCACGCGCTCGTCGAGTAGCGCGTGCGCATCGTCCGGAAGCGCACGTGCGCAGGATGGGGATCGAGCCGCTGCGAGAGCAGCCACTTCATCCCTTTCAGCTCGGCGTACGTGATCCCCCAGACGTTGTGTCCTGCGTCGGGGTGATCGTGCTTGATCGAGTACTTCAGCTTCTCGTAGCGCTCGATCAGGACGCCGCTGTTCGCCTCCGGCAGGTCGCGTGTGCCATGCACGATCCAGAGCGGCAAGTGCTCGCCGTTCTCGGCCCAATACACGTTCGAGCGCTCCTCGAGGAGAAGCCGCTCCCACGGCCGCTTCGGGCGCGCGGCGATGTCCGCACGGATGACGTAGCTGTGGTACCCGCAGAGCGGCGCGGCCGCAGCGAAGACGTGAGGGTAGTGGAAGGGCAGCGACGCCGATCCGATGCCGCCCATCGAAGGACCCGTGATGGTGATGCGCGTCTCGTCGATCGGGAAGACCTTCGAAGCCCACTGGATCATGTAGAGGACGTCGTCCTCGCCGATCTCGCGGTACATCGTGTTCCCGTGCGCGTACGGGGTGATCACGAACGCATCGACCGGTGGCGCGTCCGGGATCGGATGGCGGTCTTTCCACCATGGATCCTTCTTCTCGTCGTCGAGACCGAAGAGCGCTCGCATCATCGACATCGGGTAGCTGTTCATCCCGTGGAGCCCGACGACGAGCGGGTACTTGCGCGCTTCGCCCGGCTTGTACGACGGCGGGATGTAGAGCCCGAGCTCGCTCGGTCCGCCGTCGAACGGCGTCACGAGCGCGCGCCGCATCATCCCGGTGCGGCGGTCGTAGGGATCGACGCCCCGGTCGAGGTTCACGGCGAGTCGATCGAGCTCGCGCGCGTCGTCGGCCTGTGCCTCCGCGTAAGCGTCGCCGCGTGCGATGAACCGCGACAGACGCCGCGCGAGGAACCGCACCGAGTCGATCGAGCCAGGGACGAGCCAAGGCTCGTCGCCCTTCACGCGAGCGAGCGCGCGCTCGGTCCGGACGAGTGCCTGCTCCGACTGCGGGCGCGCGGCGATCGTCGACCGGACGACGCGGCCGGCGACCGTGCTCTCGAGCGTCGCAGGACCGATCGTCCACGGATCGATCGCTGGCAACGTCACGACGAGGTCCGTGACGCCTGCCGCCGTCACGGCGACGGCCCCGGCGCGTACGTCGAAGGCAGAAGCTTCGGGCACGCCGGTGAGCTTCGCCGATACCGGGATCGACACCCCGCGTGGAGCTCCTTCCGGGTAGCGCACGGTCAACACGGGCCGATAGCGCGGCGGCGTCGCGCGAGCGTCGAAGGCGCGATCGACGAGGAGCCACGACATCCGCGCGGCGAGCGCCCGTGCGTCTTCGGCCGTCGTTCCGGGCAGCGCGAGATAGGCCCCGATCGGCGGCGCGAGCGAGGCGTCGAGGAGCTTGGCGCGGAACGCCCATGCGCCGTCGCGCTGGTGGAGCTTGAGCACCACGTCGTGATCACCCGCCGCGAGGTCGAGCGCGATGACGTCGTCGTCGTCGCGAACGGGCCGGGCATCATCGCGCGAGAGGACGACGGTTCCGTCGACGGTGACGCGGACGCCGTCGTCCACGCCGAGTATCAAGTAGTGCCTGCCCGGCTTCTCCACGTGGAGTCGACCGGCGGCGTACGCGACCAGATCCGAGCCGCCGCCTTCCTCCAAGTTGGCTTTCAGATCGACGGTCCGGCTGCCTTCGGCCCCAGGGTCCTGTGCGGCGCCGCTCGGCGGAGGACCGCTCGAGACGAGCGTCCAGCGCGCGGCAGGCTTCCGCTTGCCGTTCCCGAGATCGCGCTCGCCGCCGAGCGCTCCGCCGAGCACGGGCGTGAGCTTTCGTTCGTCGACGCCGACAGGCGCTGCGTCGAGCGCCGGGCGTGATGCCTTGAACGGACCAGCGACGAGCCATGCTCCGAGCACGCCCGCTGCCGAAGGCGCGAGGCGGACGTCGGTCGCCGGCGCGCGCGCTTCGTCGTCGAGGCGCGCGCGCTCGTCGGCAGGGGAAGGGGCCGCCGTGAGCCGTTCTTCGCGATCGTGCGGAGCGAGCGGCGACGGATCCGCGCTCGCGGATTTGCTCGCGAGGATCGACGCGAGCACGAGCACCACGAGCCCGCTCGCGGATCCCATCGTGAAGATGGGCGACGCGAGCGGGACGGGCGCGCGCATCACTCTACGATGACCTCGCCCTTCATCCCCATCTGGCAGTGCGGCGTGCAGAAGTAGGGGAACGTGCCTGCGGTATCGAACTTCTTCTCGTACGTTCCGCCGCCCATCGGGGCGCCGCTCTTGAACTTCCCGTCGTCCTGGCAGCTCGTGCCCGAGACGACGTCGTGGATGCCGCCGGCCCAGGTCCATCGCACCGTCTGACCGACCTTGACCTTTACTGACGCGGGGGTGAACTGGTTGCTGGTCACCTGCACGTTGACCACGTCGTCAGCGTTGCCGTCCCCACCGCCGTCCGTATCCTCGCTGCTGCACGCGGGGATGATCGCGACGCTGAGCACGGCAAGAGCGAAAGCGAAAGTCTTCTTCATCGCAAAGCCTCCCTCGAGGTCGTTGGCCCGAATGCCTGGCAGGACCCGAGCGCCGCGCGACCGCGAGACGAAGTAGCGTACGGCGGGTGTGCTTGGCAAGTTGGCTCGTCTTCGCGTCCCCGCTGCGGAGTCCTACGCGCGGAGCGTCCGGCTCGAGCCTCGGAACGACGCCGCCGCCTCGTCCGTGAGCGCGGTCGTCTCGAGCTCGAACGCGTGAGCCGTCGCGCGAGGACATCGTCGAACGCATGCATCTCTGTAAGAGCGCGCACGATCATCTCGGGCGTCGCGAACGCCTGGGTGCGTCCGACGCGTGCGCGGCGCATCTCGCGACGAAGCGAACATCTGCACCGCGGCACGGGCGCAGACGCGCTGATTCGAAGCGGCGCCGAGCGTGGGTCGACCGCAACGCTCGCGCGGTCTTCTGATCGATGACGACGCAGACATCGCAGGTGGCAGAGCCGGTCACGACATGGCCGAGCGCCTTCGTGCGGTGTCGCGACGCGCAAACCGTCCTCGTCCTCGGCGAAGTGAGGAGCAGCGCTCGCAGAGCTGCATCGTGGCCTCGCGAATGCACCCCGGCCCCCGCGAAGGAGGTACGTGAACCATGTTTACTCTCAACCGAGTGATGACCATCGGCCTCGGATCCGGACTCGTGCTTATGGGATGCGCGAGCCCTGTCGGTGACGAGACGACCGGGTTCGAGGACACCTCCGCGGGGCTCACGACGGACGAGTCCGTCGCGACGCCGACGGAGGAGACGACGGAAGGACTCAGCGAGCAGGCGACGACGCCCGACCTCGCGCCTCCGACCGACGAGGCTGTGACTGACGACGCTCAGTCCGAGAAGTGGTTCGGCGGCCTGGGCGGCCTGGGTTGGGGCGGCATGGGCGGCTGGGGCATGCCCTTCGGCGGCCTGGGTTGGGGCGGCATGGGCGGCTGGGGCATGCCCTGGGGCGGCCTCGGTTGGGGCGGCCTCGGTTGGGGCCGCGGCCTCGGCATGGGCTGGGGTGGCTGGTGGTGACGTGACGCGCGAACGGAGAGCTCGTCGAAAGGCGAGCTCTCCGTCGTTCTACCGCGCGGGCCGGTACCCCTCGCTCAGTCCGTCAGGCCTTGCGCCAGCGTCCGAGGCTCGTCCTTGAAGAGGATCTCGACCTTCCTCGGATCGAGCACGCGCGTGACGACGCCGTCGCCGAACTTCTTGTGGCGGATCAGGTCGCCCTCGGCGAACGTCTGATCGACGCGATAGTTCTTGAACTCGCTGACCGCCTTGCCGGAGACGGCCTTCTCCCACGAACGCTCGCGATCGAGCGCTGCCTGTTGTGCTTTGGTTACGGACGTGGCGCGCGTCGAACGCGGCGTGGACGACGAGCCCGACGCCCGCGACGTTCCCGTCGACGGAGCCTTTTCACCGGGCGCGCGTGCCCGGAAATTGTGATGGGACCCGCAGGTCGAGCATTCGACGCGCACCGGCGCGCCGCCGACCATGGCGATGATCCTGTGATTCAAGACAAGCTTGCACTTCGTGCACCAGCTATCGACCTCACCCCCCGCTCGGAGCGGTTTGCTCATGGCGCGCAGCATACTCCACTCGGTCGATATCAGGTGTCGCGATCGCGTCGTCTTCGTCGCTCGCGGTCGTCGCGCCGCACGTGGACGGCGGTCTTCACCTCGGGCTTGGGCAGCGGAGTCGGACGTCGCTCGCCTGACTCCGCTTCTTCTTGCGCGTGCGCGGAGTCTTCATCCTCGCCGTCTTCGCCATCACCGAGGTCGTCGGCCTTCTCTCGATCTCTGTCCCGATCCTTCGACGACGATTTCGGACGGCCGTCGTTCGGCGTGAAGCGGATCGTCGTGTTGACTTCGAACTGGACGGTCGTGAGGAGCTTCTGCACCTCGCCGGCGAAGTTCGTGTGCTCGAGGAAGTCGCGTATCTCTTTGGCGACGACGCGGAACAGACCGTTCTTCGTCTCGTCGATCTGCTGGAGGAGGTAATGAGCGATGTCTTTCGGCAGCTTCAGATCGCCGACGAACGACTTGAGGTTGTCGGGCGCCTCCTGCGCCTTCTCGACACCGAGCTCGACGGCCCGACGCACGATCTCGGGGATGACTCCCTCGAGTCGCCGACGTCGCCCCTCCTTGGTCCCCCCGCGCTCGTGTGGGCTCTCGGGCGGAACGCTCTCGTTCGGCGGCGGAGCTTCCTCGTCGCTCATGACAAACCCTTAGTCCTGGGCGTGAGGGGCGTCAACGCGACGCGTTAGACCTGAGGCGTTCGATCGGCGTTCGGGCCGATCACGCCGCGACCGTGGTGAGGATGCGGCTGACGCCGCGAGCGGCCTCGTCGAGGTCCTTCGCGCCGGCCTCGATCGCTTCGATGGCCTCGAGGCGCCGCTTCTGGCGTGAGCAGAGAAGGACTTCCTGCCCTCCGATCGACACGGAGCGGACGTCGACTTCGCGGCGCAGCGCCTCGACACGCGAGGAGACCTGGCTGCTCATCGAGGCCCATTCACCGTCGGCGAGCAGCGGGGCATACGCTGCGAGCTCTTCGCAGACGGGCCAGGATCCAGCACCGGCGACGACGACCCCGGACGGGTCGGCGACGACGATGGCGTCGAGATCGTTCCGCGCTCGCGTCGAGCTGAGCTGATAGTGGAGAGCTACGAGCGGGTCGGAGCTTCGGCGGCGGCGGCGGTCGTCCATGTTCGATTTCCAGGCAGCTGGACCAGTGGTCCGTTTCGGGCCGAAGTGTCCCGCGCCGCTTCCCTCCGGGCCAAGAAGAGTGCGGAGAGGGCTCGGCGCCGCACCTCGCCGCGCGGCACGCGGAACGCCTACAAGCGGGCGAAAGAACGTGCGAGACTACGAAGCGCGTGCATCTCGTCGTTCCTCCCGGGGGGTCGTTTCGCGAGACCCGCCGCATCGAGCTCGGGCCACGCGTGCTCACGATCGGACGCTCGGCGTCGTGTGACGTCCGTGTCGATGTCCCAGGTGTCGACGACGAGCACGCGAAGATCAGCGAGGTAGCCCTCATCGCCGTCGGCCCGGACTGTGCCGTCGGCGACGTGCCGCTCGATGCCGGGCAGCGCCGGCTCGTGATCCCGGGCGACGAGATACAGATCGGCAGCGTCGTGCTCGCGCTCGACGGTCACGATCCGAGCCAATCCGAAGGCGGCGAGCACCGCGGCGCCCTCATCCGCGTCGTCGAGGGACAGAACTTCGGCGACGAGCTCCTCCTCGATGCGGAGAACCGCGAGTACGTCATCGGACGGAGCCCGAAAGCCGATCTCGTGCTCGACGACCGCGAGGTCTCGCGTGAGCACATCAAGATCGTTCGCCGCGGCTACAAAGTCTTCATCTACGACGCGGCATCGACGCGTGGCTCCTGGCTCGGGCGCTCGGCGGTCTACCAGGGGACGCGCGTCGAGTGGGAACGGCCGCGCATGCTGAAGCTCGGAGCGACGGTCCTCTCTCTCGATCTGCCGGAAGAGGCGCGGGCCCGTGCGCCCGCCGTCCAGGTGAGCGCGCCGATGACGCCCGCGCCACGCCGCGTCCGCGGACGAGGGGACAAGCCTGTCGTCGATGTGCCGCCGCCGCAGCCCGCCGATCTCGGGCCTCCGGCGAACATCGTTGCCTATCACTACGAGGCGAAGCCGCAGCCGTCGTCGCAGCCTCCGCCCGGCGCGCCGCCGGCGATGCAGCACGCGCCGATGCAGGGGGCCGGTCCACATCACGGAGCGATGCCGTCGGCACCGCCGCCCGGCACGATGCCGTCGGTCCCGCCGCCCGGTCGGACGAGGGGCGCGCGTGGCTCCCGAACTGCGTGGAAGACGTCGGGCCCGACGATCGGTCGGGCGTCGGGCCTGTTGCTGCTCGCGCTCGCAGGGATCGCGATCCTCGGCGTGCTCTTCGTCGTGTTCTCGTTGATGGAGTGACGCGCGCAGCCATCCCGAGCGAGATTGCACGCGCGGATCGTCGTATTCGCCGCGGCGGAATTTTCCGCGCTCGGTTGTCACCACGCCGAATGGGGGCTAAGTGCTCCGTGTGCTCGCTCGCGTGCCCTCGTCCGAAGAGCTGATCGAGAGGCCCGGGATCCGTATGTCGTTTGCCATCAGTGACGTGATCGAGATCGAGGCTTCTCAGTACCGTGCCGTTGGGCGTGTGCGGAACGTGATGGGAGATCGCATGCACGTGGCGCTCGAGACCGGGTACCTCCCGTGGATCGACGATCCGGCGCTCGTCCGCCGTTTCGGCGACGCCGTCGAGAAAGCGGTCGACGCGCGCATCCTCCACGCGAGCGGATCGACGGCGATGATCGAGCTGGTCGAGGTCATGCCGAGCAACAGCACGGATCGGCTCGCGCCGCTGCGCGACACGATGACCGACGAGGCCTAGGGCGAGCGATTGGCATCACACGGTACAGACGCCCGAAGGTCGTCTAGATCGTCGCATCGCCAGGCGTGTTCGAGCGGGACCGCCGGTTGTGTCGGGAGCGGGCCCGTGGCATTGAAAGGCCATGTGCACGTGCCACAGTGAGCTCTACGGCAAGCGTCGTCGTGCGTTCGTCGACGCCATCGCCGCGAAGGACCCGGAGTCGGTCGCGCTCTTCGCTTCGGCGCCGGTGTTCACGCGCAACAACGACGTCGAGCACGAGTACCGCCAGGACTCCGATCTCTTCTACTTGACCGGATTCGCCGAGCCCGGCTCCGTCCTCGTCCTGGACGCGAAGGAGAAGAAGTCGACGATGTTCGTCCGGCCTCGCGATCCGGAGCGTGAGACGTGGGATGGCCCGCGCGCAGGCGTCGACGGCGTGAAAGAGCACTTCGGCGCCGACGAGGCGTTCACGATCGACAAGATCGCCGAGGAGCTCCCGAAGCTGTTCCAGAACCGCACGCGCCTCTACTACCGGCTCGGTCCGAACCGCGCGTTCGACGACAAGGTGCTCGAGGCGCTCGACCGCGCCCGCGCCCGCGCGAAGCTCGGGTATTCGTGGCCGGTCGAGATCGTCGATCCCGGCACCATCCTGCACGAGATGCGGCTCTTCAAGACCACCGAGGACCTCGCCTCGATGCGCCGCGCCGCGGACATCACGGCCGAAGCGCACATCCGCGCGATGCGGGCGACGACGCCCGGCATGCACGAGTTCCAGATCGAGGCGATGCTCCTCGAGACGTTCCGGATGAACGGCTCCGAGCGTCCCGCCTACGGCAGCATCGTCGGGTCCGGGAACAACGCCACGATCCTCCACTACCGGCAGAACAACCGGAAGATGGAGGACGGCGAGCTCCTCCTCATCGATGCCGGCTGCGAGTACGACTACTACGCGAGCGACGTCACGCGGACGTTCCCCGTCGGCGGGAAGTTCACGAAAGCGCAGCAGGCGATCTACGAGCTCGTGCTCGACGCGCAGGAAGCCGGCATTGCCAAGACGCGCAAGAACAGCTCGCTCGAGCAGATTCACGCCACGTGCGTCGACGTCATCACGCGCGGTCTCGTGAAGCTCGGGATCCTGAAGGGCGAGGTCGAGCAGCTCATCAAGGACGAGGCGTACAAGCCGTTCTTCATGCACAAGACGAGTCACTGGCTCGGAATGGATGTGCACGACGTCGGCAACTACTACGTCGGCGGAAAGGCGCGTTCGCTCGAGCCCGGCATGGTCCTCACGGTCGAGCCGGGCATCTACATCTCGAAGGGCAACGACAAGGTCGCGCCGGAATGGCGGGGGATCGGCGTGCGGATCGAAGACGACATCCTCGTCACCGATGGCGAGCCCGAGAACCTCACGACGCAGATCCCGAAGACGGTCGCCGAGGTCCAGGCCGCCTGCGCCTGACGACCGGGGCCTGAGTTACTCCGTCGCGGCTTTCCGCTGCGAGAGCGGCGTCTCGGCGTCGGCTTCCGATGCGAGCGTCTCGCGACGGTCTTGCGTCTCCGCCGCTTGCAGGGCCGACGCGATCGCCGTCGGCGTGGTCGTCGCGGACGCCTTCTCGGCGCGTCGGCGATCGCGTCGGCGCGCGAGCGCCCACGATCCCATCCCCATCACGAAGCCGATCGCGACTCCGACCGGGATCGTCCCGAGACACCAATCGAGGAAGAGCGCGCCCGCTCGATCGACGGCGTGCTCGCGCTCGAGCGTCACCCATTCGCCAGTCCGGACGCGATGCGAGAGCTGCACCTCGGCGATGGCGATGAACGGCAGGAACACCATGTTCGAGATGCGCGATCCGAGCCACGCGAAGAGGCGGTTCTTCTTGAACAGCGTGGCGAGCCCGAGGGCGAGCGCACCATGAAAGCCGACGGCGGGCGTGCATCCGGCGAACGCGCCGATGCCGACGGCCCACCCGATCTCGCGCGGCGACGCGCGCTCGGCCATTGCCAGCTTCCAGAGCGTCTTCAGTTTCTCCCAGAGCCGGCGGAACAAGGAGTGCAGCCTAGCACTCGCATCGCCGCGAGGCCGTCGCTGCGGCGGTAGTGGACGAGCCCTGATGTTCTACGTATTGTGCGTCCGTGCAGCGGCGCTGGGCCTCGATGATCTGCGCCTTTACCGTGGTTGCGTGCGAGTCGTTCGGCGCGGCGACTCCGCCTGGCGCCGACCCTGAAGTGGAGGACGGCGGCGGCGGCGGCAGCGCCCCTGGCCCGGAAGCCGGCGCCGGAGACGGTGGCTCGAACCCGGCGCCCGCATGCGATCGCTCGAAGCCATTCGGCGCGCCGAAGCTCGTGGCGGGCGTCGCGAGCGAGTTCATCGAAGGAGGCGGCAGCCTCTCTCCGGACGGCGCGTTCCTGCTGTACCACTCGAACCGGGACACCCGTAGCGACAAGCGCGCGCTCTTCATCGCGGAGCGGCCGAGCCCGGGCGCGCCTTTCGAGGGAGCAACGCCGATCGCCACCGATCCGAACCTGACGGTGAACGATCCTCACCTCCTTCCGGACGGAACTCTCTTCTTCTCGGTGGCGGAGGATCAGGGAGCGCTCCGCATCGAGTCCGCCACGCTGACGGCCGAGCGCACGCTCGTGCATCGCGCGGCAGTCCCGGCGCTCGCGTCGACCGCCGAGACGATCCAACCGTACCTGACCCGCACGCGGATCTATTTCGCGTCCAAGCGTGGCGGCGGCGGCAACTATCACATCTACTCCGCCGCGAAGCGAACGGGCGGTGGCTTCGATGATCCGGTGCTCGTCGACGAGCTCGCCGGGACCGGCTGGGACTGGCGGCCCGTCGTGACACCCGACGATCTGACCATCTACTTCTCGCGCTCGCCCTCCGGCAGCATGAGCGAGCTGGATGTCTACGTCGCGAGGCGGGACGGGCCAAACGACAAGTTCGGTCCCGCTGAGCGCGTCGCGGAGCTCAGCGCACCGGACGTCGTCGACAATCCCACGTGGGTGAGCCCCGACGAATGCACCATCTACTTCGACAGCCAGCGGCGCCAGAACGCCAGCGGCGACGTGTGGATGGCGGAGCGACTCCCCTGAGCCCGTGGCTCTCGGCGCTCATGGTCGCCGGAGCCGCTCGATGATCGAACGAACGCGCTCCGCGTACGGGCTGCTCGGGTAGAGCGTCCGGAAGCGCGCTGCGGCTGCGCGCGCGGCGCTTGCATCTCCTGACCGGGCGAGCGCCTCGACGCGAAGCGCCGCCGCCTCCTCGCGGAGCGCGCCGAGTGGATAGTGCTTCGCGTGCTCGTCGAGCGTCGCGAGCGCGCGCGCCGGATCGTCCCCGGCGAGCGCGATCCGCACGTCGCGAAGCAGATCGAGCTCGGCGCGCTTCGGCGCGGCAGGGGCCCGGTCCTCGCGCGGAGAGACGGGGCGCGTCGACTCGGGAAGGCGTTCTCCGAGGATGCGCATCGCGCTCTCGCCGGGCCTCTTCTTCGTTACCGCATGGGGCTCGTCCTCGAGGAGGAACGTCTCCGGGACGCGTGCACGGACCTCGACGACGACGTCGGCGCGGATCAACGGCTCCGCCTCCAGCGTCGTATCGGACGTCGTCGCCCTTGCGCAGACGGCCCACGCGCCGACGCTGGCGGCCACGAAACAGAGCCCGAACCGTGCGCCCGCGAGCCACTGGTTACGGAGCAGCGTGAAGAGCGACCATCGCTGCGAACCCACGAGGACCGCCGCCGCGGCGGCCTCGAGCTTTGCGCTCGAGCGCGGGCGCTCGCGCTTGCCTGCACGGAGCAGCTGCCTCGCGATCGGGCTTCCGCTCGCCGAGAGGCGCATCGGCTCGTTCATCGTGAGGTCCTTTCGCGGACGCCTGCGGAGAGCGTCTCGAAGAGCTCGCGCGCGCGACGGAGGCGCGAGGCGACCGTGCCGTTCGGCATGTCGAGGACCCTTGCGATCTCGACCATCGTCATCTCTTCGATCTCGTACAAGACGAACACCGTCCGAAGCTCCATCGGCATCTCGTCGAGCAGCGCATCGAGCAGCGCGCGGGCTCGGCGCTCTTCGAGGAGCTCCTCGGGGCTCGCTTGCTCGCTGGGCACGCGGGCGAGCCGCTCCTCGTCGGCGTATTCGGGCCGCCGCGCGCGGCAGCGGCGCGCGTTCTGGGCCACACGGATCACGACGCCAAAGAGGAACGTCTTGTCCTTCTCGGGCGCGACCTCCGTCGCGCGGCGCGCGAAGATGCAGAAGACCTGCTGCGCGGCGTCGTCGACCGACTCTTCAGTGATCCCGAGTCGACGCAGCGATCGCCAGACGAAGTCGTAGTGCTCCTCGACGACGTGGCGGACGCGCAGCTCGTGCAACGCGGAGGGATCGCCGGCGACGTCGAGCACTCCCGCGCGCGTCACCACGCTTGCCATACGATTCCCGTCTCGGCGGTTGCGGCCATCATCCCGGCAGGCGCGAACAGAAGGCCGAGCGAAGCGATCGGCCGCACGGGTACGTCCTTGAACGGCACCTGGAGCACGAGCTGCGGAGCGACGTACGCCGTGACGAAGCTCCAGCGCGCGGGTATCGCGCGCGTGCGGTCGAAGCATGGGCTCGGACCGAAGACGGCGCCGTCGCACGATTCCCCTGGCCTCGCCGGGATCGTTGCGCCGTGACGTTCGCCCCACGCGATACCGAGCTCGGTCGCGAAGCCGACGATGCCGTCGTTCCACGGCGCGCCCCATCCGACGAGCGCACCGACACGGCTCGCGAGGCCGCGCGACTCCTCTCGAGCCGTCGCGCGATTGACGGCGCGCTCCTCGTGCACGATCGCGCCGGCGATACCGAGCCGCGTCGTGCGACCGAACCGCAGCGCGCCGGAGGCATGGAAGCCGGCGGAGGTGCTCGTGCCGACGCCCCCCACGCCGCCGACCGTCAACCCGCCGGAGCCGAGTCGCGGAGCGCGCTCGAGCCGAGTCCGATCCGTCTCGCGCGTCGGCGCCGGCCAGAGTGGAGGAGGGGGGCTCGCTGCCTCGCTCGGGGCAGGCGACAGGGGAGGAGGCGCCTGGTCGAGCGCCGTCGCGGCGAAGAGCGCGAGCGAGCGTATCGCCTCGACGCAGCTTCGCGCGCGGAGCTCGCGGATGCTCTCTCGGAAAACGAGGTCGCGGACGATCAGCCGTCCTTTCACGTCGTCGTTTCCTCGGGCGACCTCGATCCGGAACGTGCGTGCGCGATCGTCGAGGTTCGCGTCGCGGAAGTGCCCGCCGAGCACGCCGATCTCGTCGCGAAATGCGCTCTCGTCGACACAGCCGGGCGGAGCGTCGACCTCGAGCCGCACGGCCTCGGGATCGGCAGCATTCGCCGGCGAGGGACCGAGGAGCGCTGCACCTGCGGACATGAGCGAGAGGAGGTTCCGGAGCTTCATCGGCGACCAGCGGCGGGGTACCTTGCAGGCGGCGTTGTGCCAGCCGTGCGACGTGAAGCATCTGAAAAATCGCGGCGCGACCGAGAATGGCCGCGGGGCGCGCGAGCCGTCGGCAGACCGGGCGGTCATCGGGACGGGCACACCAGGACAGGGCTTCACCTGCCTTGATGTTCGGCCCCATCGCGATTGATCACGGCAGGTGCGATTTCCGACCGGACGCGCACAAGTGGCCGGAGATCAACGACTCAGGGTAGGTTGGTCGCGTGCAGCTGGCCGAGCTGAAGGACGCATTCGTCACCCATCTCGAGTCCGAGAAGCACGCCTCGCCGAACACGGTCTCGGCCTACGGCCGCGACCTCGACGCCCTCCTCGCGTTCGTCACCGAGCGTGCGGCCGAGCGCCCGGGAGGCCGTTCGACGCCGCGGCTCGACGTCTACGTGCTCCGCGCATGGCTCGGCGATCTCGCGCGGACGTGCAAGCCCTCGAGCATCGCGCGCAAGATTGCGAGCGTGCGTGCGTTCTGTCGCTGGATGAAGCAGAAGGGGCACAGCGACGTGAACCCCGCCGCCGAGCTCGCGAGCCCGAAGGTGCGCCGGGAGCTTCCGACGTTCCTCTCCGCCGAGGATGCTGCGATCGTCATCGAGTCGCCCGATCCCGACAACACCGGTGCCCGTCGTGCGGAGGAGGCCGTCGCGCTACGCGATCGCGCGCTCCTCGAGCTGCTCTATGCCGCAGGCCTCCGCGTCTCGGAAGCGTGTGGTCTCGAGCTCGCGAATCTCTCGCTCTCCGAGCGGAGCGTGCGCGTGATGGGAAAGGGCCGCAAGGAGCGTCTCGTCCCGATCGGAAGCAAGGCCGAGGAGGCTCTGCGCGCGTGGCTCGCCGTACGCGCCGAGCTCGCGCATGCGAAGACTGGGCACCTCGATCCGCAAGCGGTGTTCGTCTCGACGCGAGGACGTCGCCTCGGTCCACGCGCGGCTCAGCTCATCGTCCGCCGCTACGGGCTCGTCGGCGTCGGACGGGCCGACCTGCATCCGCACGCGCTCCGACACACGTGCGCGACGCACCTCCTCGACGGAGGCGCGGACCTGCGAGCGATCCAGGAGATGCTCGGGCACTCCTCGCTCTCGACGACGCAGCGCTACACGCATGTCTCCGTCGCTCATCTGCTCGCGGTCTACGACGCGGCCCACCCGCTCGCGAGCGCGAAGAAGCAGGGCGATGCTCGGG
>JAEXCN010000524.1 GCA_023402175.1 Pseudomonadota bacterium | reverse complement strand
CTGACGAACGGCGATGTTCGTGCATGCCTCGCAGCGATCGACCGACACGACCGAGAGTTTCCCGCAGGGCAGTTCGCCCTCGAAGCGAAGGTGATGCGGATCGAGGCTGCATTCGCGGCCGGTGATCGAAGCGGCGCTCGCTCGCTTGCTCGCGACTATGTCGCGGCAAACCCGAGCAGTCCATACGACGCCCGCATTCGTTCGCTTCTCTCTTCCATGGAGGACCGATGACGGTTCGAACGACCAGCCTTCTTCTCCTCGGCCTGCTGGGCGCGCTCGTCTTTGCGTGCACGTCCGCACCGTCCGACGACGTGCTCATCGCCACGCGTCCCGATGCTTCGGCGCCGATCTTCTCTACACCGGACGGCGGCTCCGCGGACGCTTCGAGCGCCGTCGGCCTCTGCCCGTCCGCGAAGTGTCCCCCGGGGCACGCGACGTGTCCGCACAGCCAATTCCCGTGCACCGATCTCCTGAGCGACGACGACAACTGTGGTGCATGCGGCAACGTGTGCCCGCAGCTCACGGGCGGCGGCCATCTCAACATGCGCGGCGCCATGCAATGCGTCGACGGACAATGCAAATTGTCCTGCGAGACCGGATACGCGGATTGCAACGGTCTCGTCGAGGACGGCTGCGAGACCAACCTGGTCAGTAACACGGATTGCGGCGAATGTGGATTAGCGTGCCCCGCCAATCACGCGTGTCTGGGGAACATCTTGTCTCCAACGTGCGAATGCACCATCTGGGGAAGCTGCGGCGCCTGCGGAAGTCTCTGCCCCGACAATGACCAACCGCCGTTCCCGCCGGAGTGGAACGCGAACTATGACTGCCGAGCCGGCGAGTGCAACAAGCCCGGGTGCCAGACGGGATATCAGGATTGCAACGGCGACTTCGACAAAGCGAACGGAGACGGCTGCGAGGTCAATACGTTCGATGACCCGCTGAACTGCGGCGGGTGCGGAAACAAGTGTCTCGTGAGCCAGGGCGAGATCTGCGAGGGCGGCCGCTGCATCTGTCGATGTGGCGCGCCTTGCTCTCAAACCGCGCTCGACACGGACGTGAACAACTGCGGGGCCTGTGGCTTCGGGTGTCCGGAGGGCGAATACGGCACGGACGATCACGCTTCGCGGGCCTGCACGAACGGGGTTTGCGGTTTCCGATGCGCCGCTCTCTGGGGGAACTGCGACGGCATGACCACCAACGGCTGCGAGACCAACCTCGCCAGCGATCCTCAGAACTGCGGGGCGTGCGGGGTTCGATGCGACGCGATCGAAGGTCAAGCGTGCGTCGACGGGCGCTGCACCACCGAGGAGTGCACGATCAAATGAGGCGCGTAGCAAGGATGTCGTGGGCTCTCTGGATCGTGCCGGCGGCAGTCGGCAGCTTCGCCGCGTGTGCGGAGGACGGGAGCTCCAGAGCGGTCACCGAAGATCAAAACGACGCGGCGGCCCCGGAAGCCGCGGCCGCCGGCGACTCCGGCTCGAGCGACGTCGTCACGGAGGCAGGCGTCGAGAACTGCAGCGCATCGGGGCTGTGCGTCGTCGACGTTCCGTTTCCGCCGAAGTGGTCAGTGACGAGCATCCGGGGGTCGAGCGCTTCCGATGTGTGGGCCGTCGGCAACCAAGGCCTCATCGCTCACTTCAATGGCTCTCAGTGGGAAGTGGCCGAGACCGAAGTGCCCGACGGCTCGCTCGTCTACACGGCGAGGGGCGTCTGGCTCGAACGTCCCGACGATGTGTGGATCATCGAAGGAGATCGCATCCGGCACGGGACGGGATGGAAGGGGCCGAAAGCGACGAGTTGGTCGACCTTCCGATATCCCGACGTGAGTGGATACGTTTCCTACTTGCCGGCCACGCTGCACGGCCTGGGCGATGCGGTTTGGGTTGGTCACAGGCGCCACTACGACCGTACTCCGGTCGAGCGGTTCTCCGGGTGGGTCGACGACAAGCCCAAAACCCCCGAGGCGATACGGGTCTACACGCAGCAAATTCTCGCAATCACGACGGCGCGGAAGGACGAAGTCTGGTTTGCGGGCTTCTGCTATCGCGCCCTTGGTCGCAGCTGCGCCTTCCGCGCGAGTCAGCCGGCAGCGGCGCCGGATGCCGGGCTCGCCGACTGGGAAGTCACGGAGTTCGACGCGCGGGCGGAGCTCCCGCTCACCGCTGCGTGGGCGCACGGTGACGACGTCTGGCTCGTGGGCGAGGCAGGTGCGATTCGACGCATCACCGCAAGCTCGCGGCCGACGAAGAAGTTCGAGTTCGTAGGGAACCCGGTGAGCACCGATCTGTACGGGGTTTTCGGATTCGGCCCGGACGACGTGTGGGTCGTCGGCGAAGCAGCAACGGTCCTCCACTGGGACGGAACGAGCTGGACGAAGCTCTCGACGCCGTTCGACGGTGAGACGAACAAGCCCAAATTGCTCTCCGTCTGGGGCTCGTCGAGCAAAGACGTGTGGATCGCTGGCGACGGGACGATGCTGCGCTTGCGCTCCAAGGAGGGTGAAAAATGAACTTCGGACGAGCTCGGGGCGCCATCCTGCGAGCGCTCGGTGTGATCCCTGCCCTTCTCGTGCCGATCGCATGTGCGGAAACGGACACGACTTCGCGTCCCGACGAACCGACTCCGGTTGGCGAAGATGCGGCGGCTCCGGCGAAAGACCCGGAGGCTGGAACGGCCGACGCTGGACAGCCCGAGCAGGATGCTTCGCCCCGCGCGACATGCAGTCCGGACGGGTTCTGCGCGACGCCACTGCCGGTCTCGTTCCCGCTCCTCGCCGTCTCGGCGCTCGACGAGTCCGCCTGGGCGGTGGGTACGAACGGCGTCCTGCGGTGGGATGGCAAGGCGTGGCATCACGTTCATCCGACCATGATCGATCCCTCGGGAGCTCACCACGGAGTCTGGACCTCGAAGGCGGACGACGTATGGGTGGCCACCGATAGGAAGGTCATTCGATATTCGACGCAGGGAGCGGCCGCGCCAGAGTTCCGGGAGCTCGCGACCTCGTTTGCCGTCGACGCCAGCTGGCTCGACGCGAGCGCGAACGTCCTCTGGGAGGTCGTTCGCCAGAACAACGGACAGTCGGCTGTGTACCGATTCGGTGACGCCGCTGACGGCGGGCTCACGAGCGACGATCTCGGTATTCCGATTTGGCCTTCGGACGGTGGCTTTTATCGCTGGTCGAGCGTTTGGGGATTTGGTCCTTCAGATATCTACGTCGGCGGCGAGCGTTGCGTGCTCGACGACTGTACTTGGTATCCCTGGGCGCTCCGCGGGGCCATTGCGCACTACGACGGCACGAGCTGGACGGTCACGCTTCTCGACGAGGGAAAGCCCGTCCTTGGCATGTTCGGAACGCCGGGGCAGGCCAATCCGCGCCAGCTCTGGCTCTGGGTTGGATATCGCGCACTCTACAACGACTCGACGACGTCCATCCGACTCGTTCCGATTGCGAGCGATGGCAGTCTCGGTGCTCCCCTCATGACGAAAGACATCCCCATGCCTCCGGCGTCTGCGTCGATGAATGCTCCGTGCTCCCACGTCGTGGGATCGATGCCGTCAGCCAGCGCTGCTTGGCTATCGAACGGCTGCCTGCTCTACCGCTGGAACGGGACGACCCTCGATGTCACCTCCACCGCCGTCAACGGTGTGCCCGTTGGACGCGTCAACTCGCTCTGGGGCAACGCCGCAGGTCGAGCGTGGATTGCAGGTGAAGGTCTCGAGTCCGGCGTGGGCTTCGCCGCTCTCCGCGCGGAAGGGAGCAATCCATGAGGCGCTGGGCTGCTGTCTTCGCGGCAGAGGCCGCCTGTGTTCTTGCACTCTCGTGCGCGTCCTCCAACGAGGACAACGGTCGTCTGGAGGAGGACGCCGGGATCGATTCGAGCACCGAGCCGTCGACTACGCCGATCGTAGAACCCACGACCGACTCCGGTCGACCGGAGGACGCTGGCAGCCCGAAGCCGCGCGAGGTCACGTGCAAGCACGAGCCTTGCTACGTCAGCGTGAGCGGCAACGGCGGGCAACACGTGTGCGGATTGCTCTCCGACGGAACGGTGCGTTGCTGGGGTCGTGACTCGCTCGAGCCTCCGGCCACGCCGGGAGCTCGAGGAGACGGCGCGCTCGGTCGCAATGCTGCCGTGTCCGCGATCGAAGGCGCCACGCCGGCGCCGGTCGTCGGGCTCTCCTCCGTCGTGCAAATCAGCGTCGGACCGAACCTCGGCACCTGCGCGCGGACCTCGGACGGTGCGGTCTTCTGCTGGGGACGCAACGAGGCGGGGCAGTTGGGGCGCCCGTACACGGAGCCGACCCTCGCCGTTCCGACGCGCGTCGAAGGCATCCCTCCGGTCAAGGACGTGCAACTCGGCCATCGATTGGCCTGCGCCATCGCCGTGGAAGGAGGCGGGGTCTACTGCTGGGGCATCTTCCCGCCCGAATTCAGGTTCGCTTGGGATGCTTACGGTATCGACGCCGCGCAGCTCACGCCGTTTCCGCCCCAGGCCGTCACGACGCTCCCGGGTCCCCTCACGTCGCTCGCGATCGCCACGGCGGGATTCCCGGCCATGGATACGGTCGTCGGGTTGCGAGAGGACGGGGTGCTCGTCAACATCGGCCCGCACGTGACCGGGCAGACGTCGGTCAATCCCCCTTGGTCCGGCCCGCTCGAGCGTTCTTCGGTCGTCGGTGCGTGGGCGTTCGCGTACCTCTCCGCCGACACCCAGCTCTGGCAATGGTCGCCTCGCAACGGCGATACGTCGTCTCGGAAGGTCTTTCTTCCGTCGACGCACCTCGTCGTCGACGTGAAGGTGTCGGCGTACTCCGCAGGCCCCTCGCAGCAGGTCGAGCAGGGCGGCGCTCTTCTGGCGACGGGAAGGCTGTACCGATGGGGCGCCAATTCGGCGGGCGCGCTCGGCGTCGATCCCAACGACAAACCTTCGGCGCAATATCCGATGGAGGTGGCCCAGCTCGGCGATCGCGTCGTCTCCTTCGCGACGACGAGGGAAGCGGCGTGCGCGTCCCTGGTGGACGGTAATGTCGAATGCTGGGGCGCGAACTCCCACGGGGAGCTCGGACGCGGCTCGATCGATCTCGCGGCTCATCCGGTTCCGGAGCCCATTCGATGACGCGCACGGCTCACGTGCTCGTCGCCGGCGGGATCGCGGTCGCCGCGACGGTCGCCTGCGGAAAGGATCGGAACCCTTTCCGCGGAGAGCAGCGCGACTTCGACACGAGCTCGGATGCGGCCGCTCCCGGCTGCAGAAGCGCGGAGATCTGCTCGCGGGACCTCCGCGCCATCGTCGACGTTTGCGACGAATCGCACGTCATCAGGCAGTGCCCGCCAGATCAAGGTTGTGCGGACGGCGCCTGCGTGCCGGCATGCGATGCGACGCTCGTCAATACGTCCTCGGCGGGATGCGAGTTCGCCGCCCTTCCGCCGAGTCTCTACATGGGTAACGGGGGTTCGTGCTTCGCCGCGATCATCACGAACACGTGGGCCACGCCCGCACGGATCGAAGCCGAATATGCGGGCACCCCCGTGGACCTTGCTACGTCGGCTCGGGTCCTTCGTGCGGGCGGCGACGGTACGACGTACGAGCCGTTCACGGGGGAGCTGGAACCGCGCGACGTGGCCGTTCTCTTCCTGAGCCACTTGCCGTCGCGACCGCCGAAGCAGGATATGTGGGTCCCGTGTCCAGCCGGCATCACGCCAGCGCTGCTCGAGGAGACCGGTACGGAGGGAACGCAACGAGCAACGTCATTCCGGATCAAGACCTCCGCGCCCGTCAACACGTATACGATTTATCCGTTCGGCGGCGCCAAGTCCTTTGCGCCTTCGGCAACGATGGTACTTCCTATATCGGCCTGGAAAATGGATTACATCGTGACCAGTCCATGGGAGCGCTCGGTCTCCTTCCCCGCGTCGCCGACGACCCAGCTCGTCGCCGCCGAAGACGGCACGGAAGTCACGCTCGTCGCGAGCACGACTGTCGCGGGCGGCCCCGGCGTCGATGGAGCGGACAAGGGCGTCCCACAGAAATATCGTTTGAATCGCGGTGAAGTGATCCAGTTCCAGCAAGGAACGGAGCTGTCTGGCAGCCGCATATCGTCGACGAAGCCGGTCGCGGTGTTCGGTGGTCACCAGTGCATGTTCATTCCGGCCGGCCAATACGCGTGCGACACGACACAGCTCCAGCTCTTGCCCATTCACTCGTGGGGGCACGAGTATGCCGCCGTTCCGCATATGTCGCGCCGTGCGGACAGAGGCTCGGAAGAGTACTTCTACCGTATCGTCGCCGCTGCCGAGGATACGGTCCTCACTTATGATCCGGCTCCGCCGGAAGGAGCACCGACGAAGCTCTCGAGCGCTGACTCCGCACTCTTCACGACGCGAGACCCATTCGTCGTGAGGAGCCAGGACGCCGATCACCCGATCGCCGTCTACGCGTACATGTCCGGTCTCGAATTCTCCGGTGCCGCCAAGGAAGACGGCGATCCGGAGATCACGTACGTCATCCCGACGGAACAGTACCTCAGCAACTACGTCTTCTACGCAGACCGGAGCTTCCGGAACACGCACCTCGTCGTCGTTCGCTCGCGCCCCGAGGGGCGAGACTTTCAGCCGGTCTCGTTGGATTGTGC